>JAEYYP010000161.1 GCA_023428425.1 Pseudomonadota bacterium
GCCCAGAGCCGCGCCTTCTCGTCGAGATATTCACCCAGCCGCTCGTCGGCATCGATCCACTCGTTGAGCTCGAGCGGCCTGATGCCGATGGCGCACGGCTTCGGCGGCGCCCCATGCGGGCGCATCAGGCGCCGGTGACGCGCCAGATCACGTCGCCCACGTCGTCGGCGACGAGCAGCGAATTGTCGGGACCGATCCGAACGCCGACCGGGCGTCCCCAGCTCTCGCTCTCGTCGTCGGAGAGGAAGCCGGTGAGGATGTCCCTGGCCGGGCCGACCGGCTTGCCGTCCTTGAACGGCACATGGATCACCCGATACCCCGAGAGCTTTGAACGGTTCCACGAGCCGTGCTGGCCGATCAACATGCCCTCGCCGAAGCCGGGCAGTGTGCCGGCCGGCAGCCAGCAGAGCCCGAGCGAGGCCGTATGGCCGCCGAGCGCGAAATCGGGCTGGGTCGAGCCGGCAACCTTGGCAGCATCCTGCGGCTGCACGCGATCGTCAACGACCTTGTTCCAGTACGAGTACGGCCAGCCGTAGAACGCGCCATCGCGCACCGAGGTCAGGTAGTCGGGCGGCGTCTCGTCGCCGATGCCGTCGCGCTCGTTGACCACGGTGAACAACGTCTCGGTCGTCGGCTCCCAGGCGAGGCCGACCGGGTTGCGCAGGCCCGTCGCGAACTCGCGCTGCGTACCCGAGGCGATGTCGTACTCGTAGACCATCGCCCGGCCCACTTCGGCCTCGAACCCCTGCTCGGCGATGTTGCTGAGCGAGCCGACGCCGACATAGAGCTTGGTGCCGGCCTTGTTGCGCAGGATCGAGCGCGTCCAGTGCCCGCCCGGCTTGTAGGTCGTGAGGCGCTTCGGCGTCGCCGTGATCTTCGTCTCGCCCTCGACATAGGGAAGCGACACCATGCCATCGGTGTTGCCGACATAGAGCGTGTCACCCACCAGCGCCATGCCGAACGGCATGTTGAGCCCCGTGATGTAGTCGTGCCGCACCTCGGCCACGCCATCCTGGTTCGCATCGCGCAGCAGCGTGATGCGGTTGGGGTTGGAACCAACCGCCTTGGCCCGCGCCATGGTCACCTGCATGGCCCAGCCGAACAGCGAGTTCGGCTTGCCCGGCTCGTTCAGCGCCTCGGCGATCAGCACGTCCCCATTGGGCAGCACTTCGATCCAGCGCGGATGCACGAGATCCGTGGCGAAGGCGTTGACCTTCAGCCCCGGCGCCGCGATCGGCTTTCTGCCGCCCGACCAGCCCCGCGCCGTCGGCATCTTCAGCGTCGGCAGCGTGCCCTGCGGCACGGCCGCCGGAATAGCCGGCGCAGTGCCGATGGCCTGCGGGAGATTGGCGCCCTTGTGCCGCAGATGAACCATTGTGCCGCCGACAAGCGCCACGACCTGCGCGAAGATGCTGGAAATGCTCACTCGATAAGCCCTCTCGATTTTGGCGGAACCTATCGCAACGAGGCGATGGTTGGAACGGTACAAATGGTGCAGGCGACTGCTTGACTCCGGGCAACTTTGTTCCTGTTATGTTCACTCGTGCAGGCGAGTCCGAAATCCATGTCGCGCGCCACCATCCTCCATGCCGACCTCGATGCGTTCTATGCGTCGGTAGAACAGCTGCTGAACCCTGAGCTGCGCGGCAAGCCGATCGCGGTCGGCGGCGGCGTGGTGCTGGCGGCATCCTACGAGGCCAAGGCCTTCGGCGTGCGCGGCGGCATGTCGGGCTGGGCCGCCAAGGCACTCTGCCCCGAGCTGATCTTCACCGGCGGCCATTTCGAGGAATACCAGCGCCTCGGCGACGCCGCGATCCGCGTGCTCGACGACTACACGCCGCTCGTCGAGCGTATCTCCATCGACGAGGCCTTTGCCGATGTCGCCGGCTGCGAGCACCTGTTCGGCTCGCCCGAAACCATCGCCCGCACCATCCGCCGGCGGGTGCGCGAGGAACTGGGCCTCCCCATCTCGGTTGGGGTGGCGCGCACCAAGCACCTCGCCAAGGTGGCCTCGCAGGTGGCGAAGCCCGATGGGCTTGTCGTCGTCCACCCGGAAACCGAGCTCGAGTTCCTGCACCCGCTGCCCGTGGGGCTGATGTGGGGCGTTGGCCCGGTCACCGAGGGCAAGCTCGAGGACGAGGGCATCACCACCATCGGCCAGCTGGCCGGCCGGCACATCCACTGGGTGCAGCACCTGCTCGGCAACGCCGCGGGCGAGAAGCTGAGCCAGCTCGCCTGGAACCGCGACCCGCGCGAGATCGTCGTGCACCAGCGCGCACGCTCGGCCGGGGCCCAGTCGGCGCTCGGCCGAAAACCTTTCACCGAAGCGGTGTGGCGCCCTGCCCTGATCCACCTCGCCGACCGCATCGCCACGCGGCTCAGGGCCAAGTCCTGGTTCGGCTACACCGTCACCGTCCGCGTCCGCTTTCGCGACATGCGCGCCGTCACCCGCTCGGCGACGATCGATTCCCCCCTTGCCGCCACCACGAGCCTCGCCGAGATTGCTGAGGAGCTTGTACGCATCGTCCGGGCCGACCACCCCGACGAACAGACCATCACGCTGCTCGCCATTTCGGTCGCGCATCTCGTCCGCGACCCCGACCTCCAACTCGAACTGCCGCTCGGCCTCGCCGACGAGGCGCGCCGTACCGGCAGCCGCCAGGGCCATGCCCGCCTCACCGCCGACCACGCCATCGACCGCATCCGCACCCGCTTCGGCCGCGAAGCCATCGGCTACGGCCAGCTGGCCGTGGACCGCCGCGAGGGCGTGCCGGATGCCTTCCGTTCGCTTGCCGAGAAGTCGCTGTGAAAAACTTCAACGTTGACTTAAGTGATGCAGAACAGATAAGTCGTCGCTTAAGCGAATTCCGCGGCGTGGATGTCGAAGCGCGCCGCGACCGTTCGTCATCACCACACAACTGAACGGGGATGCGTCGCACCGTGCCCAGGATCATCCATCCACTGCCGTGCATTCGCACCATGCGCTTATCAGGGGTAGCGCTCGCTGCCGCTGCGTGGCAGGAGTCGCCCCCATTTTTCTTAGTTCGTTTTGAAAGCAGGCCAGCATGACCTCCGAAGCTGCAATCGACGACGTATCGCTTTCCGCGTCCGCCACCCCCGCTCCGCACGACGCCTCGAACGCCGCGCGCAACCGGCTGGTCATTGCCCTGCTGCTCGTCTCGACCTTCGTCGTCTTCCTCAACGAGACGATCATGAGCGTCGCCATCCAGCCGCTGATGACCGATCTCGGCGTCACCGCTTCCGCGGCGCAGTGGCTGACGACCGCGTTCCTGCTCACCATGGCAGTGGTGATCCCGATCACCGGCTTCCTGCTGCAGCGCATCAACACCCGGCCCATCTACATGCTGGCCATGGCCATCTTCAGCCTCGGCACGCTGATCTGCGCCATCTCCCCGGGTCTCGAGTTGCTCGTCGCCGGTCGCGTCGTGCAGGCCACCGGCACGGCGATCATGATGCCGCTGCTGATGACGACGGTGATGACGCTGGTGCCGGCAGAGGCCCGCGGCAAGGTGATGGGCAACATGTCCATCGTCATGTCGGTGGCGCCCGCCATCGGCCCGACCATTGGCGGTTTCATCCTCACCCATCTCGACTGGCGCTGGATGTTCATCCTGGTGCTGCCGATATCGGTTGGCGCCTTGGCGCTCGGCGCGGCGCTGATGAAGAACGTGTCCGAGCCACGCTCGACCCCGCTCGACGTCATCTCGGTGGTGATCTCGGTCCTCGCCTTCGGCGGCATCGTCTACGGCCTCTCCGGCTTCGGCGAAGCGGCGCATGCCGGCGATGGCGGCATCTCCCCATTCGTGCCGCTCGTCATCGGCCTCGTCGCCATGGTGCTTTTCGTCTGGCGCCAGCTCGGCCTCCGCGACCGGGCACTGCTCGATCTGCGCGCCTTCTCGATCCGCAACTACAGCCTGTCGGTGGCGATGATGGCCGTGGCGATGATGGCGCTGTTCGGCGTCATCATCCTGCTGCCGCTGTTCCTGCAGAATGTGCTGGCGCTCGATCCGCTGCAGGTCGGCATGATGCTGCTGCCGGGCAGCCTCGTCATGGGCCTCCTCGGCCCGGTCATCGGCCGCCTCTACGACCGGTGGGGCACTACGCGGCTCCTGGTACCCGGCACCCTTCTGCTGAGCGCCGTGCTCTGGAGCTTCACCCTTCTCAGTGGCAGCACGCCGGTCTGGCTCATCATCGCCTTGCACGTGTTGATGTCGATGGGGCTGGCGCTGATGTTCACGCCGCTGTTTACCGCCAGCCTCAGTTCCCTGCCGCCGCAGCTTTACTCGCATGGCAGCGCCATCCTGGGCTCGGTGCAGCAGGTGGCGGGTGCGGCCGGCGTCGCGCTGTTCGTCGCCCTGATGACCATCCGCAGCGATGCGCTCATTGCCGCGGGTGCCGGGCGCGCCGAAGCGGTCAGGGCCGGCGTCCAGGTAGCCTTCTTCTGCGCCGCGGCGATTTCGCTGGTGGCGATCGTCTTCGCCTTCTTCGTCAAGAAGCCCCCGGCCCAGCCGGGCATGGGTCATGCGGGCGGCCACTGAGCGCGCACCGCTTCACGTGAATCATTCGGGCGCCGGAGGCAACTCCGGCGCCTTTTTTGCCTGGGCCGAGCCAGAAAAGCGAAAGGCGCTCGACCCTTTCGGGGAGCGCCTTTCCTTGGGGATCGGGACCAGGCTGACGGGAGGGAACATCGCCCGGTCACACCGACCGTTGACCAATAGATAGGCCGGCCGGCTGACGTTTCAAGGGCCGCTCAGGCCGGCTCGGCCTTGGCCCGCTCGATCGATTCGAGAATCACCTGGCGCGCCTCGGCGGCGTTGCCGATGCGCTCGATCTTGGCCCACTTGCCGGGCTCAAGATCCTTGTAGTGGGTGAAGAAGTGCTTCACGCGCTCGAGCTGGATCGGCTGCATGTCGCCGATATCGTGGATGCCGTCATACATCTTGGTCAGCTTGTGCACCGGCACGGCGAGGATCTTTTCGTCCTTGCCGCCGTCGTCCTCCATGAACAGCACGCCGAACGGGCGGCAGCGCACCACCGCACCGGGCACCAGCGGGCGCGAGTTCATCACGATGACGTCGAGAGGGTCGCCGTCGCCGCACAGCGTGTGGGGCACGAAGCCGTAGTTCCCCGGGTAGCGCATCGGGGTGTAGAGGAAGCGATCGACGAACAGCGCACCCGAAGCCTTGTCGATCTCGTACTTGATCGGCTCGCCGCCCATCGGCACTTCGATGATCACGTTGAGGTCGTCGGGCGGGTTCTTGCCGATCGGGATGGCGTCGATATTCATCTTGGTAACCTTGGGAGGGCCCTGGGGGGGAGGATTTCGCCCGGCGTTGTGGCCCATCGGTGGCCATCATTGCAAGGCATCAAAACGCCTCATCACCCATGCGGAGACGACATGCTGAACCGATTCCTCATCGCCGCCCCCCTCGCCCTCGCGGCCGCTGCGTCGTCCCATCCCGCTGCCGCACAACCCGTCAACGCGAACTGGACAGACCTGTCGTTCGACGAGTGCACGGTGATCGAGAGCGACGATTTCGGCTCCACCTGGGCCTGTCCGGGTCTCAAGGGCCTGCCGGTGATGGTGCGCGAGAGCGAGCGGCGCTTCCGCATCTCGTACGGGCTGACCTCCACCACCGAGAAGGCCGCCGAGCAGACCCTGCCACCGGTCAACACGCCGTCGGGCGAGATCGAGTGGCGCGTCTCCAACGCCGAGGGCAGCTACAAGCCTTTCGCCACCATCGTGAAGTTCGAGTTGGAAGCAGCGGGCGAAGCGGCCAGCTCGGTGCTGGTGGTGACCAGGATCGCGCCGGGCGCCACCTGCCACGTCGCCTATGTCGATGCCACCAACCCCGACGCCGAGAAGCTGGCGCGCCAGGCCGCCGACGAAAAGGCGAAGGATTTCGACTGCGCCAACAATCCCGAGATCATCGGCGAGCTGACGGCATGGACGCCGTAGCTATCCGCTGATCCTGCAGAAATAGCGCTACGGTCGGCCGGACCGCTGGCCACCCTCCCCCTTGCGGGGAGGGTACCGAAGCTGGGCGCTTGCGCACATAGCGGAGGTAGGGAGGAACGCTCCCGTAGGCCCCAGCCACCCTCCTCACGCACTCGTTAGCCCGGCCGGCACGCAAAAACCGCAAACCGGCCGTTGGCTTAACGCGATCTTAAGTCCGATCGCCAAAATCGAGCCATCAGCCGGGCCCGGGGGCAGGTGCCGGCACTCGTGTTTGTACTCGTGTCCGAGGTCGACCATGTTCCGAGCCTTCGTGCCCGCTACGCCGGCACTCACCCGCCGCCATCTCCTGATCGGCGCTACCGCGCTGGCCGCTTCGAGCGCCATCCCGCCCGCCTTCGGCAAGGGCGTCGACAGTTTCATTGATGCCACCTGGGCCAAGGCCCAGGCGCGCGGCGTATCGAAGAAAATCTTCAACGCCGCCATGGGGGACTTCTCCCCCAGTACCAAGGTGCTGGAGCTGTCCAGGAAGCAGCCGGAGTTTGTTTCGACCGCCGCCGACTATGTGGGCAAGCGTGTCACCGACGGCCAGGCCGGTAAGGGCCAGGGCATGCGAGGCGAATGGACCAGAACGCTCGGCGTGATCGCCGAACGCTACGGCGTGCAGCCCGAGGCGATCCTCGCCATCTGGGGCATCGAGACCAACTATGGCGGCTACATGGGCGGCAACCGCACCCCGCATGCGCTCGCCACCCTCGCCTATGGCGGCTACCGCGCCAGCTATTTCGGCGCCGAGCTGATCACCTCGCTGGAGATCCTGCAGGCCGGGCACGTCGCCCCCGCCAACATGGTCGGCTCGTGGGCCGGCGCCATGGGCCACCCGCAGTTCATGCCGTCGAGCTTCACGAAATACGCCGTCGACTTCAAGGGCGATGGCCACGAGGACATCTGGGGCTCGGTGCCCGATGCCCTTGCCTCGATCGCCAACTACCTGAAATCCTTCGGCTGGCGCGCCGGCGAGACCTGGGGCTACGAGGTGAAGCTGCCCGCCAACTTCAACTACCAGAACGTCTGGGGCGGCATCAACGCCACCTTGGGTGACTGGGCCGGCATCGGCGTCACCCGCGCCAACGGCAAGCCGTTCCCGCGTCCCGCCGACACGACACGCATCTACATGCCCATGGGCGGCAACGGGCCGGTCTTCGCCGTGCTGCCCAACTTCGGCGTCATCAAGCGCTACAACAATTCCGACAGCTACGCCCTCGCCGTCGGCCACCTCGCCGACCGTATCCTCGGGGTGAAGGGCTTCGTCTCCGCCTGGCCCAAGGATACCGCCCTCACCAAGGCCGAGCGCGAGCAGCTTCAGGCGCGGCTGCTGCGCAAGGGCTACCAGATCGGCTCGCCCGACGGCGTCATCGGCCCCAAGACCCGCGCCGCTGTCATCGACTGGCAATCCCGCGCCGGCCTTCTCCCCGATGGCCACGTCTCGGGCAACCTGCTGAGGGCGATGAGTTGACGGCCCTCTGTTGCGGACACGGCGTCGTCAGGGCCTGTTGAGGGCCTCGGCGGCGAAGGTCAGGGCGTTCTCGACTGCCCGGATTTCGACAACGATCGGCCCGATCTTCGGGTCGGCCTCCCATGCCGTATAGCCGCGCAGCTTGGCGAGTTCTGCGAGTTCAGCGGCCCGACGACCGACGATGTCGGCGGCAGTCCGCGCTTCGCTCAGCGCATCGGCGCGGACGGTGTCCGGCGTGCGGGGATTGGCGGCGAGAATCTGCAGCCGCTTGGCGTTCGAACGCCATTGGCGTGCGAACTCCTCCGCCCTCTTCAGGCGAAAGACTACCTGCGTCTCGCTGAGCCCCGTTCCCCCCATATCGCCACCATCGAATCAGTCTTGCCGAGAGTCAATTTGGCGCGACGTTTTTGATGCGAGTTGGGCACATGCGCGTTCGAGAGAAGGAAGCAACAGCCGTCAGGAAGCGGGTTTCAGGTCGCCCAGCAGCGTCGGCACCAGTTCGCTCACCGTCGGGTGCACATGCATGGTGCGCCTGATCGCCTCATAGCCCACCCCGTTGGCCATGGCGTCGATCAGCGAATGGACGACCTCGTCGGCCTCGATGCCGAGCAGCGCCACGCCGAGGATCTCCCCCGAGTCCGCATCCGCCACCACCTTCATGAAGCCTTGCGTCTCGCCGCGCTCGTTGGCGCGGCCCACCCGCGTCATCGGCCGCGTCGCCTTCAGTATCTTGCGCCCGGACTTCAATGCTTCCGCTTCGCTCATCCCGGCGCGTCCCAGCGGCGGGTCGATGTAGAGCGCATAGGCCGGCAGCCGGTCGCTGACCTTGCGGTCCGCCCCATCCAGCAGGTTCTGCGACACGATCTCGAAGTCGTTGTAGCTCGTATGCGTGAAGGCCCCGCGCCCGTTCACGTCTCCCATGGCGAAGATGTGCGGCACCGAGGTCCGCAACTGCTCGTCGACCTCGATATGGCCGCGCCTGCCCTGCTTCACCCCGATGGCCTCGAGACCCAGCGCCTCGACATTCGGCGTCCGCCCGATGGCGACGAGCAGGTGGCTGCCGTCCACCCGCTGCTCGATCCCACCGGCCGAAAAGCTCACCGACACCCCGTCCGGCAGTGTCGATGCTCCGAAACCGTCGACGGCCGTGATGACCCGGATGCCGTCCTCCTCGAGAATGGCCCGGATCGCGTCGGAAACATCCGTGTCCTCGCGCGAGGCGAGGTGCGATCCCTTCTCCAGCACCGTCACCTCGGCCCCGAACCGCCGGTACATCTGCGCGAACTCGAGCCCGATATAGGAGCCGCCGACGATCACCAGGTGTCGCGGCAGCGTGTCGAGTTCCATGATCGTGGTGCTGTCGAGATAGGGCACCTGCCCCACCCAGTCCGGCACCACCGGCCGCGCGCCGGTATTGAGGTATATGGTGTCCCCCGACACCACCTCGCCGTTCACCTCCACCTCGTGCGGCGAGACGAAACGGCCCTCGCCGTAGATTATCCTCAGCGTCTCGAGCCCGCCGAGCCAGCTTTCCAGCCCTTCGCGCGAGGCCATCACGACCGCCTGCTTCCGGGCACGGATCGCGGCCATGTCCACCGAGACTGCCCCGGTCGTGACGCCGAAATCCGCCGCTCGTCGCGCCAGCCAGGCCACCCGGGCCGAGGCCACCAGCGTCTTGGTCGGGGTGCAGCCATCGTTGACGCAGGTGCCGCCCAGCCAGCGTCGCTCGATCAGCGCCACCTTCTGTCCGGACTCGGCCAGCCGCGCCGCCAGGAACGGCCCCGCCTGCCCGGCGCCGATGATGATGGAATCGTAGTGCTGCGGCATGGCTTGCTCCTCGGTACGAAGGCCGGCGAGCCTAGCGTCCGCACCCTTGAGGTCAACCGCGCGGAACCGCCGGGCCATCGGCACGGTTCATGGCTCGCCTGCGTCGTGGCGACTTCGCCACGGCACCCTCGTTCTGCTAGGGTTGCGGCATCCGCAGTGTGCAATGGGGTTACGACTATGCCCGGCAAGTCCAAACCGGCCGACACCGCCGCGATCGTCAGCGACGACGCCATCCGCCAGCGTGCCTACTACCTGTGGGAGGCCGATGGCCGCCCCGATGGCCGCGGCGACCACTACTGGCACCTCGCCCACGAGGAGGCGACCCGCACCCTCGTCGCCGAAACCGCCACCCGTACCGCCAAGGCCACCCGGGGCAAGAACCCCTCCGAAGCGCCCGCCGAGGTCAAGGCCGGCCAGAAGGCCGCCAAGTCGAAGGTGAAGGTCAAGGTCGCCGAAGAGGCCGCCAAGCCGAAGAAAGCCCCCAAGCCCCGCGCCGCCGTCCAGAAAGCACTTTGAGGTCAAGGTCCTCCACCGCGTCAGCGGCGGAGGGGCCTCGAGCCGGCGGGCGGCAAGATCGCTCCAGTGGAGCGACTTCGGGCGAGAAGGCCTCGAGAGCCACGCTCGAAAGGTCCAGCGAAGCTTGGTGGAGGGGCGGCTACGAGCACCGCCCCGTCTGTCTTAGTCGAGCGCGGCGACCGCGATCACTTCCACCTTCAGCGAGGGGTGCGCGAGGCGGGCCTCGATGCAGGCGCGGGTCGGCGGATTCGCCGGGTCGATCCACGTATCGTAGACGCTGTTCATCGCGGCGAAGTCGGCGATGTTGTTGAGGATGACCTGGATCGTCAGCAGCTTGGACTTGCTCGTGCCCGCCTGCGCGAGCAGCCGCTCGACGGCCTCCAGCACTTCGGTCGTCTGCTTCTCGATCGTGCCGTTGTAGTCGGCGGCCACCTGGCCGGCGAGGTAGACGGTGTTGCCGTGGACCACGGCCTGGCTCATGCGCTTGCCGGCCTCGTAGCGGGTGATGCTCATCGAATGCTCCCTTGGAATTGCCGGGCCTGCTTACAGCCAGCCGCCCCTCCGGCAAAGCCCGAAATCACCGCCCTGCGGCGCGTCGCATCGCCGCCTCCCAGCGATCGACCTGCCCCGCCGGATCAAGCAACCCACCCGCCGCCGCCGCCAGCCAGCAACTCCGCTCGCCACGCCAGCAGTTCCATTCGGCCGGCATGCGCCCTCCCGGTCAATAATCCGGGATTCGACGACAGAGGTTCATCGCCAGTGTTTCACCTGCGTCAGAACGGCGGTAAGTATTCGTGGCATAGTTGGAGGGGATGATGCGTTCGATTCTGAAGATAGTCGTGGCGATTGCCACGATGTGCATGGTGTTCGTCGGACCGAGCGCGGCCGGCGATGCCGAAGTCGCGCTTCTGCGCCCCTATATCGGTAGCTGGGCGGGAGCCGGGGTACTGGTCGGCGGCAACGAGCCTGAGCGCTTTACCTGCCGACTGAAGATCACCCAGAGCAGAGTGGTGAAGATCAACTATGCCGGACGCTGCACCCTGGTGAACATGAACCTGTCGGTCAGCGGCACCATCGGTTTCAACGACAAGCAGAAGCGCTACGAGGCGACGATGCGGTCCAATGTCGGCTTTTCGGCCGCCGCGGTGGGCCGGCAGCGCGGCAAGCACATCACCTTCGTTCTCAACGAGCGGCAGAACGATCGCGGCGGCAACAACATGGAAGTCGGTTCCGCCATAGTGCTCGACGGCAACCGCATCACCGTCGATTTCAACGTCGAGTTCAACCAGTCGGGCCAGGTCCTCACCACAACCGTACCCTTCCAGCGGCAATAGCGACTGGCACCAATGGCCCGGTCGCGGCTTCGCGGCCGTTGTCAGGCCACCGACTGCAACTCGCCGCGCCACTTCGCCAGTGCGGTTACCAGCTTTTCCGAGCGGGCCGTGTATTCGCCCTCGAGCAGGGTGTTCGCTTCGACCCGCTTGCCCTCGAGCCCCAGCGCGAGCACTCGGCCGGCGCACTGGTGGAATTCCGCGTGAAGCCGGCGGACGACCTGATATGGCATGCCGGCCCGGATGTCGTCATCGATGCCCTGCCCATGCAGCCACTTGCCGAACTGGCACTGGTCATCGCGACCAACGATTGCCGGCGTAGTGTCGCTGCTGCCGGTGCTGACGGCCGTCTTCAGCTTCAGCTTCCAAGCGCCATGCGCACCGATTGCCGTTCTGACGGCGGCTTCCAGTTCCATGTTCGACGACATTCTTCGGTCCCCAGCGTTTGAGCGACAGACCGCTTAACTCATGTTTGCTAACTTATTCTTGTTGCGACCATCGTGTTTGCGTCCATTCCGCGCTGAGGTCACTGCGATGCTCACTCCTGCCAGCGTCACCAACGCCATGCCCGCGATGGTCAGCGTGTCGGGCACATGTCCGAAGATAAGCCAGCTGAGCAGCCCGACCCAGAGCAGCTGCATGTAGCCCACCGGCGCCAGCAGCGATGCCGTGGCTTCGCGATGCGCAGCCGTGAACAGGTAGTGCCCCAGCCCCGCCGCGACGCCCTGACTCAGGAACATCAGCACCGTCGGCAGGTCGGGTATCGGCCCTGACCACGACCAGGGCAGGGTTGCTCCGAAGCAGATGGCTCCCACCAGCGCCGTGTAGAACAGCATGGTCAGCGTGCTCTCGGTCCGCGCCAACACCCGCGACAGCAGGTAGTAGACGACCGAGGTGGCAACCGCGATCAGCACGAAGATCACGCCGAACAGGTCCAGCCCGCCGCCCGGCCGCACGATCAGCAGTACCCCGGCAAAGCCCACCACCGCGGCGACGACGCTGGCCGCCGCGACCTTTTCGCCCAGCACCGGACCCGCCACCAGCACCACCAGCATCGGCGCCAGGAACACGATCGATACCGATTCCGGCACCGGCATGCGCTGGAACGCCAGCCCCATGCCCAGCGTCGAGATGACGAGGCATAGTCCCCTGAGCAGCACCAGTCCCGTACGTTCGGTCCTGAGCAGGCGCGTGCCCATGCGCGGCAGCAGCAGCACCACCATCAGCGTCAGGTGCACGATATATCGACTGGCCGCGACCAGTGGCACGGGATAGTGCGTCACCAGCAGCTTGGTGACGATGTCGTTGCCTGCGAACAGCAGCACCGAGGCCATCACCATCAACACCCCGATCAAGGGCCGGCCATCGGGCTGGATCGGCACCGGCACCGGTTCGATATGACCGGCTTCGGCGATCTCCAGCGCCTCGCGTTCACTCATCGCGCTATCAGGCTCCGGGCCAACGGCCGCTTGCTACATGGTGATCCCGCCATCGACGACGAAGTTCGCGCCGGTGGCATAGGCACTCTCGTCGCTGGCGAGGTAGACCGCGATGTGGGCCATCTCCTCGGCCGACGCCATGCGGCCGATGGGCTGGCGGGCGACGAAGGTCTTCCAGATTTCGTCATGGTCGCCCAGCGCCCTGGCACGCTCGTGCAGCGAGGGGCTGTCGACGCTGCCGGGGCAGATCGCATTGGCGCGGATGTTGTGCTTCATGTAGTCGAAGGCGATCGACTTGGTGAGCCCGATCACGGCCGCCTTGGTCGACATATAGCTCACCCGGTTCGGCACGCCCTTCAGCGAACTCGCCACGGACGCGATGTTGATGATCGACGCGCCGCCCTGCGCGATGAACGCCGGCAGGAAGGCCTGGCTCAGCACGAACATCGGCGTCACGTTGATCTCGAAGCTGCGCTGCCAGTCGCTCAGCTCGGTGTCGCCGAGCATGCCCTGATGCACCCACCCCGCGCCGTTGTAGAGCACGTTGACGCCCTTGTGCCGCTCCGCCGCGGCCCGCAGCGCCGCGCTGTCGGTCACGTCGAGCGCGTAGGTTTCGTGGCCGGGCGAGATAGCCGCCAGTTCCTCGCCCTTCTTGGCGATCCCGGCGGCATCGCGGTCCGTGGCGATCACCTTCGCCCCTTCGCGGGCAAACGCGGTGGCGCAGGCGCCGCCGATCCCCGCCGCCGCCGCAGTCATGAAGACGATCTTTCCCTCGAGCCGGCCCATCATTTCCTCCCCGCTTCCGCTGTCGCACCACCTCGCGCCGCCGGCAAGGCTTTGGCAAGGCGGAAGAAAGTCTCTGTAGCGTTTGATTGTTGCGTTCCTCGTCCTCCGCTAACATGTCAGCGATGGAGGGAGTCCACGGGGCTCCGGGGAGTGACGATGGGTTCCGACAGCTGGCAAGCGTTGCTTCCCGCGATGTTCAAGGCGGCTGGCATAGCCGTGAACGGCCCCCTGCAGGTCGAACCGCTGACGGGCGGCGTCTCATCCGACATCGTCTGCGTGACGCTCCCCGATGGCCGCCGGTTCTGCGCCAAGCGCGCGCTCTCCCAGCTCAAGGTTGCCGCCGCCTGGGAGGCGCCCCTCGAACGCAACCATTACGAGATCGCCTGGCTGCGCCGTGCCGGCAGCATCGTCTCCGGTGCTGCCCCCCAGGTTGTCGCCGAGGACAGTGAGCACGGCATCGCCCTGCTCGAGTATCTGCCACCTTCCGCGTACACCTTGTGGAAGTCCGACCTGCTGGCCGGCAAGGCCGACCCCGACGTACCGGTCCGCGTCGCCGACGCACTGGGCCGCATCCACGCCGCCACCCTCGACGATCCATCCGCCGCCGCCGAGTTCCCCACCGACCACCTGATCGATGCCCTGCGTTTCGATCCCTATCTGCGCGCCACCGCCGCGCGTCATCCGGACATCGCGCCTGCCATCCTTGCGGTGATAGAAGCCTCGCGCGACACCCACATTGCCCTCGTCCACGGCGACGTGAGCCCCAAGAACATCCTCGTCTCCCTAGATGACGGCCATCCCGTCATCCTCGACGCCGAATGCGCCTGGTACGGCGACCCCGCTTTCGACGCCGCCTTCTGCCTCAACCACCTGGTACTGAAACTTATCCACCTCCCGCGCCTCGCCCCCATACTCTTCGAGCAGGCGGGGGGATTTGCGCGGACATGGCTGGCACATTTTCCATCCGCACTGCGGCCGGAGATCGAGGCGCGCGTCGCCGCCCTGCTGCCCTGCCTGATGCTGGCCCGCGTCGATGGCAAGTCACCGGTCGAATACCTTGCGAACACTGCTCGCGAGACGGTGCGAGACCTGGCCATCCCCCTGATCCGCCAGCCCGAAACCGGGGTCGAAACGGTGCTCGGAACCCTACAGAAGTCGTTCAGAAACCATTCATCATCAGGTCAATTCCGTGACTGAAATCGTATCGACCAAGGCACGCCAGGTCTGGGACTCGCGCGGCCGCCCCACCATCGAGGTCGAGGTGCACCTCGCCTCAGGCGCCGCCGGCCGTGCCATCGCCCCCTCCGGCGCCTCCACCGGCAGCCGCGAGGCCCTCGATCGTCGCGACGGCGGCAAGCGCCTCGGCGGTTTCGGTGTCAACGGCGCCATCGAGGCCGTGAACGGCGAAATCGCCGCTGAACTTCAAGGACTTAACGGCCTCGACCAGTTCAAGTGCGACGCTGCCCTGATCGCCCTCGACGGCACCCCACAGAAGACCCGTCTCGGCGGCAACGCCCTCGTCGCCACCTCTTCCGCCATCGCCTGGGCCGCCGCGTCGGAGCGGAAAATCGCGCTCTGGCAACACCTTAGGACCTTGGCCGGGCTCGATGCCGCTGCCGCGCACATCCCCGCCCCGATGATCCAGATTTTCGGCGGCGGTCGCCATGCAGGCAACCGCATCGACGTGCAGGACTACCTCGTCATCGCCACCGGAGCGACCTCCTTCGTCGAAGCCACCGAGTGGATCGGTGAAATATACATTGCCGCCACCAAAGCAATGCAGGCCGCCGGCAAGTTGAACGGCGTCGCCGACGAGGGCGGCGTCTGGCCCGACTTCCGCGCCAACGAGGATGGCCTCGAACTCCTTGTAAAGGCTATCGAAACGGCCGGCTTCAAGCCCGGTGGCGATGTCGGCATCGCACTCGATGTCGCCGCCTCGTCCTTCTATACCGAAGGTCGCTATCGCCTTGCCCTCGAAGACAAATCGCTCGACACCTCGGGTATGATCGACCTGCTGGAGCGCTGGGTCGCGGCCTACCCCATCATCTCGCTCGAAGACCCCCTCGCCGAAGATGACGACGCAGGTTTCGTCGAAATCAACCGGCGGCTCGGAGCTTCCGTGCAGATCGTCGGCGACGACTATCTGACCACCAGCAGTGCCCGCATTACGCGCGCGGCCGGTTTGAATGCGTGTAATTCCGTGTTGCTCAAATCGAATCAGTGCGGCACTTTGACTGAATTGATTCAGGCGAGCAGTCTCGCCCGATCGCTGGGCTGGAACACAATACAGTCTGGCCGGTCCGGGGAGAGCGAGGATGTAACACTGAGTCATCTTGCGGTCGGGCTGATGTCGGATCAGATCAAGGTCGGATCGATGACCCGCTCTGAACGCACCGCGAAGTGGAATGAAGTGATCAGGATTGCGGAGGGCGTCGCCGCGACTGGTTACCGGGGGTTTGAGGTTCCGTAGCCTACCTGCGGAAGAGCACTGGAAGTCGGGGGACTTTTTGGCTGCCAATGGCAAGAAGAACACGAACCGCCCGGTTCGTGTGGAAGACGTCGCACGTGTCGCCGGGGTTTCGCCCATCACGGTCTCGCGCGCCCTGTCATACCCCGAGAAGGTGAAGGAAGAGACGCGCAAGCGCGTAGCCGAGGCCGTCGCGCAGACCGGCTACGTGGTCAACAGCTTCGCCTCCAGCCTGCGGTCCGGCCGCTCCTCGGTGGTGGCGGTGTTTTCATCCAACGTCCGCAACCCGCACTTCGCCGACGTCCTGCTCGGCTGCACAGAGGTACTGGAGGGCAATGGCTACCAGTTGCTGCACGCGCGCGTGGGCGGGAGCGCTGAGGAGCAGCGCCGCCTCATCGCCTCCATGACCCCCTTCCGCCCGGCGGCGATGCTGTTCACCGACCTGCTGAAGCCCGACCTCGATCGCAGCATCATCTCCTCGCAAGGCATTCCGGTCGTCGAGATGTGGGACCAGCAGACCAACCCCATCGATATGCTGGTGACCATGTGGGAGGAAGAGGCCGGCCGTACCATGGGCCACCACTTCGTCGAGAGGGGCTACACCCGTGTCGCCTATGCAGGCCTGCTGTTCGAACGGGGTCGGCGCCGCCTCGAAGGGTTCCGAGCCGCATTGCGCGAGGCCGGGCGCGACTGCGAAATTGTGCTCAGCCTGTCCCAGGGCTGGGAACCGGATGCCGGTGCGGCGGCGTTCGACGAGGTGGTGGCGCGCCTGCCGGACTGCGACGCCATTCTCTTCGGCAGCGACATCCTCGCCGCCGGGGCACTTTCGGCCGCCCGGCGGCAGAAGATCAGGGTCCCGGACGACATCGCCATTGCCGGCTTCGGCGACATACCGGTCGCCCCCCATCTTGATCCGCCGCTCACCAGCCTCGGTGTGTCGTCGCTAGAAATGGGACGGCGGGCCGGCCGGATGCTGTTGAGCCGGTTGGGCGGCCACGAGATCGGCGAGCGTATCGTCAACTACCCTGCTGTCCTGCACGCCCGCGCGAGCACGGCGAAGTAGCCGGCTCGGCGCTTCGGGCCCATTGCAGCCCGATGGGCGGATGTCTATCATCCCCGCCGATACGATCCTCCCCCACCAGAAGGATGTCTGCCCACGCGTTGCGGATTGGGCTAAAGGATCGTGAGATACCGTGTGTTGAGGAGACAACGATGACTTCGGGTAACGGCGAGACCAACAAGGGCAAAAAGCTCAGGTCGCGCGCCTGGTTCGACAATCCGGATAACCCGGACATGACGGCGCTCTATCTGGAGCGCTACCTCAATTTCGGCATCTCGCGCGAAGAGCTGCAGTCGGGCAAGCCGATCATCGGCATCGCACAGACCGGCTCGGACATCTCGCCGTGCAACCGCCACCACCTCGAGCTGGCCAAGCGCGTGCGCGAGGGCATCCGCGAGGCGGGCGGCATCGCGCTCGAGTTTCCGGTCCACCCGATCCAGGAGACGGGCAAGCGCCCGACCGCCGGCCTCGACCGCAACCTTGCCTACCTGAGCCTCGTCGAAGTGCTCTACGGCTACCCGCTCGACGGCGTGGTGCTGACCATCGGCTGCGACAAGACCACGCCCGCCATGCTGATGGGCGCGGCGACCGTGAACATCCCGGCGATCGCACTCTCGGTCGGCCCGATGCTCAATGGCTGGTTCCGCGGCGAGCGCACCGGCTCGGGCACGATCGTGTGGAAGGCGCGCCAGATGATGGCCGCCGGCGAGATCGGCTACGAGCAGTTCATCGAGCTGGTGGCGTCCTCCGCCCCCTCGACCGGCTACTGCAACACCATGGGCACGGCCTCGACGATGAACTCGCTGGCCGAGTCGCTCGGCATGCAGCTGCCCGGTTCGGCAGCGATCCCGGCACCCTACCGTGACCGCCAGGAAATCTCCTACCGCACCGGCAAGCGCATCGTCGAAATGGTGCACGAGGACCTGAAGCCGTCCGACATCCTGACCAAGGACAACTTCATCAACACCATCGTCGTCAACTCGGCGATCGGTGGCTCGACCAATGCGCCGATCCACATCAACGCCATCGCCCGTCATATCGGCGTCGAGCTCGAGATCGACGATTGGCAGAAGCACGGCCAGGACATCCCGCTGCTGGTCAACCTGCAGCCGGCCGGCGAGTATCTCGGCGAGGACTACTACCACGCCGGCGGCGTGCCGGCCGTGGTCAACGAGTTGATGAAGCAGGGCCTCATCCGCGAGAACGCCCCGACCGTCAATGGCAAGTCGATCGGCGAGAACTGCGCCAACACGACGATCCAGGACGACAAGGTCATCCGCAGGTTCGACAATCCGCTGAAGAAGGCGGCCGGCTTCCTCGTGCTGCGCGGCAACCTGTTCGACAACGCGATCATGAAGACCTCGGTGATCAGTCCAGAGTTCCGTGAGCGCTACCTCAGCGACCCCGCCCACCCGAACATGTTCGAGGGCAAGGCCGTGGTGTTCGACGGTCCGGAGGACTACCACCACCGCATCGACGACCCCTCGCTCGAGATCGACGAGCACACTCTGCTCTTCATGCGCGGCGCCGGCCCCATTGGGTACCCCGGCGCGGCGGAAGTCGTGAACATGCGGCCGCCTGACTACCTTATCAAGAAGGGCGTCACCTCGCTCGCCTGCATCGGCGACGGCCGCCAGTCGGGTACCTCGGGCTCGCCCTCGATCCTCAACGCCTCCCGAGGCAGCGGCGGGCGGCAACCTCGCCATCCTCAAGACCGGCGACCGCGTGCGGATCGACCTCAACAAGGGTTCTGCCGACATCCTGATCTCCGACGAGGAGATCGCGAAGCGTCAGGCCGAGCTGCAGGCATCGGGCGGCTACAAGTACCCCGCCCACCAGACGCCGTGGCAGGAAATCCAGCGCGGCCTCGTCGACCAGCTCGGCTCGGGTGGCGTGCTGAAGCCCGCCGTCAACTACCAGCGCCTGGCCCAGACGGCCGGCCTGCCGCGCGACAACCACTGAGTTGCCTCAAGTTTGAGTAAAGGGCCGGGAAACCGGCCCTTTCGCTTTGGCGGGCTTTACATCCGCTTGGCAATGGGCCACCAAGCCGCCGCAATGTTTGACGAATGACGCGGGGCTGGCGCACTATGGTGCCGCCGCGTGCGGGTGAGGGCTCGATGTCTGATATTCTCGACTATTGTAAGGGGCGCGAGGCGCGCACCTTCAAGCCGGGTCAGGTGATGATCGACGAAGGTGGCCAGGACGGCAACCTGTTCGTGCTGATCGAGGGGCAGGTCGAAGTCCTGCGCAAGGACACCCAGGTCAGCTATATCGACGAACCCGGCTCGATCTTCGGCGAGATGGCGACCCTGCTCGACATGCCGGCCAGCGCCACCGTCAAGGCGCTCTCCAGCGTCAAGGCCTACGTCATCGACGACGCCATCCAGTTCCTCGGCGCAAATCCGGAAGTGGCGCTTTACGTCGCGACCCTGCTGGCGCGCCGTCTCTACTACACCACGACATACCTGGTGGACCTGCAGCAGCAGTCCGAAGGCAAGCGCGAGGATCTCGACCTGGTCGACAAGATACTCGCCCAGCTGGTCGAGAAGCCCGAAGACACCAAGTCGGCCAAGCGATCGCGCAGTTAGCCGAGCGCTGCGATCCGGGCGGCAAGCACCTCCGGATCGCCTTCAATTTCGAGAGTCTTGAGTCGCGCTGTGTCGCCCCTGACGAGGACGACGGCCGTTTTCGGCACCGCCAGCGCCTTGGCGAGCAGGCTGGTGACCGCCCCGTTGGCCTTGCCCTTGTCAGGCACTGCGCTTACCCGCATACGCAGCACGGCGCTGCCGTCGTCGCGCAACTCCGTTCCGTCGATGCGATCAACGCCGGCATTGGGCGTGACGCGGACATGCAGCGTCACGCCGCTGGTGGAGGCGCGGTAGGGCCTCGCCGTCAGAACGGCATCGCGGGGTAGATGTAGCGCTGGATCACCTGCTGCACGATATAGATCGCGAAGAACAGGATGATCGGCGACAGGTCGATCTGCATCCGCGGCAGCAGGCGGCGGATCGGCTTCAGCACGGGCTCGGTGAGGGTAAGGAGCACGCGCCAGATCGCGTCGACCACCTGGTTGCGGGTGTTGACGATGTTGAACGAGATGAGCCAGCTCATGATGATCATCGCCAGCATGACCCACTTGTAGAGCTCGAGGGCCATCAGGACGACCTCTAGCAGCACTCTCATCGCGTTCTCCCGTTGGTTCCGCCCTCGCTATCTAGTGGCGGCGCGGTGAATCGGCAAGGCGGCGGGTCGTCCCGAACCGCGCTATGGTAACTACTGCGTCCGCGTCGGACGCCAGGTAATGAAGCGGTAGATGTAGATCACGACCACCAGCCCGAGCACGATGGTGGTGCCGGGGTCGAGCCAGGTCTCCACGAGTTCGTAGTGCTCGGCGAGGATGAAGCCGGCTCCGACCAGGATCGAGTTCCAGGTCAGCGCGCCCAGCGTCGAGAACAGCAGGAACTTCCAGAACGGCATCGCGGCGAGCCCGGCCGGGACCGAGATCAGCGTGCGGATGAGCGGCAGCAGCCGACCGACGAAGACGATGATCGGGCCGAAGCGGCGGAACCACGCCGTGGCCGTATCGATCTCCTCGGAGTTGAGGGTCATGATGCGGCCGAACCGGTCGGCGAGCCACCGCACTCGATCGAGGCCGAAGAGCCTGCCCGCGAAGTACCAGGGCAGCATGCCGACCACCGCCCCGGCTGTGGCCGTGACGAGAACGAGCCAGAGGTTCAGCTGACCTGTCGCCGCCAGATAGCCGGCGAATGGGATGATCAGTTCCGACGGGATCGGCGGGAACAGGCTCTCGGCCAGCATCAGCAGGAAGATACCGGCATAGCCGAGCGCGTTGATGGTCTCGATGATCCAGGTGGCCATGTATCCTCCAGAGGTGACGCATCAAGAGAGTGCGCCGGGGTCGCCGGTCAATCCCCGCGATGGGGTCACGGTCCCGAAAGTGGAAATCCCCGCTCGCGCGGGGATCCCTTGTGTCGAGGCTCGGCGGCCTCAGCTCGCCTTTGCAGCGCGCATCATCTTCTTGCGCTCATTGGGATCGAGGGCGATCTTGCGGAGCCGGATGTTCTTGGGGGTCACCTCGACATACTCGTCGTCGGCGATGTAGCCCAGCGACTGCTCGAGCGTCAGGCGCTTGGGCGGCGTCAGCCGTACCGCCTCGTCCTTCGACGTCGTGCGGATGTTGGTGAGCTGCTTGCCCTTGAGCGCGTTGACCTCGAGGTCGTTGTCGCGGACATGCTCGCCCACGATCATGCCCTCGTAGATGTCGTCACCCGGATCGACCATGATCGGGCCGCGATCTTCGAGGTTCCACAGCGCGTAGGCCACGGCAACACCGGTGCCGTTCGAGATCAGCACGCCCGTGCGGCGGCCCGGCAGGGCGCCCTTGTAGGGCTGGTACTCGTGGAAGAGGCGGTTAAAGATGGCGGTGCCGCGGGTGTCCGACAGCAGCTCGGGCTGGTAGCCGATCAGCGAGCGGGTCGGCACGTAGAAGCGCAGCCGCGTGCGGCCGACACCCGAGGGGCGCATGTCGACGAGGTCGCCCTTGCGCTCGGTCAGCTTCTGCACCACGACGCCCGAGTGTTCCTCATCGACGTCGATGATCACTTCCTCGATCGGCTCGAGCCGCTGGCCGTTCTCTTCGCGCATCACCACCCGCGGCCGGCCGATGGTCAGTTCGAAGCCTTCGCGGCGCATGTTCTCGATCAGCACGGCGAGCTGCAGTTCGCCGCGGCCGGCGACGTCGAACGAGTCGTTGTCATCGCCTTCGGTGACGCGGATGGCGACGTTGCCCTCCGCCTCGCGCATCAGGCGGTCGCGGATGACCCGGCTCTGCACCTTGTCGCCTTCGCGGCCGGCCAGCGGCCCGTCATTGATGCGGAAGGTCACCGACAGGGTCGGCGGATCGATCGGCTTGGCCGAGATCGGCTCGTTCACCGACGGGATGGTAATGGTGTTGGCGACGGTGGTGTCTTCGAGGCCCGCGATGGCGACGATGTCACCCGCCTCGCCGATCTCGATCGGCGTGCGCTCGAGGCCACGGAAGGCCAGCACCTTGGAGATGCGGCCCTTTTCGATTTCCTTGCCGTCGCGGCTCAGCGAGTGGACGGGATCGCCCGCCTTCACCGTACCCGAGGCGATGCGGCCGGTGAGAACGCGACCGAGGAAGGGGTTGCGCTCGATGGTGGTGACGAGCATCCGGAACGGGCCCTCTTCCACCTTTGGCTCGGGCACGTAGGAGACGACCTTGTCGAGCAGCGGCGCCATCTGGTCGTCGCGTGAGCCGTCGGGCGTCTCGGCCATCCAGCCATTGCGGCCCGAACCGTAGAGGACCGGGAAGTCGAGCTGCTCGGAGGTGGCGTCGAGCGAGATGAAGAGGTCGAATATCTCTTCCAGCACTTCCAGGTGACGCTCGTCGGGGCGGTCGATCTTGTTGATCGCGACGATCGGGCGGAGGCCCTGGGCCAGCGCCTTGCCGAGCACGAACTTGGTCTGCGGCATCGGGCCTTCGGCGGCATCGACGAGGATCACCACGCCATCCACCATCGACAGGATGCGCTCCACCTCGCCGCCGAAATCGGCGTGGCCCGGCGTGTCCACGATGTTGATGCGCGTGTCTTTCCACACCAGCGACGTCACCTTCGCCAGGATGGTGATGCCGCGCTCACGTTCGAGGTCATTGGAATCCATGGCGCGTTCCTCGACGCGCTGGTTCTCGCGGAATGAGCCGGACTGCTTCAGCAGGACGTCGATCAGGGTCGTCTTGCCATGGTCGACGTGGGCAATGATTGCGATATTCCGCAAGGACATATGGGGCGGCCGATCAGATTTTGGGAGATTAGCCGCGCCCCATATCGGACAAGGGTCACAATCTCAAGACATTTCGCCGAATGGCAGGCCTGCGAGTCGGCATCGCCCGGGCGGCGCCGGGCACTCAGGAGACGCGCCGGAGCTTTGGCCGCACCGCTTCACTGTCCAGCAGCTCGGTGACGGCGGCGGCCGAGACCGGCGGCGAGAACAGGAAGCCCTGTACCTCGTTGCAGCCCTGTTCCCGCACCGCTGCCAGTTGTTCCTCGGTCTCGATGCCCTCGGCCGTGGTCGACATGCCGAGGGAGTGGCCGAGACCGATCACGGCCTTGATGATGGCGAGGCTGTCGCCCTTGCTCTTGAGATCGCGCATGAACGAGCGGTCGATCTTGATCTTGTCGAACGGGAACGAGCGCAGGTAGCTGAGCGACGAGTAGCCCGTGCCGAAATCATCCATCGAGATGCGGACGCCCAGCGCGCGGAGCTTGTGCAGGGTCTTGAGGGTCGGCTCGTTGTCGTTGAGCAGCAGCGATTCAGTGATCTCGAGTTCGAGCCGCGTCGCCTTGAGCCCGGTTTCGCGCAGCGCTGCCTCGACGGTGTCGTAGAGACGCTTGTTCTTGAACTGCACCACCGAGAGGTTCACCGCCACCCGAACATGGTCGGGCCACTGCGCCGCCTGCCGGCAGGCCTCGCGCAGCACCCAATCGCCGATGGGGACGATGAGGCTGGTTTCCTCGGCCACCGGAATGAACTCCGCCGGCGACACGGTTCCGCGCTCGCTGTCCCAGCGCAACAGCGCCTCGAGGCAGGTGATCCGGTTCTCCTTGAGGCCAACCAGCGGCTGGTAGACGAGGCGAAACTCGTTGCGCGCCAGCGCCAGCCGCAGGCCGGATTCGATCGAGCGGCGTTTCTGGATCGCCGCATCCATGCCCGCTTCGAAGAAGTGGAAGGTCGAGCGCCCCTCGTTCTTGGCGCGATAGAGCGCCAGGTCGGCGTTCTTCACCAGTTCGTCCGAGGTCAGGCCGTCCTGCGGCGCGATCGCTATGCCGACCGAGGCGCCGATCACCACCTGGTGCCCCTCGATGCTGAATGGTTGCCCCATCACCTGCACGATGCGTTCGGCAATGGCTGCGGCGTCGGCCGGGTTGTCGATGCCGCGCAGCAACAGGGCGTACTCGTCGCCACCCAGCCGGGCCAACACGTCGTTCTCGCGCGTCGTGCCCCACAACCGGGCCGAGGCCTGCTGCAGCACCTTGTCGCCGAGCGCATGGCCGAGCGTGTCGTTGACGCCCTTGAAGTGGTCGAGGTCGATGCAGAGCACCGCGACCTTGTCACCTCGGTCGATCGCCGCCTCGGCGGTCGCCATCTCCTCGAGGAACTGGATGCGGTTGGGCAGTTGCGTCAGCGCGTCGTGGCGCGCCATGTGGCGGATGCGCTCTTCCTGCTGGCGCTGCTCGGTGACGTCCTCGTGGGTCGTGACCCAGCCGCCATCCTTCATCGGATGATGCTGCATCATGATGATGCGCCCATCGAGCTCATGGATGTTCTTGGCGTGCTCGCCCCGCGCGATCACTTCGCGCCGCCAGTTTATATACTCATCCCGGTCGCCGCCGGCATGCATGCCCTCGTCGAACAGATAGCCGAGGATCTCATCGAGGTGAGTGCCGGGCCTCAGCAACTGCGGCGGCAGGTTGTAGATGCGCTGGTAGGGCTCGTTGCAGATCACCAGCCGACCCTTGGCGTCGTACATGCAGAGGCCCTGGCTGATATTGTTGACCGCCGCGTCCAGCCTGAGGTTCTGTCGCTCCAGCTCACGCTTGCGTTTCTGCATGATTTCCGAGGAGGCGATCTCCTCGGTCACGTCCTCATGCGTCACCACCCAGCCGAGGCCGGGGGAATAGGCATGCGCCGTCTCCAGCGTCCGCCCGCCGTCAAGCAGTTCGCGCACCTTAGAGCGGGCGCCACCGCGATTGCTGAGCAGTTCCTTCTTGTATGCCGTGAGGAACTCTTCGGGCGACTGGTCGGGGTGATTGCCGAGCTTGGCAGAAAGCTTGACCACCGCCTCGAGCGTCATGCCCTTGCGGATGCGGCTGGAGGGGAAGCCGTAGATGTCGAGGTAATGCCTGTTCCACATTACCAGCTTGAAATCCGGTGACCAGACGCAGAACCCGTAGGGTACGCTTTGCAGCGCCGCGTCGAGCAACAGTTCGTTATCAGTGCGGCTCTCGGATTCAACCGGTAGCGCCTTCACGTCCCGCGAGCCCCAATATCAATAAACTAACGGCGAACCCTAGGCAGCCCGGGGTTAAGGCCGCTTTAATGCTAACGATTGCGCTCGCTTCGAGCCGGCTTGCCGGACCCATCGCACAGCGCCCTCAGGCCGGCCTGACCATCACGTAGTCGGTGAACTCATACGGGCCCATCTGCACCGGCACGTGCTGCTCGATCTCGAAGCCCTGCGAGCGGTAGAACGCGATCGCCGGGACGTTACCATCGTTGACGTAGAGCGCCACCGGCAGGTCCGGACCGAAGTGGGCGCGCGCGGTGGCGATGAGGGCCTTGCCCAGCCCGAGTCCGCGGGTCTCGGGGAGCAGATAGAGCTTCTTGATCCAGACCCGGCCATCCGCGCGATAGGCCGAAGCGTAGCCGAGGTCGCGGCCCGCCGCCGCCAGCCAATACTGGTGGCCACGCTCGGCAATGTCGGCCGCCAGTGTGTCGAGGGCGTAGATCTCGTCGAGCATTCCCGGGATACGGTCGGCCGGCAGGATACCTGCGAATGCCTCCGGCCAGATACGGCGCGCGAGGTCCACCACTCGCGGCAGATCGGACATGGCGGCCGGTGTGATCGTGGCTTCGGACATGCCTCTTGTTGCGCCGACGAACCGGGGCTGGCAAGAGGGTCTGTGCCGTGCCAAAGACGGCGCGTTCAACCGGTGCCGCGCCATGCCCGCTTTCATACCCGACCTGACCGTCATTCTCGCCTTCTCGCTGGCCACCGTCGTGCTCGCCATCACCCCAGGGCCCGACATGGCGCTGCAGCTGAGCCGGGCGATCAACTACGGCCGGGCGCATGGCCTTGCTGCGATGTTCGGGGCCATGGCCGGCATCATGGTGCACACGACGCTCGTCGCACTCGGCATCTCGGTGCTGATCATCGCGGCGCCGCCATTGTTCCTGGCGCTGAAGATCGTCGGAGCGGTCTACCTGCTGTGGCTCGCCTGGCAGGCGATCACCCAAGGTGGCGGGTTGCGCATAGCCGAGGCGGCGAAGAAGCCGCCCACGGTCTGGCAGAGCTTTGCCACCGGGCTCGGCATCAACCTGCTGAATCCCAAGGTCGTGCTGTTCTTCGTGACCTTCCTGCCGCAGTTCGTCGATGCGCACGATCCGGCCGCGACCGGCAAGCTGTTCTTCCTCGGCGCCGAGTTCGTGCTGCTGTCGATTCCGCTCGGGGTCGTCACCGTGCTGGCTGCCGGCTGGCTGGCAGCGGCGTTCAGGCGCACGAAGTGGGTGGAGCGCGCGCTGAACTGGAGCTTCGCCGCCATCTTCACCGCGTTCGCGGCCACCATCCTCACTGCGTCGGCGAGGCATTGAAGTCATGAATTATTCCCACGCCTTCCACGCCGGAAACCACGCCGATGTGCTCAAGCACATCATCCTTTCCCGGCTGATCGAATACCTGAAGAAGAAGGACGCGGCGTTCCGGGTGATCGACACCCATGCCGGCATCGGCAGCTATGACCTGACCGGCGAGATCGCCAAACGCTCGCCCGAGTGGAAGGACGGGATCGGCCGGCTGCTGTCTGCCACCCTGCCGCAGAAGGCGACCCCGCTGGTCGCGCCCTATCTCGACGTGATCCGCGCCATGAACCCCGGCGACCGGATCGAGACCTATCCAGGATCGCCGCTCCTCGCACGAAAGCTGTTCCGCCCCCAGGATCGGCTGTCGGCACTGGAACTCCATCCCGAATACGCCAAGCGACTTGGCGCCCTGTTCGAAGGCGACGTGCAGGTTCGCGTGATCGAGCTCGATGGCTGGCTGGCGCTCAATGCCCACGTGCCGCCCAAGGAGAAGCGCGGCATCGTGCTGGTCGATCCACCCTTCGAGGAAAAGGGCGAGTTCGACCGCTTGATCGACGGGCTGCTCAAGGCGCACAGGAAGTTCCCGGCCGGGCTCTATGCTCTGTGGTATCCGCTCAAGGACACCCGCGCCGTGCACGATTTCATCTCGGCCCTGCGCGACTGCGGCATCCCCAAGATGCTGCGTGCCGAGCTTTCGATCCGCCCGGCATCGAACCCGCCACGCCTGCATGGCTCGGGGATGATCCTCGTCAACCCGCCCTTCACGCTCGAAGGCGAGCTGCGCATCCTGCTGCCCGCTCTGGCGCAGCTGCTCGGCGACCCGGGCGAAGGCCGGCACAAGCTCGAATGGCTGCGCGGCGAGGACTAGGAGCATAGGCCGTTTGGCCACTTGCGCCGCCGCGCCGATGCGGCAATAAAGCTGACCATTCATCCTGGACCCGGTGCAAACCCGGGTGGCTCTTCCGGCCGCCGATCCGCCGGACAACGTCAGGCCGCGCCGTGCGCGGCCCACGTAGCTCCAAGATATCGATGTTCTCCTTTGACTCGCTCCGCCGGACCTGGTTCGGCAACGTTCGCGCCGATATCCTCAGTGGCCTCGTCGTCGCCCTGGCACTGATCCCCGAGGCGATCGGCTTTTCGGTTATCGCCGGGGTCGATCCCAAGGTCGGGCTCTATGCCTCGGTGATCATTGCCACCGTCATCGCCTTCGTCGGCGGCCGGCCAGCGATGATCTCGGCTGCCACCGCCGCTACTGCAGTGCTGATGACCACGCTCGTGCGCGACCACGGCATCGAGTACCTGTTCGCCGCCACCATCCTGATGGGCGTGTTCCAGATCGTCGCCAGCTGGCTGAAGCTGGCGCGGCTGATGCGGTTCGTCTCGCAATCGGTGATGACCGGTTTCGTCAACGCCCTGGCGATCCTCATCTTCCTCGCGCAGCTGCCGCAGCTGATCGGAGTGACCAACGAGACCTACCTGCTGATCGCCGGCGGCCTCGCCATCATCTACCTGTTTCCGCTGGTGACCCGGGCCATCCCTGCGCCGCTGGTCGCCATCGTCGTCGTAACGGTCGTGTCGGTGCTGCTCGGGCTCGACGTCCGCACCGTCGCCGATCTCGGCGAACTGCCGAGCACGCTGCCGGTCTTCGCGCTCCCCAACGTGCCGCTCAACCTCGAGACGCTGCGGATCATCGCGCCCATTGCGCTCACCCTCGCGGCTGTCGGCCTGCTGGAATCGCTGCTGACCGCGCAGATCGTCGACGACATGACCGACACCAGCTCGAACAAGCATCGTGAGACGGCCGGCCAGGGCATCGCCAACATCGCCTCCGGCCTGTTCGGCGGCATGGGCGGCTGCGCCATGATCGGACAGTCGGTGATCAACGTCTCATCGGGTGCCCGCGGGCGGCTGTCGACGCTGGTGGCGGGGGTGTTCCTGCTGGTGCTGCTGGTGCTGCTGCAGGACCTGCTCGCCATCGTGCCGGTGGCGGCGCTGACGGCGGTGATGATCATGGTGTCGATCAACACGTTCTCGTGGAAGTCGATCGTCAACCTGCGCAAGAACCCCGTCCCATCCTCGGTGGTGATGCTGGTGACCGTGGTGACGGTGGTGGTAACGCATGACCTGTCGCTCGGCGTGCTCGCCGGCGTGCTGCTGTCGGGCGTGTTCTTCGCCGGCAAGGTGTCGCGGCTGAGCCGGGTCAGCTCGGAGCTGAGCGCCGACGGCAAGACCCGGACCTACCGGATCGAAGGCCAGGTGTTCTTCGCCTCCGCTGGCGCCTTCACCGAGGCCATCGACCTGACGGAAACGCTCGAGCGGCTGGTCATCGACGTGCACGACGCGCATTTCTGGGACATCTCGGCCATCGCCGCGCTCGACAAGGTGGTGCTGAAGGCGCGCCGCCACGGCATGACGGTCGAGATCATCGGCCTCAACGAGGCGAGCAGCACCATGGTCGAGCGCTTCGCCACCCACGACAAGCACCCGGCGGTGGCGGCGGCGACGCCGGGGCACTGAGGCTCAGAGCGCGAACTCGTAGTAATGCATGTGCTCGGCCTTGCCGCCGAGCTTGCGGTAGAGGCCGTTGGCCTCGACATTGTCGAGCTCGGTGCCGAGCCAGGCCTCGCGGCAGCCGAGCTCGCGGCCCCAGTCGAACATGGCCTCGACCATCTTCGTGGCGATGCCCTGGCGCAGGTGGCTCGAGGCGGTCCCGACCTCGTCGACATAGAGTTCGGCGACCTTGTCCGGGTGGCGGTGGATAACCGCCGCGCACTGGCCGACGACGCGATCGCCGTCAAAGGCGAGGATCATCAGGTGGCCCGGTTCGCTCAGGTAGGCCTCGACCCGGTCGGGATGGACAGGCTCGTCGAACACGTCGGGCGCGACCTCGGAGAAATCGAGGTCGTCGCCTGGTTGCATGCGCTTGAGCCTGATGCTCATCAGCCGATCTCCGCGATGAGCCCGACCACCGATGCCACATCGGGCAGGCGGCGGAAGCGGCTGGCGTCCTTCGGATCGTCCTGCTCGTCCATCGACCACACATGCTCGCTCGGCACATGGATGCCCCACGCGCCCGCTTCGATCGCCGGCACCACATCGGCGCGCATCGAATTGCCGATCATCATCGCCCGCTTGGG
>JAEYYP010000172.1 GCA_023428425.1 Pseudomonadota bacterium
TCATGCCGAAGGTCCCGCGCGCGACCGGCGCGGCCGCAGCGGCGCCCAATGCGCTCTCGCGCTCGTAGGCGGCCAGCCAGCGATCCGCCGGATTGTCCGATCCCGCGATGGCCAGCGCCGGATCGACTGCCCGGCTGCCAGCGGCGAACACCCATTCGGCCACCGTGGGTAGTCGCCAGGCCTGACCGGTCTTCGCCGACAGCCAGTGCGCGTAGTCGTTCGCATCCTCGAAGCTGACTCCGGTTACCGGCACGTCCCCTTGGCCGCGTCGCCGCGGCTCGGCCCTGTGGCAGGCGTCGTCCGCCACGCATCTGGCATACTCTGCTGCGCTGACCTGATAGGTCATGATCTCGAGTGGCATGGGGGCTGCCTCGGCGACCAGCGGTCCGTCGGCGACCTTGCCGTCACGCAGGAACTCACCCGGTGCGCGATAGGCAAAGGGCCGCGAGGCCACGATCGTGGTCTGCGGAACGAGGCCGGCAGCGGTCGCCGGGCGAAAGCTCGGGCCGCCGACCTGGAAGCCGATGGTGGTGATGAGGGCGGCCAGCAGCAGACCTGGAAATGCCAGTGCTGCGCGATCGTCACGGGCCTGGGCGGTAGCCATCTCGATGCCTCGCGGGTGGGGCGGCGGCGCGGAAGGCCGGTCGCCGCCAGTTGGTCATCAGGCGTCGATCGGAGTCGGCGGCAACACCTGGGTCATCAGGTCGTCGTTCCATTCGCCGCCGACGGTGAAGTGCGCCGTGGCGCCGAGTTCCACCGCCTCGATGAGGTTGTGGTTGACGTAGGCGTAGATGCCCGGCTGCAGGAACGTGTACATCGCGGCTCCCGCGCAGCCGCCCGGGATCAGCCAGGTCTCGAGGTCCGATTCAGGCGGGTTGGCGAACTTGCCGGTGGCCCAGACATGGTCGCCATGACCGCCGATCAGGTGGGGCCGCGTGTCCCGGTTGGCCTGCGAGTGCACGATCAGCACCGTTTCCCCGACATTGGCCTGCATGGCGTTCGCACCGGTCAGCGCACCCACCGCGCCGTTGAACACCTCGTGCGTGGGGATCAGCCCGCGCATCACCTGCAGCATGTCGTCGTAGCCTTCGCCGGCCGACTCGTAGGTCTTGAAGTTGCCGTCGGCGTCCCTGGGCACGTAGAAGTCCTGCTCGCCCACGTAGAAGACCCGGTCATAGGCCAGCAGCTTGCCCGCCCTGTCCCTGAGGCCATCGCGCGGCAGCACCATGATGGCGCCGTTCATGCCCGACACCACATGCCACGGGATCATCGGACCGCCCGGCGCACAGTGGTAGACGAAGACGCCGGCCCGCGTCGCCTTGAAGCGCAGCTTCACCATCTCGCCGGGGTTGATGAGGGTCAGCCCGCCACCGCCAAGCGCGCCGGTCGCGGCGTGGAAGTCGATATTGTGCTGCATTTCGTTGGTGTCGGGATTGATGAGGGTCAGTTCGACATAGTCGTCCTGGTGCACCACCATCAGGGGGCCGGGCACCGATCCGTCGAAGGTCATCGCGGGCACGGTGGTGCCGTAGTCGTCGATCACCAGTGGCTTCTCCTCGATGTTCAGCGTGAACTGAACCACCTTGGGCCCACCGGTCGCGACCTGTTCGTGCGCATGCACGAAGGGCGGCTTCACCAGTTCCACCTGCACGCGCGGCAGATCAGCGAGGGCCGGTGCCGGTCCGGTGGTGACGCCGGCGTCCTCGGCCACCGCCGGGGTGGCGGCTATCAGGGTGCCGAACACGCCGGCAAAGGCCGCGGCGCCGAGCAGCGTCCGGCGCGAGAGTTCGAGGTGTTCGTTGTCCATTCCCATCTCCACGGGTTCGACAGGCGGGGGAGACGCCCGTTTCGCCAGTGGAGTACGGCGACGGGGCCGCGGTCACTTTGTGCCGGCGCAAGGAGTGCTGCGACCTTTTGTTCCGCCCTGCGGGACGCGCAGTTTGCGCCGGATCAAAGTGCCATCGGGGCCGGGTGAGCGACATGGCACATGCGGGCACCAGGGGGTGTCCGGCCCATGGAGAAGAAGATGCGTATCCTGCAACTTGCGGCAGCTGCCGTGTTCACCCTCGCCGTTGCTCCGGCCTTCGCCGCCAACTTCGACGTCAAGATGCTGAACAAGGGGGCCGATGGCGCCATGGTGTTCGAGCCCGCCCTGGTCAACGTGGCGGTCGGCGATACCGTGACCTTCCTGCCTACCGACAAGGGCCACAACGCCGAGACCATGCCGGAGATCCTCCCCGCCGGCGCCGAGGCCTTCAAGGGCAAGATGGGCGAGGAGATCGTCGTCACCTTCACCGCGCCGGGCGCCTACGGCATCAAGTGCGCGCCGCACCTCGGGATGGGCATGGTCGGGCTGGTCGTCGTCGGCGATGCACCTGTCGACAAGGCCGCCATCCTCGCCGTCAAGCTCCCCAAGAAACCGCGCGAGCGCATGGAAGCCATGGTCAACCAGTTGCCCTGACACCCGGCCTTGGAGGTCGTCCCCTGGCGAATGTCCGCCACGGGGCGCCCGGGTCGGCCGCTTGACCTTTGTCAAGTCAGCCTGCGCCCGCCGTGCGACAAGTCGCCGCCAGGGACAACCTGATGCGGACGGGCGCCATGCATATCCAGATCCAGCGGGAAGAAGTCGGCCATCTCGAGCTATTCGCCTCGCTGGCCGCCGAGGATCTCGACGAGGTGGTCGGGGCTGCCGCCGGGCGCCGCTACCACCCCGGTGACGTGGTCTTCGAGCAGGGGGAGCAGGCCACCCACTTCTTCGTTCTCGTCCGCGGCCGGCTGAGGGTCACGCAGGTGACCAGCGAAGGGCAGCAGGTCGTCATCCGGATGGTCAATCCGGGCGATCTGTTCGGCATCGCCAAGGCCCTCGCCCGGCTCGACTATCCCGGCACCGCCACCGCCGTCATCGAGAGCTGCGCGCTGTGCTGGCCGATGCGGATGTGGACCGGGCTGCTGCAGCGCCATCCGGCCCTAGCCATGCAGGCCATGCAGACAATGGGCAGCCGCCTGCTCGAGGCGCAGCAGCGGGTGCGCGAGCTTTCGACAGAGGAAGTCGAACGGCGGGTGGCCCATGCGGTCTTGCGCCTCGCCAACCAGTCCGGCCGCCGGGAGCGCGATGGTATCCGCATCGATTTCCCCATCTCGAAGCAGGATATCGCCGAATTGACCGGCACGACGCTGCACACCGTGTCGCGCATCCTCACGGCGTGGGAGGGCGCGGGCCTGGTCGAGGGCGGCCGCCAGAAGCTGCTGGTCCGCGATCCGCACGGCCTCGTCATGGTGGCGGACGGCCTGCGTCCCGGCCTGCTCTGATCTCGAGTTCCTCCAGCAGCACATCGTAGGAGAGCCCATGCTCTCCGGCCGCGTCGGTCACGGTATGGAACGGCGCGATGGGGCAGCCGACACAGTGCATGCGATTGTCGAGGAACAGCCCGATCGTCGACGGCCAGCGCGACATGATCTCGGCGAGACTCAGGGTGGCGATATCGGTGGTCGGCATCGGTCGGTCCTCCTCATGCGAGCCGTAGGACGGAGGGCGCGCGCTGTCCTTGCGCCGCCGCAAGGACGATGTCCGAACAGGTGTCACCACCGCGACTCCGGGCTATCGCCGACATTGCGTTTGTCGGGCTTTTCGATCGGCCGCCCCGCGCCTACACAACCTCGCGTCGCGTTGCTGGTCCCGACGGGCCCGGCTACGGTGACGGAAATGGGGGATCGGCATGAGCCAGGAGTCTGCGAGGTCGGCGCCGGGCGCTGTCTCGGTGGAAGAACTCGAGGCGCGCGGACGGCAACGGCGGCAGCGCGAGACGACGCTGGTACTCGGCGCGCAGATCATGATCGGCCTGCTGCTGCTCGCCGGGATGTACCTGCTCAACATCACGGCCGGAAAACTGTTCATGCCCCGGCCCGACGACGTGCTGGCGCAATCGATCCGGCTCTGGTCCGACGGCACCATGCTAAAGGCGCTCGGCGAGTCGGTGACGGTGCTGGTCCTCGGCTACCTGATCTCGGCCGTAACCGGCATCGGGCTCGGCATCTTCCTCGGCGGCTTCCGGTTTGCCGGTCGGGTGTTCGACCCGTTCGTCAACGCCCTCAACTCCACCCCCGGCGCCGCCTTCATCCCGTTGATCGTGGTGTGGTTCGGGCTCTACACCGAAGCCAAGGTGGTGCTGGTGTGGAACGCGGCGTTCTTCCCCATCCTCATCAACACCGCCGCCGGCATCGCCAATGCCAACCGCGAACTGGTCGAGATGGGCCGCGCCTTCGGCGCCAGCCGCCGCGTGCTGTTCCGCGACGTCATGCTGCCCGATGCCCTGCCCTCGATCCTCTCGGGGCTGCGCATCGGCGCGGCCATCGCCACCGTCGGAACCGTCATCGCCGAGCTCACCATGGCGCAGTCGGGGCTCGGCGGCCTCCTCGCCCAGGCCGGTAACCGCTTCCAGATGGACAAGTATTTCGCCGTGGTGATCGTGCTCATGATCCTCGGCACCGCCATCACGGCCACACTGCGCTGGGCCGAGCGCCGCATCGGCCGCTGGCGGGTGACGACGTGACCGAGCCGCTCATCTCGCTCCAGAACGTCGGCAAGCTGTTCGGCGACGGCCAGGTCCGTGCCCTTCGCGACGTGTCGCTCGACGTTCGTCCCGGCGAGTTCCTCTCGCTGGTCGGCCCTTCGGGCTGTGGCAAGACCACCCTGCTGCGCATCATCAACGGCCTGATCACGCCCGAGGAGGGTAGCGTCGTCGTCATGGGCGGCAGGCCGCAGCCCGGCCCCGACCTCGCGATGGTGTTCCAGTCGGCTAGGCTGCTGCCCTGGCGCACGGTCGCCGGCAATATCGAGTTCGCGCTGGCGCTGCGCGGCCACGACAAGGCCGAGCGCCGCCAGCGTGCCCTGGCGCTGCTCGGTGCCGTCGGCCTCCGCGATTTCGCCGATGCCTTCCCGCACCAGCTGTCGGGCGGCATGCAGCAGCGCGTCGGCCTCGCCCGGGCCCTCGCCGTCGAGCCCAGGGTGCTGCTCATGGACGAACCGTTCGCCGCGCTCGACGCGATGACCCGCGAGGTGCTCCGCCGCGAACTGCTGCAGATGTGGGCGCGCCGACGCATGGCCATCGTCTTCGTCACTCACGATATCGACGAGGCCGTGTATCTCAGCCAGCGCATCGTGCTGCTCCGCCCGCGCCCCGGTCGCATCGACGAAGTCGTCGACGTGAACCTTCCCGAGCCACGCTGGGAACGCGATCCGCGCGCCACGCCCGCCTTCGCCGACCTGAGGACTCATCTCTGGGACCGCATCCACGCAATGGCCCGCGACGGCGAGGCGCTCGAAGAACTGGCCAGCGCTTTTCCAATGGAAGTTATTGAAAAACCAAGCCGATAGACGAAACCTATCGCACCGATAGATCGCGGACCGTGTCCCTCCCGCAGTAGCCTGCAAATCCCACCAGCGTTGATTTTCAGGTCACTGCCCCGATGAGCGCCCCCCGCGCCGAAAGCCTGTCGCCAATTGCCGGCGATGACTGGACCTATGCCCGCGCCGCCCATCTGCTCGAGCGCGCCGGCTTCGGCGGCACGCCGGGCGAGATCGACTGGCTCGCTGCGATGACGCCCGAGGCGGCCGTCGCCGCGCTGCTCGACTACGGGTCGATCGACGCCTCGCGCCTGCCCGAGTTCGAGGAGTCCGGCTTCTGGGAGCCGTCGTTCCGCGACTTCCCGGTCAGTCGCCCCGCCGCTACCGAACTGGCCGAGCGCAGCGGCGAGGCGATGGGCGTCAGGGTCAAGCCCGGCGGCACCCGGCCGCTGCAGCCGATCACCAACCGCTTCTTCTACTGGCTGCGCGCCACCACGCTCGAAACGCGCCGCCTCGGCTTCTGGTGGCTCGACCGCATGGTGCGCACGCCGCGCCCGCTCGAAGAGAAGCTGACGCTGTTCTGGCACGGCCACTTCGCCACCTCCGAGGAAAAGCTCCGCGACTACCGCAAGATCCAGCGCCAGCTCGAGACTCTGCGTACGCACGCAAGCGGCAATTTCGGCGCCTTGCTGGTGGCTGTCGCAAAGGACCCGGCCATGCTGGTCTTCCTCGATGCGGCGCAGAACGTGAAGGGCGCGCCCAACGAGAATTTCGGCCGCGAGGTGATGGAGCTGTTCACGATGGGCGTGGGCAACTACACCGAGGACGATATCCGCGAGGCCGCCCGTGCCTTCACCGGCTGGGGCCATGACGACCTCGCCTTCGTCCTCGATCCCGACAAGCACGATGCCGGTGAAAAGCGCTTTCTCGGCCGCACCGGCAACTTCACCGGCGAGGATATCCTCGCGATCATCCTCGAGCAGAAGCAGACGGCGATCTATATCGCGTCGAAGCTCTACCGCTTCTTCGTCCGCGAGGAGATTTCGCCTGCCTTCGCCGAGACGCTGGGCGACCTGTTGCGCGACAACGGCTACGAGATTGCGCCTTTCCTCCGCACGCTCTTTCTGTCCGAGGATTTCTATTCCGAACCCTCGGTCGCGACACACATCAAGTCTCCCACCGAGCTCATCGTCTCCACCTACCGCAAGCTCGGGATCGGCGAGCTCCCCGGCATCCCCGACCCGTGGACGGTGTCGAAGACCCTGGGCCAGGTGCTGCTCAATCCCCCCACGGTCGCCGGCTGGAGCGAGGGCCGCGCCTGGATCACCCCGGGGCTGCTGTTCGAGCGCGCCAACTTCGCCCGCGAGGTGATGTTTCCCAACATCATCGAGTTCCACGATCCGCTGCACGATCCGGGCGAGGAGATCCGCCGGGTCAACCGCAACATCGTCAATGGCCTCGAGATCACCGCCGCGACGCTGGAGGACGGCGCCGCCCCGTCGACAAGCGCCGGCATCCAGGAAACCTTCAACACCCGCTATGCCAGCCTCGTGGGTTATGCCGAGGCGGTACGCAAGCTGCGGCCGATCCCGCGAGCGGCCGCGCAGTTCTGCCTGGCCCGCACCGTCCTCGATGGCGGCGCAACCACTGCCGCCGAAGCGGTGGACCTGCTCGCCAACCAGTTGCTGCGCGTCGAACTGTCGGCGCCGGCTCGGGACGCCCTGATCGATACGCTGGTCGCCGAGCTGGGCACGGCCGACCTCGCCGAGGCCCGGAGCTACATGGAGCACGGCCTCCGTATCGTCGCCCACCTGATCATGAGTTCACCGCAATACCAGCTCGCCTGAGCGGGAGAGGCCCCATGCGCAAGACATCGAAACTCTCGGGCGCCGACAAGGCGGGCCTCGTCCAGTCCGGCTTCTCGTCGATGGTGCTCGGCGAAGCAGGCGGCATCAGCGCCTCGCCCGTCTGGTCGAAGGTGGCCGAGAAGCAGGCGGCGGCGCACGACCGCATCCTCGTCATCATCGAGCTCTCGGGCGGCAATGACGGTCTCAACACCGTCATTCCCCATGGCGACGACGCCTACTATCGCGCCCGCCCGCATCTCGGCATCAAGCGGGACAGGCTGCTGAAGCTCGACGACGACGTCGGCTTCCAGCGCACGATGACCGGCTTCGAGCGGCTCTACAAGGATGGGCTGATGGGCATCGTCCATGGCGTCGGCTACGATCAGCCCTCGTTCTCGCACTTCTCGTCGATGGCCTTCTGGCAGACCGGCGCACCGAACTCCGGCGAGCAGTACGGCTGGCTGGGGCGCATGGCCGACGCCATCGACCCGCTCGGCCACACGAGGAACTTCCTCGTCAACATCGACGACAGCCAGTCGCTCGCGGTGCGCTCGATGAACCACGTGCCGCTGGTGTTCAACGACCCCGACAACTTCACCCGCCGCATGTTCTTCGAGGAGCAGCAGGCGCTCGCGGCCCTCGACACGCGCGGCAATGGCAGCGCCAACCCCACCGAAGACTTCCTGTTCGATATCGCGAGGAGCGCCAGCAACTCGGAGCAACTCGTCCGCGACGCCTGGAACGCCTACGAGTCGCCCGTGGACTATGGCCTCGTACCCTGGGGGCTGGAGAAGGTCGCGGCGCTGATCGCCGCCGATTTCCCCACCAAGGTCTACTACGTCCCGTACCGCAACAACGCCTTCGACACCCACGTCTATCAGGCCGACCTGCACGCGCGGCTGTGGAGCTACACGTCCGACCACATCGCCGCCTTCGTGCGCGACATCGAGCGGCTCGGCCGAGGCGACGACGTGGTGGTGATGGTGTTCTCCGAGTTCGGCCGCCGCGTCGCCGAAAACACCAGCCTCGGGACCGACCACGGCACCGCCGGCCCGGCCTTCATCATCGGCAAGCCCGTCACCGGCGGGCACTACGGGCGGATGCCCAGCCTCACCGATCTCGAAGACGGCAACCTCAGATACACCACCGACTATCGCCGCATCTACTCGACCCTGATCCAGGGCTGGATGCGGCACGAGCAGCCGGCGGCCATCCTCCGGGACGAGTTCAGCCCGATCCCGATCTTCCAACGCTCCAACTGACAACCAATTCCCAAGGGGGGAACATGCTCAAGTCACTGCTGCCGGCACTCGCCGGCCTCGCCCTGCTGGCCACCGGCGCTTCCGCGCAGGACATGCCGACGCTCAGGCTCGCCACCGGCGAAGTCGACATCAACCCGACCGCCAACTCCATCCTGAAGCTCGCCGCCCGCCTCGGCTTCTACGAGAAGCACGGCGTGAAGGTCGAAATCGTCGAACTCGACGGGACGCCGCAATCGGTCGCCGCGCTGACCTCCGGCGCCGTCGACATCGCCGATATCGGCATCGACGCTGCCATCCGCCTCAATGTCGACAACGGCATCGCGCTCAAGGGCCTCACCTCGGGCGGCTTCGGCGCGGCGTTCATGATCGCGGCGAAGACCGACATCACCAGCCTCGACCAGCTCAACGGCCGGTCCTACGCCATCGCCGACAATGGCAGCCTCGATCACAACCTGACGCTTGCCGTGCTGCGCGGCTCGGGCATCGCAGAAGACGCCCCGAAATTCGTCGCAATCGGGGCGCCCGGCGCGCGTGTCCAGGCGCTCGCCGCCGGGCAGGTCGATGCCACCACCGTTTCCGCCGGCACCTTCCTGTCGATCGCCGACCAGCCGGGCGTCCACGCGCTGATGAGCGCCAACGATTTCGCCGCCTACACCCCGAACATCTCGAAGTTCGTCGCCGCGCTCGATACCACCGTGGCCGAAAAGCCCGAGGCGCTGAAGCGATTCGTCGCCGCGCTCATCGACATCTCCCGCACCTTCGACGCCAACCCCGAGCAATGGGTCGACGCAGTCGCCGCCGCCCGCGACGACCTCAAGCGCGAAGACCTCGAACGCACGGCGAAAACCCTGGCCGGCCGCTGGTGCGTCAACGGCTGCTTCAACCCCGACGAACTGGGCAAGGCCATCGACTTCGTCTACGCCAACCCCGAGTTCAAGGACTTCGCCAAGGTGGCAGTGACCGACATCACCGACGGCAGCTTCGTGCAGGCGGCGCTCGATGAAGCGGGCGCGAACACCGCCGAGGGACAGTTGGACAAGCGCTGAACGGATGGGGGCGTGTGCCGGACGCCCCCTCCACCACGCATCTACGATGCGCGGTCCCCCTCCCCCGCTACGCGGTGGAGGAGCACTCGGAGCGCAGCGCCCCAAACAGCGACAAACACCGAGGTCGCGGTGCTCCT
>JAEYYP010000192.1 GCA_023428425.1 Pseudomonadota bacterium
AGGTACATGCCCATCGCGTAGCCGCCGAGCGCGAAGAAGGCGCCGTGGCCGAGCGAGAGGATGCCGCAATACCCCCACACCAGGTCGAGCGCGAGCGCCAGCATGGCGTAGCAGAGATACTTGCCGACCAGCGCCACCATGTAGGTGGGGACGTGCAGCGCGCTGTCGGGCGAAAAGGCGAGGTTCAGCACGGGCACTACCACTGCCACGGCGAGCAGGAGCAGGATGGTGATGGCGATGCGGCGGTCCGCGCCCGCGGCGAAGAAGCGTCCGGTGATCATCTTACGCCTCCACCGCCCTGCCCTTCAGCGCGAACAGGCCGCGCGGGCGTTTCTGGATGAACAGGATGATGAGCACCAGCACCAGGATCTTGCCGAGCACGGCGCCCGCATAGGGTTCCAGGAACTTGTTGAGCACGCCGAGCGACATGGCGCCGACCAGCGTCCCCCACAGATTGCCCACCCCGCCGAACACCACGACCATGAAGCTGTCGATGATGTAGCCCTGCCCGAGATTGGGCGACACGTTGTCGATCTGCGACAGCGCCACGCCCGCGATGCCGGCGATGCCGGAGCCCAGCGCGAAGGTCAGCGCGTCGACCCAGGGGGTGCGGATGCCCATCGAGGCGGCCATGCGCCGGTTGGCGGTGACGGCGCGCATCTGCAGGCCCCAGGGCGTGCGTTTCATGACGTAGAGCAGCACGGCGAAGACGACGAGCGCGAAGATGACGATCCAGAAGCGGCTCCAGGTGACCGCAAGCTGGCCGATGTCGAAGCCGCCCGACATCCACGAAGGATTGCCGACCTCGCGGTTGGTCGGCCCGAAGATGGTGCGCACGGTCTGCTGCAGGATCAGCGACACGCCCCAGGTCGCCAGCAGCGTCTCCAGCGGCCGACCGTAGAGGAAGCGGATGATGCCGCGTTCGATGGCCAGCCCCACCGCCCCGGCGACCAGGAAGGCCAGCGGCAGCGCGATCGCCAGCGACCAGTCGAACAGGTCGGGGAACGAGGTGCGGATTACCTCCTGCACCACATAGGTCGTGTAGGCGCCGAGCATCACCATCTCGCCATGCGCCATGTTGATGACGCCCATGACGCCGAAGGTGATGGCGAGCCCGATCGCCGCGAGCAGCAGCACCGAGCCCAGCGAGATGCCGTACCAGACGTTCTGACCGGCGGACCAGACGGCGAGCCTGGCATTGACGCTGGCGATCGCCGCCTCGGCGGCCTCCTTGACCGCGCCCTCGGCGCGGCCGGAGACGGCGCCCAGCAGCGACAGCGCGTCACGGTCGCCGCGCGCCTCGACGATCTCGATGGCCGCGAGCTTCTCCTCGTCGGGCAGGTCGGAATAGAGCACCGAAGCGGCGCGGGCCTGCTCCATGCGCAGCTTCACCCAGCCCACCGTCTCGCGCTCGATCGCCACGTCGAGGGGCTCGATCGCCGCGGGGTCGGGCGTGCGGAACATCGTATCGGCCGCCGCGTAGCGCGTCGCCGGGTCGGGCGAGCCGAGGGTCAGCGTGCCGAGCAGGTCGCGGATGACGCGCCGCAGCCCGTTGTTGACCTTGATCTTGGCGACCTCGCCCTTGGCGGCCTCGCCGACGGCGTCGCCGCTCAGCGGGTCGAGAAGCTGGATGGCCTGGCCGGCGGCCTTGCCGATGAACACGCCCTTGTCGGCCTTGCGGACGTAGAGATCGCCTTCGGCCAGCGCGGCGAGCACGCGCTCGACGGCCACGTCGCCCGTCGCGCCCAGTTCGCGCACCACCGCTTCGGTCTGCGGGAACGTGGCGGCCTCGGCGAACTTGGCGATGGTTGCCCGCAATCCCGCCTCGTCGGCCCAGAGCCCCTGCACGGCGGCAAGCATCAGCGTCAAGGTCAGGGCGAGCGTGCGCAACGTCATCATCGATCGGCAGCCGTCTCTCGGGGGATCTTGCAATCTGGCTTCCGGGCGGGCGGAAGGATAGACCCGCCCGGAAGCTTCGCGGTCAAACGCTTATCGCCGGCGCGGGCCTAGTTCGTGCCCTTGCCGCCGCACTTGCCGGTGGCGACGTTGAAGTTGCCGCAGGACATCGGAGCGCGCCAGTCGGCGATCAGGTCCTTGGAGTCGGGCAGGTAGTCCGACCACTCGTCGCCGACCACCAGGCCCGAAGTCTGCCACACCGTCTCCATCTGGCCGTCGGCCTGGATCTCGCCGATGAGCACCGGCTTGGTGATGTGGTGGTTCGGCATCATGGTGGAGTAGCCGCCGGTCAGGTTCGGCACCGAAACGCCGATGATGGCGTCGATGACCGCGTCCGGATCGGTGCTGCCGGCCTTCTCGACCGCCTTGACCCACATGTTGAAGCCGATGACGTGGGCTTCCATCGGGTCGTTGGTCACGCGCTTCGGGTTCTTGGTGTATTCCTGCCACTTCGCGATGAAGTCGGCATTCTCCGGCGTGTCGACCGACTGGAAGTAGTTCCAGGCCGTCAGGTGGCCGACGAGCGGCGCGGTGTCGAGGCCGGCGAGCTCTTCCTCACCCACCGAGAACGCCACGACCGGGATGTCCTCGGCCTTGATGCCCTGGTTGCCGAGTTCCTTGTAGAAGGGAACGTTGGCGTCGCCGTTGATGGTCGACACGACGGCGGTCTTCTTGCCGGTCGAACCGAAGTTCTTGATGTCGGTCACGATCGTCTGCCAGTCGGAATGCCCGAACGGCGTGTAGTTGATCATGATGTCTTCCTTGGCCACACCCTTGGATTCGAGATAGGCCTGCAGGATCTTGTTGGTCGTCTGCGGATAGACGTAGTCGGTACCGGCGAGCACCCAGCGCTCGACGCCTTCGCTCTCCATCAGGTAGTCGAC
>JAEYYP010000194.1 GCA_023428425.1 Pseudomonadota bacterium
TCACTTCTCAGTGGAAACCCAGGGTCACTTCTCGGCGGAAATCAACAGGCAGACAAATCGGAGAGCGCTCTGGCCAGCTCCTTGCGGTTGAGATTTGGGTAATGCCACCCCCATATTTCGGTGGCTCGACGATCTTCGGAAGTAGAAGCTAGAACGCGCTCGGCAGCTCGATCAAGCTGAGCTGCAATTTCGCCAACGGTAACAGCCAAGTCCCCCTCCCATTTCGTATTCGCTGCGCTCTCGTCGTGCGCAAGAAATTGAGAGATCGAGTATAGTGGGTAATGAGCGCCAAACACCAACGTGGCGAACGCATCAACGGGTTGTCCACAGCGTGGCCGAAGGCCTCGGTGAGTCTACGCCGTGAAGCTTTTTGCTCCCTTCTCCAGCGCGTCAACGGCCTTGCGCACGAACCAGCGCCGGAAGGAGTCGAAATCGATGTTGCTCTGCCGCTGGCCCGGCAACGGCCTCTCGTCCACCTTCAAGCGGCAGCGGTGGCCTCTGGCAGTGCGGGCTGGGTTGCTGCGCCTCCATCGTCCTGCGGCAGGTTCACCGACTCGACAACCGCCCTGAACTGCGCCCTCAGCGGCCCGCCTGAGTAGCCGCCCAAACTCATGCCGAGGCGCTTGTGGCCGACCACGGCTTCGATGAAGTGGGGCAGCTTCTCAGCTTGCTCGGCCTTCGTGATGAACCAGCGGCGGAAGCTGTGGAAGTCCACGCGAGACTGGCGCGCGCCTTCAGGCACGTCATCAACTTCCATCTTGCGGCGATAGGCTGTGAATGCCTTCACGACCTTTTGCGACCGCTCCACAGCGGAACCCTTTTTGGGAACCGGCAACTCGGGAAAGAGCGGGTCTTTAGCCTGCTTGCCGTCGATGCGGCGGGCGACGATGTCCTTGAGGGCGTGATGAATGGGCACCATGCGTTCGCCCGCCTTGGTTTTTGCCACGGTGATGTCGAAGCAGTCGTCCACGATGTTCTCGACATTCATGCGGGCAATCTCGTCCACCCGCATGCCGGACAGCGCCGCGATGTGAATGAAGTCGGCCAGCAACTGACCCGGCTCGCCGCCTAGCAGCTTCTTCATTTCATCGTCGGTGTAGGGGCGCTTCTGCTCGTCCTTCCGCGCCTCCCGCTTGGCCAGAGACTGCCCTCGCCAGATGTTTTCCTCAGCGAGCCCCTTGAGCGTGGCCCACTTCCACAGGTTGGAAAGGCAAGAGATGTCCTTGTTGGCAGTCTTGGGATGAGTGCCGGTTTCCACGAAAACGTCCGTGACGTACCGACCGGCTACCTTCCGGGTGACAGCCTCAATCGAGACCGGCAGCTTGGTCGCCGCCAGCCAGCCTGCGAACTTCTCCACGGCGCGGCGATAGTCCACCTGTTGCCGGGGCTTCATGGGACGCTCGGCTAGCCACTTGTCGATGAGCTTGGTTATCGGCGATGCCTGCCCGATAGCGACGGCGTGGAAGTCCTTGGCCCTTGCCGCCCCTTCCTTAGCGGCAATCTCTTCCGCGCGGTCGCGGACAAGCGAAAGGGTGATGTCATGACCGTCTTCGATCACATTCCCTTCGTCGTCCTCGTAGGCGTAGAAGCTGGGGTCGTCCTCTGACCGCTGCACGGCTTCCCGCCACTGCAAGGCCTCATCAGCCAGCAGGTCGGGAGCCTCCTTAGCCTTGCGGCGCAACTCGGCCTCGGATTTCTCCAACTGCTCCTTGAGCGTAGCGACCACGCGGAACTTCTCTCGGTTCGCCACGGCGAGGCTATCGGTGTGCAGCGGGTGCTTAAGGTGCGCCTTGCCGATGGCCTTGCGGAGCCGCTCTGGAACCTTGATGACGACTAGCCACTGGTTGCCGTGCTTCTTGAGATAGCGTCGATCAAAGGCCATGGGGCTACTTCTATCCAGTTTGGTAGCACACTGGTAGCCCAATCTGGTAGCCCACGGCAAGGGCAATATACCTCGAAATTACAGCGCACTAAGGCAGAACGAGAAACCCAAAATGGGGCTCCTAGTCCCCCAGCCACTTTTCAGTGGCGATTGAACGCCACAAAATCCAACAACTCAGAAACGTAGAAGCGCTCCGCCCATTCGATGGCGTCAGTTTCGGTACGCAGGAACGCACAGCGATTTGGCGCGGCGCCTCATGCGGGAATCGCCTAGAGTCGAGATCGCTCCGATTGTGGAACGACGGGCCTCCGCCTGCGCGGTGTGGGCCGTTGGACGGCCAAGGTCGGCCGAAGCCTTTTTTTTTGCTGGGGGGTGGTTCGCCTATGAAGTTCTTTGCTTTCGCCGCCTTCGGCGCCGCAATCGTTCTCGCCGGCTGCAATGAGAGCCGGCCTGGTGCTGCGGAGCCCGCCGCGCTGCCGAAGATGTCCGTCGCCTTCAACTGGTGCGAGGGCGCGTCGCCGTCGTTCAGGATCGGGCAGATTCCGGCCGCGTCGCGGTCCCTCCGCTTCAAACTCGTCGATCGCGATGCCCCGGCCTGGAACCATGGCGGAGGAGAGCTGCGCCTCAGCGGTCCCTCCGCCAACGTGCCCTGCGGCTCGATCAGCAGCGGCTACAACGGGCCAAACCCGCCGGCCGGACAGACCCACACCTACGAATGGACCGTGACGGCGCTGGATGTCTCCGGAACCGCGATAGCGATCGGAACGGCCTCGAAGAAGTATCCGTAACGAAGGCTCGCCGGCGTCCCACGGGGCGCCGGCCTCCGGTGCGCAGATCGGCAGGCCCACAGGGCGCCGATGCCTCGTCTTGCCACCGCCGGCCTTCGGGATCGACAAGGGCACGGAGACATGGCGAGCGCCTCGCCGAGAATCTCGCCCGCTTTTCCGGAAAGCCGGCTCCGAGGCTCAGGCTCCCGATCGAACAGCTTGCCGGCCACTGGCCGCCGACGATGGCCCCCATCGCGTTCATCGCTCGCGGAAGATGCGTGCTGCGTGATCCTGCAGCGGCTTCAGGAGATAGGACAGCGCGGTCCGGTCCTCGGTCGAGATGAAGACCTCGACCGGCATCCCCGGCAGCAGGCGGCGGTCACCGAGCGCGATCGCGGCATCCTCGATCGGGACCTCGGCGACATAGAAGCTCTGCCCGTTGACGGGATCCTTCGTCGTGGCTGGCGAGAGGTGGACCAGCTTGCCTGAAACCTCAGGTGTGGTGTTGCGGTTGAAGGCGGAGAAGCGCATGCGCGCGGTCTGGCCGATACGCACCTGGTCGATATCGCCGGGCGCGATCCGGACCTCGACGATCAACTTCGAATCCTGTGGCACGACGGTGGCGAGCCGTGCTGCCGGGGTGATGACGCCGCCGACCGTGAAGACCATCAGCTCGTTGACGGTTCCGGCGATCGGCGCGCGGATTTCCATGCGCGCCAGCCTGTCCTCGTTGGCGACGCGGCGATCGCTCAGTTCGGAGAGCTTGGCCTCGACCTGGCGCAGTTCGCGCTGGGCTTCGGTCCGCGCGGTCTCGTCGATGGCGATGATCTGCAGGCGGGCATCGCTGATGCGCAGCTTGGCGCGGGCGAGCGTCGCGTCGATCTCGCCGCGCTCGCCCAGCAGCCTCGCCCATTCGCGGTTGATGTTGAAGACCTTGACGCCGGCGATGAAGCCCTTCTCGAACAGGCTGAGATACTTGCCGCGTTCCAACTCGACGAGCCTGATCTCCTCGACCTTGGCGACCTGGCGCGCCTCCAGACCGCGGATCTCCTCGCCCGACTGCACGCCTGCGATCTCCAG
>JAEYYP010000012.1 GCA_023428425.1 Pseudomonadota bacterium
GTGTCGAATGCTTGCGATTTCCATCTGTCAATTGGTAGGCGACACGACCGGGTGTGTCAACTAGCAGTTGACACCTACTTGATCGCGCCCTGTGTCAGGCCGCGGATGAAGAAGCGGCCGCCGAACAGGTAGATCAGGATCGGGGGACCTGCCGCAATCATCACTGCTGCCGCCGACGAGCCTGAGCCGACCCCCATCACCGCCGCCGTGATCGGCTGCTGGGCGCCCGAGGTGAACACCATGCCGAACAGGTACTCGTTCCAGATCGAGGTGAACTGCCAGATCACTGTCACGATCAGGATCGGGGGCGAGATCGGCAGGATCACCTTGAAGTAGATGCGCCAGAAGCCGGCGCCATCCACCTGTCCCGCCTTGATCAGTTCATCAGGGACGCCGACGTAGAAGTTGCGGCAGAACAGCGTCGAGAAGCACAGCGTCTGCACCGAGTGGATGATGATGAGGGCCAGCACGTTGTTGGCGAGTCCCACCTGTCCGACGATCCAGGCCCAGGGCAGCAACGTCGTCTGGCTGGGAATGAACACCCCCGCAACGATCATCAGGAAAAAGAAGTTCGAGCCGCGGAAGCGCCACTTCGACAGCACGTACCCGGTCATCGCGCCGATGGCGGTCGAGATGATGGTCGCCGGGATCACCATCATCAATGAGTTGTAGAAGTTCTGCTGGATACCGTTGCAGCGACCGGTCACGCACACCGACGTCCAGGCACGGATGAAGGGTTCGAACGAGAAACTGGCGGGCAAGGCAATGCGCCCGTGCGCCGCGATATCGGCACCGGTGCGGAAAGCGCCCGAAATCACGAGATAGGCCGGGAACGCATAGATCAGCGCAAAGACCGTCAGCACGCCATAGATGACGACCCGGCCCAGCACATATCGCCGGCGTGCAATCGCCGCCTCAGGGTCGCGCAACGCGCCCATCAGCGGCGGGCCAAACCCAGCCTCCACGGCAAGTCTCCTCCTGCGCACCACACCCCCGTAGTATGACGGGGCACTGGTCACGACGTCGAGCGTCCGCCGTCGGCGGCGAAGCACTCCCACTCCCTGCGGCCACCTTAGGAAGCGTCAGCCGCAATGTCCAATTATGATGCTGATCGAACTTCCGCGCCGGTGCGGCCATCGAGGTCGGAGACCGGCTCGTTGCCATAGGCCTGTACCCCGTCGCGCCCTTGTCCCTTTACGACGTAGAGGGCGGCGTCGGCCTGGCGGAGCAGGTCCTCCGGTGCCGCCAGCAGGTTGCTGCGGCTGCCGGTGGCGATGCCGACGCTGACCGTGACCACGCCACGGGCGCTGCGACCGTTCGGGATATGCAGGTTGCGCACGCCTTCGCAGAGGAGTTCGGCTACGGCGGTGGCGCCCTCCGTGTCGGTATCAGGCAACACGATCGCAAACTCTTCGCCGCCATAGCGGGCGACGATGTCGGCGGGGCGCCGCGCGATATCCTTCAGCACGCGCGCCACGGCCCTGAGCGCTTCGTCGCCGGCCTGGTGGCCATAGGTATCGTTGAACGACTTGAAGAAGTCGACGTCGATCATCAGCACGCTGAGCGGATGGTGGTGACGGGCGCTGCGCGAGAACTCCTTGGCGAGCATCTCGTCAAACGAGCGACGGTTCCTGAGTCCGGTGAGCGCATCGGTCGCCGCGAGTTGCTTGAGGTGCTTGTTGACCTCCGACAGCGCCTCCTCGGCGCGCTTCATGCTGGAGACGTCCGAGATCACGCTCAGCGAAGTTCCATCGGAGAGGGTCCTTACGCGGGAATGCAGCCAGCGGCCATCCGCCAGGTGGATCTCTCGATCGCTCTCATTCAGCAGGCTGGCTACGGTTTCTTCGATCCACCCGTCAACTTCTGCGGGATCCATCGTGGCCTGCTCGCCGCGTTCCCATGAGATCCGCAACACATCGCGCAGGTTCCTGCCAGGCATTCGAACGTCGGCGGTCAGCGGGAAGAGCCGGCGGTACTGGTCGTTGCAGAAGATGATGTTGGCGTCCCGATCGAACGCGATCAGCGCATCGGCCATGCCCGACATGGCACCCTCGAGCTGCGCGCGCGCCCGCTCGAGTTCATGCTCCAGCGCCTTGCGTGCCGTGAAGTCGCGATTGTGCGTGACGAGGGCCACCGGATTGCCCGTGGCATCCTTCAACGGTGTCTTGAGCGTCGAGAGCCAGATCACCGTGCCGTCGTCAAATGAAAGCCGCTGCTCCAGTTCCTTGCTGGTCCCGTCACGCAGCACGCCCTCTTCATCCTTGGCGAACTGTGCGGCCACCTCGGGGGGATAGAAGTCGGCGTCGCGCTTGCCGATCAGCGACGCCGCGTTCGGCGCGCGCATCAGGTGCGCCGTTGCGGCGTTGGCGATGATGAAGCGGCCCTGTGCGTCCTTGACGTTCAGCGCTTCGGGCAGTGTCTCGATCACCTGCCGGAACGTCTGGTTGAGGCGCTCCGACCGCCGACGTTCGTCATCGGCATGCATGGCCAGCCCGCCCAGCAATGTGGCGAGGAAGGCAATAGCCGGCGCGGAAACCGAAAGGTTGGGCAGCGCCGACTCGATTACTCCCGCCGGGATCAGCACCAGCGTCACGAGGCTCGCCAGCATCGCGCCCAGCGCCAGCAGCACCACGTCCATTCGGCGGACCGGCTGCCCACGGGTCAACCCGTAGACGCCGAGGCCCATCAGCGCCCCCAGCCCGATCAGCACCAGGCCGGCCGGAACGCCGGCACCGCCGAGCATTAGCCGATAGGTAGCGGACACCGCCACCGCAACCAGTGCCCCGACCGGACCGCCGAACAGCGCCGCCTGCGCCAGGAGTGTCACGCGGAGATCGAGAAAGAGGCCGGGACGGATCACCACGGGGATGGACATCATCGCGACGGCGCCGAGCCCCATCAGGAGACCGAGGCTCGCATTGCGGGCCCAGACGGGCAGGCGTCCAACGGCGTCGCCCAGCAGCGTCCAGGTCGAGGCGAAGACCCCGACCATGGCCAGGTTGGCTATCAATCCCTGGACCGCTGCATCCATCCCACTGCTCGCACAGGCGCGGCACCAGCCGCAGTTCTGCACGGCACACTATCGGGCAACGGGTTAGGAATAGTTACCGGAGCCGCACATATTCTGCCTGCTGGCAGAAGTTCATGGTTTACGAGTGCGAAAACGGCGCTCCCGGAGCCGACAACCGCTCACGTGGCTGCGCAGCTTGCGGCGAAGTCGCAGCAATCCTGCGGCAAATATCGAGTTATCCCCCCACTTTCACGCAGGTGTAGCCTGCATCTGCTTCGAGCGGGGGGATGGAGCGCTGGCGACAAGAATCCGGTGTTAACACCGCTTACATCGAAATCAACCGGCCGCGGTGTAGGCCGTCTTCACCTGGGTGAAGAACTCCTGGGCGTACTTGCCCTGCTCACGCGGGCCATAGCTCGAGCCCTTGCGGCCGCCGAACGGGACGTGGAAGTCGACGCCGGCGGTCGGCACGTTGACCATCACCATGCCGGCTTCCGCGTTACGCTTGAAATGGGTCGCGTACTTGAGCGAGGTGGTCACGATGCCCGCCGACAGGCCGAATTCGGTGTCGTTGGCGGTCGCGAGGGCCTCCTCGTAGTCCTTGACCCGGATCACCGCGGCAACCGGTCCGAAGATTTCCTCACGGGCGATACGCATCTGGCTGGTCACCTCGGTGAACAGCGCCGGCTGCAGGAAGAAGCCTTCGGTCTCGCGGTTCAGCCGCTGGCCACCGACACGCAGCTTCGCGCCTTCCTGCTGGCCGATATCGATATAGTCCATGTCCTGCTTGAGCTGGCTGGCATCGACAACTGGACCGATCTCGGTGTCCTTGGCGATGGCGTCGCCAACGCGCAGGTTCTTGGTCCGCTCGCACAGCGCGTCGACGAAGGCATCGTGAATACCCTCCGTCACGATGATGCGCGAGGTCGCCGTGCAGCGCTGGCCGGTCGAGAAGAACGCCGACTGCGCCACGGACTCCACCGCCACCTTCATGTCGGCATCGTCGAGCACGATGGTGGGGTTCTTGCCGCCCATCTCCAGCTGGAACTTGCGCATGAACTTGATGCTCGCTTCCGCGACGCGCTTGCCGGTGTTGACCGAGCCGGTGAAAGTCTGCGCAGCGATGTCCTTGGAGTCGAGCATCGCCTGGCCGACAACCGAGCCGCGGCCCATCACCAGGTTCAGCACACCTTTCGGCAGACCGTTGCGGTGGAGGATGTCCACGATGGCCCACGAGCAGCCCGGAACGAGGTCAGCCGGCTTGAACACCACGGTGTTGCCGTAGCAGAGGGCCGGCGCGATCTTCCAGGCCGGTATCGCGATGGGGAAATTCCACGGCGTGATGATGCCGACGACGCCCATCGGCTCGCGGGTCATTTCGACGCCGACGCCCGGACGCACCGACGGCACCGTTTCGCCGCCGAGGCGCAGGGCCTCGCCTGCGAAGAACTCGAAGATCTGGCCGGCACGGGTGACCTCGCCAATGCCTTCGGCCAGGGTCTTGCCCTCTTCGCGGCTCAGCAGTTCACCGAGTTCAGCCTTGCGGGCGAAGATCTCGTGCGCCGTCTTCGACAGAATTTCCCAGCGCTGCAGGATGCCCGAGCGCGACCAGGCCGGAAACGCCGCCTTGGCCGCCGCGATGGCGTTCAGCGTGTCGTCCGCCGTCGCACGGGCATACACGCCGACGACTTCATTGGTGTTGGACGGGTTGATGTTTTCCGCGCCGTCGCCGCCGACCC
>JAEYYP010000211.1 GCA_023428425.1 Pseudomonadota bacterium
TCGACCGCCTTCCTCTACAACACCAATTCCGTGCTGATCGCGCTGACCCACGCCTGGGCGGTGTTCGCCATCCTGCCGCTCTACGTGTCCCTCGAAAAGGTCGACCGGACCCTGCTCGAGGCAGCGACCGACCTCGGCGACGGGCCGCTTCGCCGCTTCCTGCGGGTGACGCTGCCGCTGACCATCCCGGGCATCGTCGCCGCGCTCATCATCGTCATGATCCCGACAGTCGGCGACTATGTCACGCCGCGCCTAGTCGGCGGCAAGGACGGCGTGATGATCGCCAACGCTATCGAGGTGCAGTTCAAGAAGGGCGCCAACTGGCCGCTGGGGGCGGCGTTGTCGGTGACCACCATGATCGTCATCACCATGGTGGCCGGCACCACCGTCTGGCTGATCCGAAGTGCGGCGAGGCGTATCCGATGAGACGCCGCCTCGCCCGCCTCGGCTCCTCCTGGCTGGCGCTCTACGCCGTTCTCTACGTTGCCTTCCTGTATCTGCCGATCCTGCTGCTGCCGATCTTCTCGGTCAACGATTCCGCCTCGCCGCGCTTCCCGCTGACGGGCTTCACGCTCAAGTGGTACGACGAACTGCTGCGCAATCCGACCATGCTGGACGCCGCCCGCAACAGCCTGTTCATCGGCCTGGCCGCCGCGATCTTGGCCACGCTCCTCGGCATCTGCGCCGCACGCGCCATGACGCGCTACCGCTTCCGCGGCCAGCGGCCGATGAACGGCGTGATCATGGCGCCGCTGGTACTGCCGGAAATCATCGTGGCGGTCGCCCTGCTGCTGGTGCTTCTGCGGCTCGGACTGGAACTCTCGCTGCTTACCGTGGTGCTCGGCCACGTGCTGATCTGCGTGCCCTATGCCGTCACCGTGCTGGTGGCAGGGTTCGAGGGTTTCGACCGCAGCCTGGAGGAAGCTTCCGCCGATCTCGGCGAGACCGCACTCGGCACGTTCCGACGGGTGACGCTGCCGATGGTGGCGCCGGCCATCGTTTCCAGCCTCATCGTCTCCTTCACCATTTCCCTCGACGAGTTCATCCTGGCCTTCTTCCTCACGGGCACCGAGGTGACACTGCCGATCTATATTTGGGGCCAGTTGCGGTTCGCGGCCAAGCTGCCGAGCGTGTTGGCGCTGGGCACGCTGCTGCTGATCGGCTCCTTCGTCCTCCTCACCTTCGCCGAAATCTATCGTCGTCGCGCCGAACGACGCATCATGGCCGCGGGAGTCGCCCTTGCCTGAACCTCTGCACGACCGGATCGTCCCGCACCCCGCCTCGGGCGCTACGCCCAAGACGATGATCGACATCCAGCACGTCACCCGCAGCTACGGGCCATTCAAGGCGCTGGACGACACCACGCTGCAGATCCGCGAGGGCGAATTCTTCTCGTTGCTCGGCCCGTCCGGCTGCGGCAAGACCACGCTGCTGCGCATGATCGCAGGTTTCGACAACCCGACCACCGGCTCGATCGCCGTCGACGGCCAGCCGATGGACGGCATTCCGGCCAACCGCCGGCCGACCAACATGGTGTTCCAGAGCTACGCCATCTTCCCCCATCTCAACGTCGAGCAGAACGTCGCCTACGGCCTGAAGCGCCTGCGCCTCGACGCCTCGGAGGAAAAACGCCGCGTCGAGGAGGCGCTGTCGCAGGTGTCCCTCGCCGGGTTGGGCAAGCGCGGCGCCACCGAACTCTCCGGCGGCCAGCGCCAGCGCGTGGCGCTCGCCCGGGCGCTCGTCATGCGGCCGAAGGTGCTGTTGCTCGACGAGCCGCTCTCGGCGCTGGACAAGAAACTCCGCGAGCAGATGCAGGTCGAACTCCGCCGCCTGCAGCAGGCGGTCGGCATTACCTTCGTGCTGGTCACCCACGATCAGTACGAGGCGCTCGCCATGTCCGACCGCATCGCCGTCATGTTCGGTGGCCGCATCGCGCAGGTCGATGCGCCCAAGGCGGTCTACCAGCGCCCGGTCGACCGTCAGGTGGCGGACTTCCTCGGCGGCATGAACTTCGTCGAAGCGAGGATCATCGAGGAGACGGGTTCCGCGCTCACCGTCGAGACCACAGGCTTCGGCCGCGTCACCACGGAAAAGCCGGTCAAGTTCGTACGCAATGGCGGCGCCGCGACGCTTGGCATCCGCCCCGAACGGCTGCGCGTGTTGTTGGACGACGCGACCGCGCCGCACCAGGTGACCGGCACCGTCGTCGACCGGCACTATTTCGGCGAGATCACCCACCTGATCGTCGATGTCCCAGGCATCGACAAGCCGCTGTCGGTGTCGGAGACCAACAACTTCGGCGCCGACGACATCCCGGTCGGCGCGCCCGTCCGCCTCGCCTACGATCCCGACGCGCTGGTCGCGCTGGCGGACTGAAAGGGCTGCCGTTCAGGCCCGTTGTAGGCTGGTAAGCACACGCTCTGCCGCCAGCCGCCCGGCGACAAGCGCGCCCTCGACATAGCCGGGGAAGGAAGGCGAGATTTCCGAGCAGGCGAAATGGATGGGCGGACAGCCTTCGACAAGCCTCGCCTCCGCATCCGTCGCGCCCATGTCCACGATGAGGTCGCTGTAGGCGCCGCCCGACCAGGGATCGAACGACCAGTCGCGCAGAACCGCATCGAGCGGGGCTCCGGCCTCCGGACCGAGCGCCAGGGTGAGCCTGCGCAGCATTTCATCCCGCACCCAAGCGAGGCCCCGCTCGCGCCAGCGGAGGGCGATTTCGCCGCCGACGAAGGCCGACAGCGTCGGGCTGTCCGGCCGACCGGTGTCGCAAGCAAAGAGGCCGGACGGATCGCGCCACATCACGACGCCCGAAAGCCCCTTGTCGCGCCAGAACGCCGACGGGTAGCGCAGCACCAGCTTGATCACCGCGCCGCTCTTCCACACCGACAGCGCACGGGCGAGCGGTTGCGGCAAAGCGGGCTCGTAGCTCAGCCGCGCCGCCATCGAGGGCGGCAGCGCGACGAGCACGGCGCGTGCGCGAGTATCGCCGCCCTCGGTGACGACCGTCACACCCCCGGCGTGGGGGCGGATCGCAGACACCGGACAGGAGAGGCGGACGGCCTCGCCGAGGTCCCCGGCAAGATCCTCCGCGAGCGCGTGCAGCGTGGCGTCGGGAAAGTACTGCAGCTCATGCTGCTCGTTGGTGATTCGGCGGTCGTTGTCGATGAGATGCCACAGCGGCAGTTCGTCGAGCGAAAGGCACCACGGGCCTTCGATCATGGATCGGAACGCATCCTTGGCCGCAGCCGGATCCGGCAGCGACTCTACCCAGGCCGCGACCGACAGGCCGGCGATCGCTGGATCGCCCGGACTGATGGCGTTCATGCGTTCGCGTATCGCCATGGAGCCTTTGTAGGTGGTCCCGAGCTCCGATCGCGACAGCGGCGGCTGCGCCACGTCGACCCCGTCGAAGCGCGTCTCGACAAGACGATGACCACGCGCACGCAAGAGGGCCATGACCTCGACCATGTCGTCGCAGACGAACTGGCCGCCCGTGTCGATGCGCTCGCCGAGCGCGTTCATCTGCGATTCCACCCGCCCGCCGACGCGATTGCGGGCCTCGAGCACCAGGACGTCGAGACCCGCTTCGATCAGACG
>JAEYYP010000240.1 GCA_023428425.1 Pseudomonadota bacterium
GAGCCCACCTCGTGGCTGACGCCGTGGGTGATCGCCGGGTTGATGGTGTACTTGGCGATGTAGCGCTTGGCGCGGAAGTTGTCGTTGCCGGCGCCATCGCCGGGCAGGGCGCCGCGCTGCTTCTTCATCTTGTCGGCGGTCTGCCAGGTGCGGGTGATCACCTCGCCGACGCGGCCCATGGCCTGACTGTCGGAGCTGATCATCGAGAAGGCACCGAGGTCGTGGAGGATGTCTTCGGCCGCAATCGTCTCGCGGCGAATCCGGCTCTCGGCGAAGGCCACGTCCTCGGCGATGCTCGGATCGAGGTGGTGGCAGACCATGAGCATGTCCAGATGCTCGTCGATGGTGTTGCGGGTGAACGGCCGCGTCGGGTTGGTCGAGCTGGGCAGCACGTTTGGGAAGCCGCAGGCCTTGATGATGTCCGGCGCGTGGCCGCCACCGGCACCCTCGGTGTGGTAGGTGTGGATGGTGCGGCCCTTGAACGCGCCGAGGGTCGTCTCGACGAAGCCCGATTCGTTCAGCGTGTCGGTATGGATCGCCACCTGGACGTCGTACTGATCCGCCACGTTCAGGCAGTTGTCGATGGCCGCCGGCGTGGTGCCCCAGTCTTCGTGGAGCTTGAGGCCGATGGCGCCGGCTTTGACCTGTTCGATAAGCGGTTCGGGCAGCGAGGCGTTGCCCTTGCCGGTGAAGCCGATGTTCATCGGGAAGGCATCGGCGGCCTTGAGCATCATCGCCATGTGCCAGGGGCCGGGTGTCACCGTGGTGGCGTTGGTACCGGTGGCCGGTCCCGTGCCGCCGCCGATCATGGTGGTAACGCCGCTCATCAAGGCTTCTTCGATCTGCTGCGGGCAGATGAAGTGGATATGCGAGTCGATGCCGCCGGCGGTGAGGATCATGCCTTCCCCTGCGATGACTTCCGTCGCGGCGCCGATGGCGATGGTCACGTCCGGCTGGATGTCCGGGTTGCCGGCCTTGCCGATGGCGGCGATGCGGCCATCCTTGAGGCCGACGTCAGCCTTGACGATGCCCCAGTGGTCGAGGATCAGCGCATTGGTGATCAGCGTGTCGACCACGTCGGCGGCGCACAGCTGGCCCTGGCCCATGCCGTCACGGATCACCTTGCCGCCGCCGAACTTCACTTCCTCGCCGTAAGTGGTGAAGTCCTTTTCGACCTCGATCCATAGCTCGGTATCGGCCAGGCGTACCTTGTCGCCGACGGTGGGGCCGAACATATCGGCGTAGGCTTGTCTGCTGATCTTCATCGGGGCTCCTTGGTCGGTCCCTGTATTGGCTCTGCCCTCACCCCAACCCTCTCCCGGAGGGAGAGGGGGCTGATCGGCGTTGGTCCATTCCGTCGCGGTGGCTGCTTTTCTCCCTCTCCCCTTGGGAGAGGGCTGGGGTGAGGGGCTTTTAAAGCGCGCCCATCACTCGCCCGGCGAAACCGAACACCCGGCGATCGCCGGCCAGCTCGACCAGTTCCACCTCGCGGCTCTGTCCCGGCTCGAAGCGCACCGCGGTGCCGGCCGGGATGTTCAGACGCATGCCGCGCGTGGCGGCGCGGTCGAAGGTGAGCGCATCGTTGGTTTCGAAGAAGTGGTAGTGCGAACCGACCTGGATCGGCCGGTCGCCGCTGTTGGCCACGCAGAGGGTCAGGGTGCGGCGGCCGGCGTTGAGCTCGATCTCGCCGTCCTGGATCTGGTATTCGCCGGGAATCATGGTTGGGACGTCCTGTTCAGGGTCAGTTGCATCATGGTCAGGTCCAGCCAGCGGCCGAACTTGCAGCCGACCTGGCGCATCTGGCCGACGTGGATGAAGCCGAGCTGCTGGTGCATATGCACCGAGGCGCGGTTCTCACTTTCGATAAAGGCGACCATCACGTGCTTCTCGAGCATCCGGGCGCGCTCGATCAGCGCCTTCATCAGGCTGCGGCCGATGCCGCTGCCGCGGTGGTCGGGGCTCACGTACACCGAGTTCTCCACGGTGTGGCGAAAGCCGTCATGCGGGCGCCAGGGGCCGAACGAGGCATAGCCGGCCACCTGGCCCCCCTCGTCGATGGCCACCAGCACCGGGTAACCCTGATCGTGGCGCTCGGCCAGCCATGCGCGGCGGTTGTCGAGGTCGACGATCCGGTCGTTCCAGATTGCCGTGCTGTTCTCTACCGCGTCGTTGTAGATCCGCAGGATGCCTGCGAGGTCGGTGTCCAGGGCGTCGCTTATCTGCACGTTGAGTTCCTTCAAAAACGGTTCAAGGTCGTTCGCAGTAGACATTGACCCGCGTTTCAGGGAATAGGTTGATGCACGGTGACCAGCTTGGTGCCATCCGGGAAGGTGGCCTCGACCTGGATCTCCGGAATCATCTCCGGCACGCCTTCCATCACTTGCTCGCGGCTGAGCAAGGTGGTGCCGAAGTGCATCAGCTCGGCGACCGTCCGGCCGTCGCGCGCACCTTCGAGCAGTGCCGCGGAAATGTAGGCCATGGCTTCCGGGTAGTTGAGCTGCAACCCGCGCGCCAGACGGCGTTCGGCCACCAGGCCGGCGGTGAAGATCAGCAGCTTGTCCTTCTCTCTTGGTGACAGATCCATAACAGCTCCAGTCGTAGGGTGGACGTCGC
>JAEYYP010000253.1 GCA_023428425.1 Pseudomonadota bacterium
CCATCGAGGCGCACGACATCCGCACCCGGCAGGCGGGAAAGATGGTGTTCATCGATTTCCACCTGGTGGTCCCCGGCGCCATGAGCGTGGAAGCAGCCCACACCATCTGCGACGTGATCGAAGCCAAGCTGCGCGAAGCGGTGGAGAACGCCCAGGTCACCATCCACGTCGAACCCGAAGCCAAGGCCAAGCACTCCGGCATCGTGGTGCTGTAGGGAGGTCGAAGCCGTTGACGCCCCCTCTACCAGCTTCGCTGGTCCCCCTCAGCGGTGGAGGACCACCCCCAGCCTCGGCGTTTCGACAACATTAGAGGCACTGACGTCCCCGGTGGTCCTCCACCGCTTTAGCGGGGGAGGGGGACCGCCGAAGGCGGTGGAGGGGGCGCTCGGCAGCCCGACGCGGCTACGCCGCCGCCCGGCAGCCCTCGCACACGCCCCGCAGCTCGATCGTCGTGCGCTCCAGCGCGAAGCCCTGCGCTGCGGCCCAGCCGGCGAGGCGGTTGCCGACTTCGGCGTCGGCGAACTCGTCGACCCGGCCGCATTTCGAGCAGATGGCAAAGGCGGCGACACCGCCCGCCTGTCCATGGCAGCCCGCATCGGCACAGCAGACGAAGGCGTTCAGCGATTCGAGCCGGTGCGCGAGGCCGGCCTCGATCAGCCGGTCGAGCGCGCGGTAGATCTGCAGCGGCGCCCGCAGCCCATCCTCCCGCAACCGGTCGAGGATATCGTAGGCCGAGAGCGGTGCATCGGCGCGGTTCAGCGTCTTCAGCACCAGGTCCTGGTTGCGGGTCAGGTCGGGGGGCGTTTCGTGATGGTGGTGGTCGTGCGAATGGGCCATCGCCTACCCTACTTTCCTTCGAGCGCCGGCACCAGCATGCCAACATTGTGGCGGAACATCTCGAGATAGGTCGCAGCCCCCTGCCCCGGTTCCGACAGCGCGTCGGAATAGAGCGAACCGCCCAGTTTCGCGCCGGTCTCGGACGCGATCTGCTGCACGAGCCGCGGGTCGGACATGTTCTCGATGAACAGCGCCTTCACCCCGTCATGCTTCACCTGGTCGATCAGCCGGGCGACGTCGGCGGCGGAGGCTTCGCTGTCGGTGCTGATCCCCTCTGGCGCCATGAAAGTGATGCCATAGGCCTCGGCAAAGTAGCCGAAGGCGTCATGAGTAGTGATGACCTTGCGATCCGCCTCGGGCACGGCGGCGATCGCCGCCTTCACCTCGGCATCGAGCGCCGCGATCTGCGCCGAGTAGGCGTCGGCGTTCGTGGTGTAGACCGGGCAGCCCTCGGGGTCGATTTCGCACAGCGCTGCCTTGATGTTCGCGACATAGGTCAGCCCGTTGCTGAGGCTCTGCCAGGCGTGCGGGTCGGTGCCTTCGTGGTGGTGTCCGTGGTCGTCATGGGCATGGTCGTCATGGTCGTGACCTTCCTCCTCATGGTCGTGCTCGTGGCCTTCTTCGTCGGACATCTCGTGCGTGGTGATGCCATCGGTCACTGTCACCACGCGACCCTTGAAGTCGGTGGCTTCCACCAGGCGGTCGAGCCAGCCCTCGAACCCCAGCCCGTTGACGAAGAAGACCTGCGCCTTGCCGAGCAGCGCGGCATCCTGCGGGCGCGGCTCGTAGACGTGGCTGTCGGCGTTCGGCCCGACAATGGTGGTCACTGCTAGCCGGTCGCCACCGACCTCGGCCACCATGTCGCCGAGGATGGAGAAGCTGGCGACGACCTCGACCGGTGCGGCGAGAGCGGTGCTTGTCATCAGGGCGAGCGACATCGTTGCGAGCAGGGTGCGCATGAAAATTCTCCGTTGTTACAAAGTCTCAGGCGATGCGATGGCGGGGCGGCACCAGCCGCGTCCGGATCACTCCGCGGTTTCCGACGAGCAGCGAGAGCAGGTAGATCGCTCCCGCCACCAGGATGATCGCCGGCCCCGAGGGGACCGACAGGTAGTAGCTGAGCAGCAGGCCGACATAGCTCGACGCCACGCCGATGCCGACCGCCACGAGGCACAGCGCCTCGAGCCTCCGCACCCAGAAGCGGGCCGCGGCGGCCGGCAGCATCATCAACCCCACCGCAAGCAAAGTGCCCAGCGCCTGGAAGCCACCGACGAGGTTCAGCACCACGAGGGCGAGGAAGATCAGATGCACCGCCTGCCCCGCCCCCGATACCGAGCGGAGGAAGTTGGGGTCGAGGCATTCGGCAAAGAGCGGCCGCCAGATCAGCGCAAGCGCAACCAGCGAGATCGTTGCCACGGCGCCGATCATGACCAGCGCATCATTGTTCAGCGCCAGCACGGTGCCGAACAGCACGTGCATCAGGTCGACGCTCGAGCCACGCAGGCTGACCAGCATCACGCCGAGCGCCAGAGAGATCAGGTAGAAGGCGGCGAGCGAGGTATCCTCGCGCTGAATGGTCAGCCGCGAGACGAGCCCGGCCAGCAGCGCGACGACGAGGCCGGCCGTGAAGCCGCCCAGCGTCATCGGCAGGATTTCGAGCCCGGCGAGCAGGAAGCCCACCCCGGCGCCCGGCAGGATGGCATGCGCCATGGCGTCGCCGGTGAGACTCATCCGCCGCAGCATCAGGAACACCCCGACCGGGGCGGCGCTGAGCGCGATCACCACCGCGCCGACCAGCGCCCGGCTCATGAAGCCGTAGGTGACGAACGGGCCGATGAAGAACTCGAACAGGTTCATGCCGCACGCCCATGCTGGTGCGCATGCCCATCGTGCCAGGGGGCGTGTTCGTCCCAGGCCTCGGTCATCCGCCGGGCCTTGAGCAGGTTGTCGGGCGCCAGCGTGTCTGCCGTCGCCCCCCACGCCACCGGCTCGCGCGCCATGAGCAGCGCATCGGGGAAGACCTGCCGCACCATGTCGATGTCGTGCAACACGGCGACAACCGTCCGCTTTTCGTCGTGCCAGCGCTGCATCAAGGCAATGAGGTCGGCCGTCGTCTTCTCGTCGATCGCGGTGAAAGGCTCGTCGAGCAGGATCACATCGGCATCCTGCAGCATCACCCGCGCGAACAGCGCCCGCTGCGCCTGGCCGCCCGACAGCGTATCGAGCGCCCGATCCTCGAAGCCGCGCAGGCCGACGGCATCGAGCGCCTCGAGCACGGCCCGGTAATCCGCGCCGGTGATCGCACCCCATAGCCCGCGGCTGCGCCAGTGGCCGAGGGCCACGAGATCCGCCACCGTCGCGGGAAAGCTGCGGTCGATCTCGGCCGATTGCGGCAGGTAGGCGATGGCCTGCGTCCGCGTCCGGCCGCGCTCGATAGAACCGCCGAGCGGCTTCAGGATGCCGGTGATGCCCTTGAGCAGCGTCGACTTGCCCGAGCCGTTCGGCCCGACGATGGCGGTCAACGAGCCATCGGCGAAGGTGCCGTCGAGATGGTGCACCGCCGGGTGCCCGTCATAGCCGAGCGTCAGGTCCTTGAGTTCGATGGCCATCAGCGCAGCACCAGCGGGACGATCGCCAGCCAGACCAGCGCCACCAGCCCGAGAGCAATGGCGAGCCGCAGCCCGAGACCCTGCTGGGCCAGGCTGAATTTCCGCGGTGCGGGATGATGATGCTCGTGCATGCGCCTGCCGGATCGTGTCGTGCAGTCATGTAATAACGTAACATACGAAGCGAGCGCAAGGGAATTGTGCTCAGCACGACCCAGCGGCCCGACGCGCTGCACTCAGCGCAGGGGCCCCTTGAAGATGAAGAACGCGCCGGCGAAAATCAGCCCGAAGCCCACCGCATGGTTCCACGTCAGCTTCTCGCCCAGGACGAAGACCGCGAAGCCGACGAAAACGGTGAGGCTGATCACCTCCTGTATCGTCTTGAGTTCGGCCGCCGTATAGACGCCGTAGCCGATGCGGTTAGCCGGTACCGCCAGCCAGTATTCCACGAGCGCAATGGCCCAGCTCGCCATCACCACCACCCACAGAGCGGCGTGCGGGAATTTGAGGTGGCCGTACCAGGCAATGGTCATGAAGACGTTGGAACCGATCAGCAGCACGATCGGCATCACGGTCTGAAAAGTCAGGGGCATCGGGAGCTCGCGAATCAGGCAGGCTCGCTATTCTTCAGGCTTGCCCCACCAGCGCCGCAAGCCCCCAACATGGTATGGCGGATCGGCCAGATTCGCCGTCGAACCCGGAGTCCACCGATGCGTCACCTGCTGCTGCTCCCTGCCCTTCTTCTCGCCACGCCCAGCCTTGCCGCGCAGCTGAGCTGCGATGGCCCGTTCGCGGCGGATTCCAACGAGGCACGACTGGTCGAGGCGTTCGGGCGCGACAACGTGGTGACCGGCGAAGTACCCGGGCCGGAGGGCTCCACGCTCCTCGCCACTACTATCTTCCCCGACGATCCGGAGCGGCGGATCGAGGTCGGCTGGTGGGACGAGGATAACCTCAGCGAACTCGCCTACTTCACCATCCCGCCCGGCGATACGGCGCCGCAGGGCGTGACGGTGGGCATGACGGTGGCGGAGGTCGAGGCGCTCAACGAAGGCCCGTTCGAGATGCAGGGCTTCTGGTGGGACTATGGCGGCTATGCCAACTTCACCGGCGGGGCGCTGGGCGCGGCCGACGAAGGCTGCATCGTCTCCGTCCGCTTCGCCCCGGCGGGCGAGTACCCGCAGGACGTAAATGTCGACGCGGTAGCCGGCGACATACTGGTGCCATCGGACGAGCCACTGCTCGAGACGCTCGACGTGCGGGTGGAGCAGCTCTCGGTGAGCTACCCGGATTTCGGCGGCTCGGAAGATTGACCCCGCGCCGCCCGCGGCGTATCCAGAAGCTACGTTGGTTCCCCAAACCCGCTCGGGCGAGGGGATCAAAAGGGAACACGGTGAGGCGTACCCATCAGGGACCGAATCCGTGGCTGCCCCCGCAACTGTAAGCGGCGAGCACCTCTCCGAATACCACTGGCCAGCGGCCGGGAAGGTGGGGAAGTGCGACGACCCGTGAGCCAGGAGACCTGCCAACGTCAGCCGGGCGAAAAGCCCAAGTTTCAACCTCACGGTGGGTGAAGGTCCATGAATATTCAGTCGTCGGCGGTCGCAACCGCCCCTCTCTCGGTCTCGCAGCGGCTCGTCGCCGGTGTTCTGGCGCTCATGATCGGCTTCGTGCTGGTCGGCGGCGTCGGCTTCGCCAGCGACATGGCGATCCACAATGGCGCGCACGACACGCGTCATGCGCTCGGCTTCCCCTGTCACTAAGCCGCCAACCCGCGAGACATCGATGAAGTTCTTCCAGCGAATTTTCTTCGCTGCGGTCCTTGCCGGACTCGCAGCCGGCCTTGCCATGAGCGCCGTGCAGCAGTGGCGCGTCACGCCCCTGATCCTTGCCGCCGAAGCCTACGAGGTCGCCGACGCCGAGGCGCCGCACACCCACGACGCCGCTACGCCGGCCCACAGCCACGACCATGACGAGGACGCCTGGGCGCCGCAGGATGGTGGCGAGCGTACCTTCTACACCGTCCTCGCCAACGTGCTCGGATCGATGGGTTTCGCCCTGTTGCTGGCGGCGGTTTCGACCCTCGCCAATATCGAGATCACGGCGCGCAACGGCGTAATCTGGGGGCTGGGCGGCTTCCTGGCCCTGCAACTCGCCCCCGCCCTCGGCCTGCCTCCGGAACTGCCGGGCATGCCGGCCGCCGACCTTGCTGTGCGGCAGGCCTGGTGGGTAGGCACTGCGCTGGCAACCGGCGCCGGCATCCTGCTGATCGCCAAGCTCAGGAACTGGGTCGGCATCGGCATCGCGGCAATCCTGATCGCGGCGCCGCACATAATCGGCGCTCCGGCCGCGCCGCACGAGCCCAGTGCGGTTCCCGCCCATCTCGCCACGGCCTTCGCCGCGAGTTCGCTGTTTGCCGGGGCGGTGTTCTGGCTCATCGCCGGGCCGCTGCTCGGCTGGCTCAACGAACGCTTCGCCCGGATGCCGGCGTTCGCCCTCAAGGGAGTCCACGCATGACCGAAAAAATTCCCGTCACCGTCATCACCGGCTTCCTCGGGGCCGGCAAGACGACGCTCGTCCGCCACCTGCTCGCCCACGCGCAGGGCAAGCGCATCGCGCTCATCATCAACGAGTTCGGCGAACTGGGCGTCGACAAGGAAATCCTCGCCGGCTGCGGCGACGAGACCTGTCGCGAAGAGGACATGATCGAGCTCTCGAACGGCTGCATCTGCTGCACCGTCGCCGACGAGTTCATCCCGACGATGCAGCAACTGCTGGCGCGGCCGGATCGGCCCGACCACATCGTCATCGAGACCTCCGGCCTCGCCCTGCCGCAGCCGCTGATCCGGGCTTTCAACTGGCCCGAGATCAAGTCCGAGGTCACCATCGACGGCGTGGTGACCGTGGCCGACGCGGCGGCGCTTGCCGAGGGCCGCTTCGCCAATGACGAGGCGGCGGTCGACGCGCTGCGCTCCGCCGACGACATGCTCGACCACGAAACCCCGCTGGGCGAGCTGTTCGAGGACCAGCTGATCGCCGCCGACATGGTGATCCTCAACAAGGCCGACCTCGTGGCGGAAAGCGCCCTCGATACCATCGAGACGCACCTGCGCGCCGAAATGCGTCCGGGTACCGGTGTCGTGCGCGCCCGCAATGGTCACGTCGATGTCGCGGCGCTGCTCGGCATGGGCCTTTCCACCGAGGACAACCTCGCGGGTCGCGAAAGCCATCACGAGCTCGAGCATGGCGGCGAGGGCCACGAGCACGACGATTTCGACTCGTTCTCGGTGAAGCTCGACGGTGTTACGAGCAAGGACCAGTTGCTGGCGGTGATCGAGCAGACGATCCGCGCCCATGACGTGCTGCGGCTCAAGGGTTTCGCCGCCCTGCCCGGCTCCAACGCCCGCTTCGCCATCCAGGCCGTGGGGCCGCGCGTCACCGGGTATTTCGATCGGCCGTGGAAGCCGGGCGAGGTGCGCGAAACCAACCTTGTCGTCATCGGCGAAAGCCCGCTCAACCGCGAGGCGATCGCTGCAAGCCTCGAGCAGGCGGCGCGCGTCGCAGCCTGATGCACCTTCTCGCGGCGCAGGCCGGCGCATTGCAGCAGGACGGCGAGGCGATCGACCTCGGGCAAACCCCGGCGCCGATCGTCTTCGCCTCGGCTGCCGACAGCGAGCTGATGATGCTCGCGGCGGCAGCAGACCGGGCCGCGGCAGATGACCTCCGCCTCGCCAACCTGTTGCGGCTCGGGCACAATCTCAGCGTCGACATGTGGCTGGACCGGACGGTGCGGCATGCGAAGCTGGTCGTGATCCGGCTGCTCGGCGGTCCCGCCTATTGGCCCTACGGCGTCGACGAGCTGACGGCGCTGGCGCTGGCGGGAGGGCCGAAGCTCGCGATCCTGCCGGGCGACGCGACGCCGGACCCCATTCTGCAGCAGCGCAGCACGGTCGACCCGGAGGCGTGGACCCGGCTCCACGGCCTGTTCACTGCCGGCGGCCCGGACAACGCCGACATTCTGCTGCAGACGCTGCGCTCACTGGCCGGGCTCTCGCCCGGCCGCGCCGCCACCGAGGGTTCGAGCACGCTGGCCGGCATCAAGCCGTTCCCCCGCTTCGGCTTCTGGCATCCGCGCCTCGGTGTAGCCGACGCGCTGCCATCTGGCCCGCGGCCAAACATCCCCATCCTGTTCTATCGAGCCGCGCTCGAAGGCGCCGGTACCGCGACGCTCGAAGCGCTGATCGCGGAGCTGGAGACCCGGGGCCTCAATCCGGTGCCGCTGGTGGTGTCGACACTCAAGGAGGGCGCGTGCATCCGCTTCGTGCAGCGCGCGCTGGCCGATCATCCCCCTGACGTGATCCTCAACCTCACCGGCTTCGCGCTCGGGCTCGATGGCATCGATCCGGCGCAGAACCCCTTCGCCGGCACCGACGCGCCGGTGATCCAGCTGATCCAGTCCGGCCGGCCCGAGGCCCAGTGGGCGACTGACCCGCAGGGCCTCACGGCGAAGGACCTCGCCATGCAGGTGGTGCTGCCGGAGCTCGACGGGCGCCACGGCATGCTGCTGGTCGGCCACAAGCAGGAGGCCGTTTGGCACGATCGCACCCAATGCCCGCTCTCGGCTTACACGCCGGACCACGACGGTATCAGCCGCGCCGTCACGCTGGCGGAGAACTGGGTTGCGCTGCGCGCTGCGCCGCGGGCGGACCGCAGGGTGGCCATCGTCCTCGCCAATTACCCCATCCGCGACGGCCGGCTGGCGAACGGCGTCGGCTACGACGCGCCGCAGTCGACGGTGGAAATCCTCAATGCGCTTTCCGCAAATGGCTACGGGGTCGCGTCTCCATCGCCTTCTCCCCTTGTGGGAGAAGGTGCCCGAAGGGCGGATGAGGGGCCGTCTCCACCCGCGGTGCCAGTCGACGGCAACGCCCTGATCGAAGCCCTGCAGTCCGGCCCCACCAACGCCCACCCCAAGCGCGGTGAGGGCATCCTGTTTCCTATCGCCCGCTACCGCGAGCTCTTCGCCGGGCTATCAGCCAGGGTCCAGGCCGAGGTCACCGCCCGCTGGGGGGACCCTGGTACCGATCCCTTCGCCCGGCGCGAGGGTGCTGAATGCACCTTCCACCTCCCGGCCTTGCGCTTCGGCAACGTTACCGTCCTGCTCCAGCCAGCCCGTGGCTACGACCTCGACGAGACCGCCGCCTACCATGATCCCGACCTCGTGCCGCCGCACGGCTACCTCGCCGCCTACCTCTGGCTGCGCTACGAGTTCCGGGCCCACGCGGTCATCCACAACGGCAAGCACGGCAACCTCGAATGGCTGCCGGGCAAGGCCACGGCGCTCGATCCCGCGAGCTACCCTGCCGCCCTCTGGGCCGAGCTGCCGCAGCTCTACCCCTTCATCGTCAACGATCCCGGCGAAGGCACGCAGGCCAAGCGCCGCACCGGCGCGGTGATCGTCGACCACCTGGTGCCGCCGCTGACCCGTGCCGAGACCTACGGCCCCCTCAAGGACCTGGAGGCCCTGCTCGACGAGTACTACGCCGCCTCCGGCATGGACCGCCGCCGCCTCGCCGGCCTCCGCAGGCGCATCCTCGATTTCGCGCGCGACATCAGCCTCGACCGCGACATCGGCCTCGTTCCCGACGAGACCGAGTCCCTCCGCCGCATCGACACCTTCCTCTGCGACCTCAAGGAAGCCCAGATCCGCGACGGCCTGCACATCTTCGGGCAATCCCCGACGGGCAGGCTGGAGCGCGACCTGATCGTGGCACTGGCCCGGGTGCCGCGCGGCGAGAGTGCGGGTGAGGCCTCGCTCATCCGGGCGCTGGCCGACGACCTGAAACTCGCGTTTGATCCGCTGACGGCAGACCTGGGAGCGCCGTGGACGGGGCCGCCC
>JAEYYP010000279.1 GCA_023428425.1 Pseudomonadota bacterium
ACCTTGGTGCGCTTGGGATCCCAGACCACCAGGTCGGCATCGGCGCCAACCAGCACCGCGCCCTTCTTGGGATAGAGCCCGAGGATCTTAGCAATGTTGGTCGAGGTCACGGCGACGAACTCGTTCATGGTCAGCCGGCCGGTGCCGACACCATGGGTCCAGAGCACCGGCATGCGGTCTTCGAGGCCACCGGTGCCGTTGGGGATTTTGGCGAAGTTGCCGATGCCATTGCGCTTCTGCTCGGTGGTGAAGGCGCAGTGATCGGTCGCCACCACCTGCAGCGAGCCCGACTGCAGACCGGCCCAGAGCGAGTCCTGATGCTGCTTGTTGCGGAAGGGCGGGCTCATCACCCGGCGCGCCGCATAGTCCCAATCAGGGTTCTGGTATTCGGTCTCGTCGAGGACAAGGTGCTGGATCAGCGGCTCGCCGTAGACGCGCATGCCCTTTTGCCGCGCACGGCGGATGGCTTCATGCGCCTGCTCGCAGGAGGTGTGCACCACGTAGAGCGGCACGCCCGCCATGTCGGCGATCATGATGGCGCGGTTGGTGGCCTCGCCTTCCACTTCCGGCGGACGGGAATAGGCGTGGGCCTCGGGGCCGTTATTGCCCTCGGCGAGAAGTTTCTGCGTCATCTGCGCGACGACGTCGCCGTTTTCGGCATGGACCAGCGGCAGCGCACCGAGGTCGGCGCAGCGCTGGAAGGACGAGAACATCTCGTCGTCGTCCACCATCAGCGCGCCCTTATAGGCCATGAAGTGCTTGAAGCTGGTGATGCCGCGATCGACGACCTCGGCCATCTCCTTCCAGACCTGTTCGCCCCACCAGGTGATGGCCATGTGAAACGAGTAGTCGGCTGACGCCTTGCCGGTCTTGTTGTCCCACATCTGCAGCGCTTCGAGCAGGCTCTGCTGCGGATTGGGCAGGCAGAAGTCGACCACCATGGTGGTGCCGCCACTGAGCGCGGCGCGCGTGCCGGACTCGAAATCGTCGGACGAATAGGTGCCCATGAAGGGCATTTCGAGATGGGTGTGCGGGTCGATGCCGCCCGGCATGACGTAGCAGCCGGTGGCGTCGAATTCGTGGTCGCCGTGCAGGTCGGAGCCGATGGTGACGATCTTGCCGTGCTGCATCAGCACGTCGCCCTTGTAGCTGCGGTCGGCGGTGACGATGGTGCCGTTGCGGATGACTTTGGTCATGGTGTTCCCCACTAAGTTCCCTAGCTGCGCCGGGCCGCGCGATCAGGACGGGCCAAGCTGAAAAAAGAACGACAATGCCGCGTCCAAGCGACGGATGTCCACCTCGGCTACATGACCGATCGGACCGAAGACCTTCGTCTTCGGGTAGGTCTGCAGCTTGTCGACCATCATGTCCGAGGGGAGCTTCAAACCGTTCTCGATCGAAGGCTCCACGGCGACGCGAAGGTAGTCCTGGTTGAGGATATCACTGGTGAGCGGGCACACAGTGAGGCTATCGAGATCGTCGATGAGGTAGTCGGCTTGGACGACAATCGCGGGCCGCGCCTTTCCGTAATCACCCTTGCCCGAAACGAGAACCACGTCTCCCCGCTTCATCGCTCGAAATCATCAGCGAGATCTTCGACGGTATCGCTCAACCGGTCCAGTTCTCCCGACCGCGCGTCCGACTCGCGGATCGCCTTGAGTTCGGCGGCGAGGCGCCGGCGGACGGCGGCATTGGAAAGGTCCGGCACCCACATCTCGACGGGCGTGTAGCCCTTCGCCAGCAGTTCCGCGCGTTCCTCTTCAGTCAGTTCCCTCGGTCGTCCCATATCGACCTCCTTCGGTTCGCCCGTATTATCGACCCGGCTGCCGCCGCTTTCAACTGCGGCACTCATGCAGCACCGCGCCGGCGGCGGCGCTGGCGCATGCGGCGGATGTCGGCGACCAGTTCGTCGAGCGTGCCGTAGACCGGCACCAGGACGGCGAAATGCGCCGGCTTCAGTTCGCGCGACGGCAGGCAGGCGGCCTCGATGCGCTTCTGGTATTCCTGGGGCGCCCAGATGCGCGAGAACTCGAGGAACTGCGCGATCAGCGCCTCGCGCAACTCGCCGATCCGCTCGTAGTTGGCGCGGAAGATGGCGAAGGCGGTGTAGAGCGTGGTCACGATCGAGATGCCGAGGATGGCGGCGAGGATGCCCATGTCGCCGCTGTATTTGCCCGGCACCAGCGCATAGACGCCCGCCAGCAGGCTGAACAGCACGAAGGCCTTGGAGATGTTGTAGGCGACCGAGACCCCGGCGATCTCGTCATGATACTTCGCCTCGTTGTCCTGCTCGATCTCGCGCAGCTTCTTCTTGAACTCGTAAAGCCGCTGGTTCTCCTCGTCGGTGTGCTCCTCGCCGCGCGCGTCGCGCAGGATGTCGAAAGCGGTGAGCGTGACGTCGTCATTGGCCTCCCAGCCCGACAGCGGCACGATGGCCGGCGGCAGGTATTGGCCGACCCGGTTGAAGAAGACGTGGATGAGGTGGATCGTGGTCAGGAACACGAACAGGATGAGCAGAAGCGCGAAATCGGACACGCCGAGCACGTCGAAGATGTTCTGGTAGTTGGCCACCACCTCGTTGAGCAGGTCCGCGTCGGGAAGCAGGCCTTCGGTCGAGCTGCCGATGTCGGTGAAGCCCGAGGCGACGTAGAACACCACGCCCGACACGACCAGCCGCGAGGTCATGAAGTTCGAGAAGCGTATGACGCTGTGGAGAAGGGCCTCGACGTCCATCTACGCGGTCCCCTCGGCCGTCATCCCAATCCCCTGCCCTCAGGCCCGCAGCGTCGCCAGCTTGATGCCGAAGCCGACGAAGACTACCCCTGTCAGCCCCTTTACATACCGCTGCACCCGGCCGCCCCGGGCAGCGGCCGAGAGCTTGTCGAACAGCAGCACGATCGGCCCGAACCAGGCCACGTTCAAGGTCGCGTGCACCGCCACCAGCAGATAGGCCGCCGCGGGCGAGACTGCGCCGTGCGGCACGAACTGCGGAAAGGCGGCGATATAGAACATGGCGACCTTGGGATTGAGGGCGTTGGTCAGAAAACCCTCCCCGAACGCCTTGAGCAGCGTGCGCCGCCGCCGCGCCGGAGTCACCTCGGCGAGCTTCGCCGGCCCGCCGCGCCAGGCCTCGCGCAACGCCTTGACGCCGATCCAGATCAGGTAGGCCGCGCCAGCCAGCTTCACCGCCAGGAACAGGTTGGCCGATTGCAGCAGGATGACCGACAGGCCGAAGATCGCGAAGGTGCCGTGCACGAAGAAGGCGGCGACGAAGCCGGCGATGTTGGCGAAACCGGCCGCGCGGCCCGACG
>JAEYYP010000293.1 GCA_023428425.1 Pseudomonadota bacterium
ACACTTCCTCGCGGCGGTACACCGTGGCGTCGTAGATATGAACCGGGGCTGAAGGGGCGGGGGGGGAGCTGGCCAGCCGCAGCGCTTCGGCGCGCCCGGCGCTCTGCGCCACGATCTGCGGGAAATCGGCAGTCTCAAGATAGGCCCCGTCCGCCAGGACAACCGCCCGATACACGGCGTTCTCGAGCTGCCGGATGTTGCCCGGCCAGTTGTAGCTCTTCAGCAGCGCAAGCGCCGGATCGGATATCCCGACGATGCGCTTGCCGGCCTCGGCGGCAAGCCGCGACACGAAGTGCTGAGCCAGCATCGAAATGTCCTCCGGCCGGTCGCGCAGCGGTGGCACGTAGATCGGGAAGACGTTGAGCCGGTAGTAGAGATCCTCGCGGAATTCGCCGGCCTTGGTCAGGTTCAGCAGTCGACGGTTGGTGGCAGAGATGATCCGGACGTTCACACGCACCGGCCGGTCAGCCCCCACCGGCTCGATCTCGCCTTCCTGGATGACGCGCAACAGCTTGACCTGCACATCCATCGGCAGTTCGCCGACCTCATCGAGGAAGATGGTGCCGCCATTGGCTTCGAGAAACTTGCCCGTGTGATCCGAAATGGCCCCGGTGAAAGCACCCTTGCGGTGGCCGAACAGCGTCGACTCGACGAGGTTGGGCGGGATCGCCCCGCAATTCACGGCAACGAATGGGCGTCCGGCCCGGTCGCCCGAGCCCTGAATCACCCGTGCCACCAGCTCCTTGCCGACACCGGTCTCGCCTTCGATCAGCACCGGAATCGGGCTCCTGGCCGCCTTGGTGCAGAGCGAGATCACCCTGTCCATGGCTGGCGATCTGGTCACGAGGTCGGCGACCCCGAGATGGCCGCCGAGGCGGCTCCGGTCCGTGCGGACCAGCGACTCGAGTTCACCCAGCTTCAGCGCGTTGCGCAGCGACACGATCATCCGCTCGGGGGCGACCGGCTTGACGAAGAAGTCCGCCGCGCCCTGGCGCATGGCGCCGACGACGGTGTCGAGTGACGAATGCCCGGTCTGCACGATCACCGGTGTGGCGATACCCTCGCTGCGCATCGCGTCCAGCACGCCCATGCCGTCGAGGTCGGGCATCACGAGATCCAGCACCATGACGCCGATGCCCGGGTCGGATCGAAGCAGGTCCAGCGCCTGCTGACCGCCGGTCGCCGTCACTGCCTGAAAACCTGCCTTTGCCGCGACCTCCGAGGTCAGCCGCAGCTGAACGAGGTCGTCGTCAACAATCAGAACACGCGCCACAAAACCCCCAAGACACTCTCGTTGGCGCGTTCCGACAGACCCGGTCGAATCGCGCTGTACCGTTTTGAGGCATCGTGGCGGGAGGGGGTTAAGGCGCGATTAAGGCTAGTGATTCAGACCTCGGTAACCTGCTGCCGGGAGGCTCCCGGGCGCGCCTCCCGCCCATCCCCCGCTTCCCATCCATCCTGAGCTTCACTAAGGTCCGCGCCTGATTTTCTGCCGAGGTGAGACATGGATATCCGCAACCTGCCGCGCGCACCCGAGGCCGCACAGAAGGGCCACAACGAACTGGGGCTGATGCCCACGTGGAACCTGGCCGACCTCTATCCGGCCAACGACTCACCGGAACTGAAGGCGGATCTCGCCGCAGCGCAGGCGGAAGCCGAGTCGTTCGAGGCCGACTACAAGGGGAAGCTCGACGCGCTGGCGAAATCCGGCGGGCTGGTCCAGGCGATCCGCCGGTACGAGGCGCTCAGCGACCTCAGCGGCAAGCTCGGCTCCTATGCCTTCCTGCAGTACGTGCGGAACACGCAGGAGCCCGAGAAGGTCAAGTTCCTCGGTGACCTCAGCCAGGCGCTGACCGACCTCAGCACCGGCCTCATCTTCTTCGGCCTCGAGCTCAACCGCATCGAGGAGGAAACGCTGGAGGGGGCCTTCGCCGCCGATGCCGGGCTAGCGCGCTACCGCCCATGGTTCACCGAACTGCGGAAGGCCAAGCCGTACCAGCTCGACGAGCGGACCGAGGAACTCTTCCACGAGAAGTCGGTCACTGGTGCGTCGGCCTGGAACCGGCTGTTCGACGAGACCATGGCGAGCCTCAAGTTCAACGTTATGGGCGAGGAGTTGAACCTCGAATCGACGCTGAACTACCTCACCGACAAGGATGAGGCGAAGCGCGAAGCGGCATTCGGCGGCCTGTCGACGACCCTGCACGCCAACGAACGGCTCTTCACGCACATCACCAATGTGCTGGCCAAGGACAAGGAAATCTCCGACCGCTGGCACGGCTTCAAGGACATCGCCGACAGCCGGCACCTCGACAACTCGGTCGAACGCGAAGTCGTCGAGGCATTGCAGACCGCCGTGCGCGAGGCCTATCCCCGGCTGTCGCACCGCTACTACAAGATGAAGGCGAAGTGGTTCGGCAAGGAGCAGCTGAACGCCTGGGACCGCAACGCGCCGCTCCCGACATCGGACGACCGCGTCTACGACTGGCAGACGGCGAAGGATACCGTGCTCGAGGCCTACGGTCGCTTTTCGCCAAAGCTGGCGGAGATCGCCTCGCCGTTCTTCGAAAAGGGCTGGATCGATGCGCCGACCAAGGACGGCAAGTCACCTGGCGCCTTCGCCCACCCCACCGTGCCGTCGGCGCACCCCTACCTGATGCTCAACTACCTGGGCAAAGCGCGTGACGTGATGACGCTGGCGCATGAACTGGGGCATGGCGTGCACCAGGTGCTGGCCGGCAAGCAGGGGGCGCTCATGGCGCCGACGCCGCTGACGCTGGCCGAGACGGCGTCGGTGTTCGGCGAGATGCTGACCTTCCGCTCCATGCTGGCCAGGACCGCCGACCCCCGGCAGCGTTTCTCCATGCTGTCGAGCAAGGTCGAGGACATGCTCAACACAGTGGTGCGGCAGATCGCCTTCTACACCTTCGAGCGCGAAGTCCACACCGCGCGCCGGCAGGGCGAACTGACCACGCCTGACCTCAACCGCATCTGGCTTGAGGTGTCAGCGGAGAGCCTGGGCCCGGCGATCAAGCTGAACGACGGCTACGAGGTGTTCTGGGCCTATATCCCGCACTTCATCCACTCGCCGTTCTATGTCTATGCCTACGCCTTCGGCGACTGTCTTGTGAACTCGCTCTACGCACAGTATGAGAAGGCGAATGAGGGGTTTGCGGAGCGGTATTTCGAGCTTCTGCAGGCCGGGGGTAGCAAGCATCATTCCGAGCTTCTCAAGCCCTTCGGGCTCGATGCGCGCGATCCCCAGTTCTGGTCGCTGGGCCTCTCGATGATCGAGCGGCTGATCGGCGAACTGGAAGCCACATCGCCGAACTGACCAAACGAGGACTTTGATGGCCACCACTCCCGCATCCACCGATCACCACGACGATATCCCGGCGATGGATTATCCGCAGCATGAGGCCACCTATCGCGGCTTCATCACCATGGTGAAGCTGGGCATCGTGAACATGGCCTTCGTGGTGCTGGCGCTCTACGCCTTCATCGAGGGCAGCAACGCTATCGCGGGCGTAGTGCTGCTGGTGCTATCGGTGCTGGTGCCGATCGGCATGCAGCTGATGGGGCGCCGCCGCCAGGCCTGATCCCGCGGGCGCCCCGCCGGGGCGCCCGACGCACAGGGCGCCCACCGGAGAGGTCCATGAAGATTGCAGTGTTGCGGGAACTTGCCGATGGCGAGACCCGGGTGGCGGCGACGCCTGAGACAGTCGCGAAGTTCAAGGGCCTGGGCGCCGAGGTGGCGGTAGAAGGGGGAGCAGGGGCGCTGGCCCGCATCCCCGACGCCGACTACGTTGCTGCCGGCGCTGTCGTCGGTAGTGCCGCTGCGACCATCAAGGGCGCCGACATCGTCCTCACCGTCCGCCGGCCGAAGGTCTCGAGCCTCGGTGGCGTGAACCCCGGCGCGCTGGTCATCGGCGCGATGGACCCCTACGGCAACGAGGGAGAAATCGCCGCGCTCGCCAAGGCCGGCGTTACCGCCGTCGCCATGGAATTCATGCCGCGCATCACCCGCGCGCAGGTGATGGACATCCTCTCCTCGCAGGCCAATCTCGCCGGCTACCAGGCGGTCATCGATGCTGCCGGCGCCTTCGAGCGCGCCATGCCGATGATGATGACCGCCGCCGGCACCGTCCGCCCTGCCAAGGTCTTCGTCATGGGCGCCGGCGTCGCCGGCCTGCAGGCCATCGCCACCGCCCGCCGTCTCGGCGCCGTCGTGACCGCGACGGACGTCCGCGCCGCCGCCGGCGAGCAGGTCGAATCGCTGGGCGCCAAGTTCATCATGACCGAGGCGCTGAAGGATGCTTCGGGCACCGGCGGCTATGCCCGCGAGCTGACCGATACCGAGAAGGCCGCGCAGGCCGAACTCGTCGCCGGGCACATCGCCAAGCAGGATATCGTCATCACCACGGCGCTGATTCCGGGCCGCCCCGCGCCGAAGCTGGTGAGCAGGGCGATGGTCGAATCCATGGCTCCCGGCTCTGTCATCGTCGACCTCGCCGCCGAGCGCGGCGGCAATGTCGAGCTGACGCAGCCCGGCAAGGTGACGACGACGCCCAACGGCGTCACCATCATCGCCCATACCAACATGGCCGGGCGCCTCGCCACCTCGGCGAGCCAGCTCTATGCCCGCAACCTCAACTCCTTCCTCGAGACGCTGATCGACAAGAAGGAGAA
>JAEYYP010000322.1 GCA_023428425.1 Pseudomonadota bacterium
CGCAGCGGTCAACATGCTGGCGTTCGATATCGGCTACCTGGTGCTCGCCCTGCTCTGGTACGCACCGTTCTTTGCCTGGGTCGGGCTGCTTTCGGCGCTGTTCCGCCGCTGGTCGATCCCGCTCGCCTTCCTCATTCCGGGGCTGGTGGGGCTCGCCGAGAACATGCTGTTCCGCAACGTGCTCTCGGCTCCCGACGCCGGCTTCGTGCTCCACTATCTTCGGAACCGGCTGAATTTCGGCTTCGGCCGCGAGGATATCTGGGTTGCGGTCGCCCAGGACGGCGCCTTCAGCGCCGGCACGCTCTTCCCCCGCCTCCTTGCCGAGGTGGATTGGGGCCAGATGGTCGGCGGTGTCGGGGCAGCCTTCGTGCTGGTCTACCTCGCCAGCGAGTACCGTCGCAGGTTCGTCGCTACGTGAGTGCGCCACAGCCGTAGCGAATAGGCCAACCCCTCCACCTATTCGCTACCTCACGTATCGGCTGCATATCCCGTCCCGGCAATGGTGCCGCGGGCGGGATGTGCATATGTTCCTGGTAACATCAGGAACAACGTCATGATCACCGTCGAATCCCAGAAGTCCGTGCGCTCGGCGCCCACCCTGCCGCTTGAAACCAGGCTCGGCCCCGCCCGCATCGCCGTCACCAACCGCGAGCAGGCGCTGTTCGTCTGGCGCGACGTCGTCGGCCTCGAACTGATCTCCGAAGATGCCGAAGCCCTGCATCTGGGCGCTGGCGGCAAGGAACTGATCACGCTCGAGCTGGGCGCCAGCCACCCGGTGCTCGACCACAGCCTCGGCCTCTACCACGTCGCCATCCACGTCCCGACCCGCGCCGACCTGGCGCAGATGGTGGTGCGCGCCCTGCAGCGGCGCGTCCGTATCTCGCCGACCGACCACCTCGTTTCGGAGGCGGTGTATCTGTGGGACGCCGACAATAACGGCATCGAGATCACCTTCGAGACCCCGTGGCGCGGCCGCATCGGCGACGCCGACGAAGGGGTGTATGTGCGCACCAATGACGGATCGCCGCATTCGGGCCGCGAACCCATCGACCTCGACGACCTGCTCGGCGAGCTCAGCCCCGCGCCCGCGCTGCAGCAGTCCATGCCGGCCGGCACCCGGATCGGCCATATCCACCTGCATGTGAACGACCTCGACCGCGCCATGGCGTTCTATCGCGATGGCATCGGCTTCGGCGGCCTGTTCATCATGCGCCGCTTCGGGATGGGTGACCTCGGCCTCGACTACACGCCGCATGCGCTGGCGTTCAACGTCTGGGCCGGCCCCAATGCGCAGCAGCAGCCGCCCGGACATGCGGGGCTCCGGTGGTTCGGCATCGTGGTGCCGGACGCGGCGGCGCTCGACGCGATGAAGGTGCGGCTCCGCTCGATCGGGGCGCCGTTCGCCGAGACGAATGCCGGCCTCGAGGTGCGCGACCCTGCCGGGAACCTCGCGAAGGTCTCGGTGGCCTGAGCTGGCGGCGCTACGTTCAGGGGCGGGCGGGAGGCTCTTGAAAGATCCTCCCTACCGCCCGCGACCCTTCTCCATGTCGGGCAGGAAGATGGTCAGCAGGCCGGCGAACGGCAGGAACGAGCAGAGCCAGAACACGTATTCGATGCTCGTCGCCTCGGCCACGCCACCCAGCGCTGCGGCGGCAATGCCACCGGCACCGAACGCGAAACCGAAGAAGATGCCCGCCACCAGCCCGACGCGGCCCGGCAGCAGTTCCTGCGCGAACACCACGATGGCGGAGAACGCCGACGAGAAGATCAGCCCGATGATCACGCTCAACACCACCGTCCAGGTGAAGTCGGCATAGGGCAAGGCCAGGGTGAAGGGCAGCACCCCGAGGATCGAGAACCAGATCACGAACTTGGCGCCGAACCGGTCGTTCAGCGGTCCGCCCAGCAGCACGCCAAGCGCCGCGGCCCCCAGGTGCACGAAGAGGAGGATCTGGCTGTCCTGCACGCTGACGCCGAAGCGTTCGATCAGGTAGAAGGTGTAGTAGTTGCCGAGGCCCGCCATGTAGGCGTTCTTGGTCAGGGTCAGCACGGTGAGCACGACCAGCGCCGTCATGGTGGTGCGCTTGTCGAACAGCAGCGCCTTGCTCACCGGCGGCTTCTTCGCCGCATCGAGCAGATGAGCGGCGTACCACACGCCGACCCGCCACAGGATGAAGATGCCGACCAGCGAGCCGATCGCGAACAGGCTGACGCTCCACTGCCCGTTGCCCAGCACGATGAATGCCGCCAGCAGCGGCCCGATGGCCGAGCCGGCATTGCCGCCAACCTGGAACATCGACTGCGCCAGCCCGTGCCGACCGCCCGAGGCCAGCCGTGCGACGCGCGAACTTTCGGGATGGAAGATCGCCGAGCCCAGCCCGACCAGCGCCGAACCGACCAGCAGCATCCAGTAGCTCGAGGAGAAGCCGAGCACGATCAACCCGAGAAGGCTCGAGCCCATGCCGATGGGCAGCGAATAGGGCAACGGCCGCTTGTCGGTGTAGATGCCGATGGCCGGCTGCAGCAGCGACGCTGTCACCTGGAAGGTGAAGGTGAGCAGGCCGATCTGCACGTAGTCGAGGCTGTAGTTCGCCTTCAGCAGCGGGTAGATCGCCATGAGCATCGACTGCATGATGTCGTTGATCAGGTGACACACCGACACCGCGATGATGATCGAAAGCGTCGTCTTGCCGTGGGCGTGGGCGGCCGGGGCAGTCGTCGAGGCAGCCGATGGCCCCGTGGCAGTAACGGTCATCTGAACTCTACTGAAGAAGAGTGAGGCGGCGCGGAAAGTCTCACGCCTGGGTGCCATTGTCCTAACATGTCAGCTGCCGCGATCGTAGTGCACCAAAGGCGCAATCGGTTCGCCGCCGTGGGTCAGAACATGCCGTTGCCGGACTTCATGTAGTCCAGCTCTTCGGGGGTAGAGGCGCGGCCCGCCGCTTCGTTGCGATAGGGGTAGCGGCCGAAGCGCTCGAGGGTTTCGACGTGGCGGCGCTCGAAATCGGAGAACTTTTCGTCGCCAAAGGCTGCGAAAAGAGGGGCCGCCTCGGCGTGCACCGCGAGATCCTCGGAATGCATGAAGGGCAGGTAGGCGAACATGCGGCGGCGCGGCTCGAGGGGGAGGTCGCCGCCGGTGGCAACGAGTTCGCGGGCCAGGTCGAGGGCCAGGGGATCGCTGGCAAAGGCCTCTGGGCGCTTGCGGTAGAGCTGGCGGCTGAACTGATCGAGGACGATGATTTCGGCTAGCCGGCCCGAAGGCGCTGCGCGCCATGCCGCGGCGTTGCCGGCGGCGACCCAGGCGTGGGTGGCGGTGAAGCGGCGGGCCAGCTCGGCATCGAATTCGGGCTTGGCACCGAACCAGTCGGACTCGCCGTGCTCGACGAACCAGAAGGTGATTACAGCGTCGGGTGTATGCATCGGTGGGGCTCCGGTTGCTTAAGGCTTCCTTTCACATGGGTGGTTGAGATTGTCACCCGTGTGGCTGCGACGCGGTTGGCGGATACCGGCCGAAGGAGAGAATACGATGCGGCTTGTGAAGCTCGATACGCCGGATGGCACTATCTACATCAACCCCGAGCATGTCGTGGCGATCGTGAAGGGGTTGCGCGACACCAAGGTGGAGACCGTATCGGGTACGCAGGTGGTGAAGGACCCGCCCGACGTGGTGGCGCGCCTCCTGGGCATGGAGGAGATTTCGCTCGACGTGACGCCTAGGGCGGTGGGGTGGAAGGGGGAGTGAGCCAAGAGGAACTCTGAGTTTCGTTGTTGGCAGGCAGAGAGTCTGGA
>JAEYYP010000022.1 GCA_023428425.1 Pseudomonadota bacterium
CGCGGGGGTCTCCCCCCGTGACAACGGGGGAAGGGGACCATCCGAAGGATGGTGAAGGGGGGCGGCAACAGCCGCTGGCCTACACCAGCGCCTCGATCTTCTTCTTGCGCCATACGATGTAGTAGTAGGTCGCCTGCAGGAGCAGCAGGGCCGAGAAGCTCATGGTGTAGCCGATCCAGACGCCGTCGAGGCCGAAGACGTTGCTCAGGATCAGTGCGGCCGGCACCTCGACGCAGATGATGGCGGCGAGCGACAGCACCATGGGGATCCACACGTCGCCCGAGGCGCGCATCACCGCCGAGAAGGTGGTGCCCCAGCCCGAGACGATGCAGCTCCACAGCACGATGTGCAGCAGGCGCTCCGCGACCTCGACTACACCGTCGTCGGTGATGAAGGCGCGGATCAGGTACTCAGAGCCCACATAGGCGAGGAGCACCAGGCCGCCGGTGATGATGAGGTTCATCAGCAAAGCGGTCTTCGTCACCCGCTCGACCTCGTCGAAGCGGCGGGCGCCGATGGCCTGGGCGGCGAAGATCGAGGCGGCGATCGAGATCGACATGGCCGGGAACTGGATGTAGCTCAGCACCTGGTTCACGGCGCCGTAGGCCGCCGTGGCATCGACGCCGAAGCGGTTGACGATGCCGACGATCACCAGCCCGGACAGCGATGCCACGATCATGGCTATGCCGGCCGGGATGCCGAGCTTCAGGATGACGGCGAGCAGCTTGAAATCGACCCTTAGGCAGGCGAGCAGCTCGGCATCGGGCGCCATCGGGCTCTGCTTGAAGCGCAGCCAGAAGAAGAGGAACACCAGCACCACCATGAAGCCGGCGATGAAGGCAACGGCGGCAGCGTCGACCCCCAGTTGCGGCAGGCCGAACCAGCCCTGGATCAGCGCCGGGGTAACGAACAGGCCGACAAGGATAGAGAGCACAAGCGAAAACAGCGGCGTCACCGTGTCGCCGACACCGCGCAGCATCGAGGTGACGATGAGGAAGATGAAGAAGCCGGGCATGCCCATCAGCACGATGCGACCGTAGCCCGCCGACATGTCCAGCACCTCGTCCGGGGCGCCAAGCAGGCTCATCATGTCGCGGGCGAACAGGGCGCCGAGCACGGCGACGACGCAGCCCATGAGAAAGCCGACGGTGAGCGTGGTGCCGGTGACTTCCTTGATTTTTCTGAGGTTCCTGGCGCCCCAGGCCTGGCCGATGAGGATCGATGAGCCGGAGGCGAGGCCGATCACGAAGCTGATCAGCAGGAACATCACAGGGAAGAAGGTGGAGATCGAGGCCAGCGCGTGCGTGCCGATCATCTGGCCGATAAAAACCGAGTTGATGGTGCCCGAGAGGCTCTGCAGGATGTTGCTGAGCATCAGCGGCAGGAGGAAGACGAGGAAGCGCTGCCAGAGGGGGCGCGAAAAGTCGATCATTGCTGGTATCCGTATGCGTGACAGTCCTGGCGTCGACCCCGAGATCGAGGGCAGCACAAACGGCTGCGGTCGGGCCACTTCACATCGGTATTGCGATGCAGGCGGGTCTGGGCACGGAGGGAGCTGGCGCGGCCGCCTCAATACGCGCGGGACGCACGACAGTCAACGGTCCCTTAGCATCCTAACGATCAAAGCTGATGATGGGAATCATCGCCAAATGTCATCGCTCGCACGAGGGCGGATCGGATAGGGTCCGCGCCCATGGATCGTCCCGCTCCCTCTGTTTCCAGCCAGTTCTGGCTGGGTGTCACGCTGTTCCTGCCCGTCGCCGTCTCCATTGCCAGCTATGGCGTGGTGTGGGGCGTGCTCGCCGGCCAGAAGGGGCTCGGGGTGCTCGAGGTGCTGCTGATGAGCGGGCTGGTGTTCGCCGGCTCGAGCCAGTTCGTGGCCCTCGACAGCTGGACACCGGGCGCGCTGCCGATCGTCTCCATCGTCGCCGCCACCGCCATCGTCAACCTCAGGATGCTGCTGATGTCGGCGACGCTGCGACCGCTGATGGCCGGGGTGTCGCGGCCGAAGGCGCTCGCGGCGATTTTCTTCGTCTCCGACGAGCAGTGGGCGATGACCATGGCGGAGATGCGCAAGGGGGGCGGCAGCGTCGCCTTCCTCGTCGGCACCGGCGTGCTCAGTTGGGTGAGCTGGGTGGGCTCGACGCTGCTCGGTCGGGTGCTGGGCGCCTTCATCGACGACCCGGTCAAGTACGGGCTCGACTTCGCCTTCACCGCCACCTTCATCGCCCTGCTGCTTGGCATGTGGAAGGGGCGGACGGACCTCGTGCCGTGGCTTGTCGGGGCGCTGGCCGCGCTGCTGACGGCGAGCCTCGTCGATGGCAAGTGGTACATCATCGTCGGCGGGATCGTCGGCAGCCTCGCGGGGGCGCTGGCCGACCAGTGGAGGGCGCGCCGTGTCGCTTGAGGCTTTGCTCACCATTCTCGGCATGGCGGCCGTCACCTACGCGATCCGGGCGGCGGGCCTGCTGCTGGCCGACCGGCTGCCGACCGAGGGCTTTGCGGCCAACTGGATGAAGCACGTGCCGGGGGCGGTGCTGGCGGCGCTGGTGGCGCCGGCCGTGTTCGCGGTGGCGCCGGGACGCAGCCTCGCCGAAGCCTTCCTGCCGGCTGAGACGGTGGCCGCCGTTGCGGTGATGCTGGTCTATATCGGCACCCGCAACCTTTTCGCGGCGATGGCGGGTGGCGTTCTGGTGGTTTTCCTGATGCGGATGTGGCTCGGGGCCTGAGCAGGGAACGCTCTACCGCGCTTGCCGTTAGCGCGCTGAGCGCGCGGTGAACTCTGCTATAGTGGCAGCAGGACGAATCCGTGCCGTGGGGGAGGCCACCATTCAGACGATCACCGGACTGTTCGATACCTACGAGCATGCGCGGCAGGCGGTGCGCCTGCTCGACGAGGCCGGCATCCACCGCGCCGACATCAGCCTCGTTTCGAGCGCCAGCGATGCGGGCGAGGAAG
>JAEYYP010000344.1 GCA_023428425.1 Pseudomonadota bacterium
CCGTCGCCGAGCTCGATCTTGGACGCGAAGGTCGCCTGGCTCCAGCCGAGAAGCGCCGACAGCATCTGGCCGGTCTGGTTGGCGTCGTCGTCGATCGCCTGCTTGCCCAGGATCACCAGGCCGGGGCTCTCCGCCTCGACCACGCCCTTCAGCACCTTGGCGACGCCGCGCGGCTCCACGATGCCGTCGACCTTGACCAGGATCGCGCGGTCCGCGCCCATGGCGAGCGCGGTGCGCAGCGTCTCGGCGGCCTGGGCCGGCCCGATCGACACCACCACGATCTCCTCGGCCTTGCCCGCTTCCTTCAGACGGATCGCCTCTTCGACGGCGATCTCGTCGAACGGGTTCATCGACATCTTCACATTGGCGAGTTCGACGCCCGATCCATCCGACTTCACCCGGATCTTCACGTTGTAGTCGACAACCCGCTTCACGGGCACGAGGATTTTCATGGGAAACGTCACCTCTTCTGATGAATCTGGCGCTCCATATCAGGGCGCCGCACGGCCCGGTAGCCGAATGCCGACATCGAGGGCCGATAAATGGAAAACCAGCTTACGCGCTGCCCGGCAATCAGGCCCGGGAAGCGGCGGGACCGTAGTCACGGGCGGACGGGGCGTCAATATGCGCGCGCGGCTTCAAACCGGTTGAATTACTGGCGGCCCCAGCGTGGAACCGGCTGATCCGCCATTGGGGCGACCGCGCTTTGCTGTTCCACCTCGACGGCCTTCGGAGTCACGATCTCGCGGTCGAGCAGCGGCACGTTGCGGCGGCGCAGAACCATCACCAGCAATGCGCCGGCGACGATGCCGCCGACATGCGCCGCCCAGGAAATCTGATCCTCGCCGCCGACCGCCAGCATGAGGAACTGGAAGGCGATCCACAGCGCCAGCGTTATGTAGGCCGGGATGCGCAAGGGAATGCGCCCGAAGGCCAGCACCCAGATCTTCACGCGCGGGTGGAGGATGAGATAGGCCGCGACGATGCCCGCGATGGCGCCGGACGCACCGATCAGCGGCATCTGCGAACTCGGCGCCACCATGCCGTGGACCACGGCGCCGGCGACGGCGCAAAGCAGATAGAAGACCAGGTAGCGGAAATGGCCGAGCGCATCCTCGACATTGTCGCCGAACACCCAGAGGAACAGCATGTTGCCGCCGAGGTGGAAGATGTCGCCATGCAGGAAGGCATAGGTGATGTAGGTGGCGTGGTCGGGCACCAGCACCATCTCGGCCGGCCGTTCGGCGATATCGTAGAGGGTGGAGGGGATGTAGCCCAGGCCGAGCACCGCAGCGGTGGCGAAGTCGTCGCCGCTCACCACCGTGAAGAAGAAGACCAGCACGTTCGCCGCGATCAGGCCGATCGTGACGTACTGCATCTTGATGTGCTTGAGGCTGTTGGCGTCGTGGAGCGGAATGAACATTCTGGCCCCCACGCCTTTTCGAATGTCAGCTAACGGTTCTGTCCCGGAACCCATAGCACATCGGATTTTCCGTTGTCATTCACCGCCCTGGCGGCGACGAACAGAAAATCCGAGACGCGGTTGATGTAGCGGAGCCCTTCCGGGTTGAAGTGCTCCGCCGGGTCGCGCGACAATTCCACCATCAGCCGCTCGGCGCGGCGCGCCACGGTGCGGCCGATGTGGAGCGCCGCCGAGGCAGGGGAGCCGCCCGGCAGGACGAAGGAGCGCAGCGGGTTGAGCGATGCGTTGAGAAGGTCGATGTCGGCCTCGACGCGCTTCACCTGGGCAGCGACGATGCGCAGCGGCTCGTACCCCAGCGGCTTGTCGCCCTGCGGCACGGCGAGATCGGCGCCGAGGTCGAACAGGTCGTTCTGGTTGCGCGCCAGCATGGCGTCGATCTCGGGATGGGCGGCCGCGGTCGAGAGCCGCGCCAGGCCGACGAAGCTGTTGGCCTCGTCGACGGTACCGTAGGCATCGACGCGAATGTCGGACTTCAGCCGCCGCTCGCCATTGCCGAGGCCGGTCGTGCCGTCGTCCCCCGTACGGGTGTAGATCTTGTTGAGCTTGACCATCGCCTGCCGCTTCCGTCCATCAACCGCGGTTGAAATAGACGGCGAGCAGGATCAACACCAGCGCGATGAACTGCAGGAAGACGCGCGCCTGCATCAGCTTGTTGGACGTGTTGCCCGAGCCGCCGCGCATCATGTTGGCGAGGCCGCGGATGAGCACCACGACGACGGCGACCATGACCACGATCGCGAGGATGTTGAAGACGGTTGCCATGATCGATCCTGAGTGAGCCGCGCCGCGCGTTGCGCATGCCTTGCCACGATGCGTCGGAAGATGGAAGCGGCAAGCGCCTGGCCGGCGAGACGGGGTGTGCCGCCGGTCCAAGATAGGGCGGCAACCGGCGGATCGGCAACGGGGCGTGGCGGATTATCGCATGCGCGATACCGCCGTCCTTCGCCCCGCGCCCGGTTTTCCGTTGCGCAAATCAGCGGCACGTGCTTGCCATCTGCGGCTTCTCCTTCACATAGTCCGGCGGGAACAGCCGACAGGGATCGGATGAAACGTTTCGTGGCCGTGCGCCGGGTGCTCTACGATGCGCTTGGCCATTTCAACGACGATGACGGATGGGCGATGGCGAGCCATCTCGCGCTGTCGGCGTTGCTGGCGCTGTTTCCGTTCCTGATCTTCGCCACGACGCTTGCCTCCTTCCTGGGCGCACAAGCCTTCGCGGACACGGCGGTGCATCTGGTCTTCGACACCTGGCCCGACCAGATCGCCGAACCGATCGCGGAGGAGGTGGTCAATGTCCTGACGGTGCCGCGCACCGACCTGTTGACCTTCGGCGTGGTGGCGGCAGCCTACTTCGCATCCAACGGCATCGAGGCGTTGCGGACCTCGCTCAACCGCGCCTACAGGGTCACCGAGAATCGCGGGCTGATCAACCTTCGCCTGCAGAGCCTCGGCTTCGTGCTGGTCGCCACGATCGGCTTCGTGGCGATCTCGGTGTTGCTGGTGCTCGCGCCGTTGATAGCGCGCGTGGCGGTGGCGCGGGCGCCTTGGATCCAACCCTATATGGGCACGATCACGCTGTGGCGTTTTGTCATCGCCTCGGTCGTCATCATCATCGCCCTGGTGGTGGTGCACATGTGGTTGCCGGCCGGCCGGCGTCGCTTTCTGCGCATCCTGCCGGGCATTGCCATTACGCTCATCGGCTGGGTCGCCGGTTCCGCAATTTTCGCCGCCTATCTCGACCGGTTCTCGTCCTATGTGACCACCTATGCGGGGTTGGCCTCGATCATGATCGCCGTGGTGTTCCTCTACAT
>JAEYYP010000246.1 GCA_023428425.1 Pseudomonadota bacterium
GGATCGGTGCCGTAGAGGTCGAGCTGCTCGTGCGGGTCGACGATGTTGCCGACCGACTTCGACATCTTCTTGCCTTCCGACGTCAGGAAGCCGTGGGCGAAGACGCGATGCGGCACATCGATGCCGGCGCTCATCAGGAAGGCCGGCCAGTAGACCGTGTGGAAGCGGATGATGTCCTTGCCGATGACATGCAGGTTCGCCGGCCAGAACGTCTTGAACTGCTCGGAATCGGTGTGCGGATAGCCGACACCGGTGATGTAGTTGGTGAGTGCGTCGACCCAGACGTACATCACGTGCCCATCGGCGCCTGGGACCGGGATCCCCCAGTCGAAGGTGGTGCGGGAAATCGAGACGTCGCGAAGGCCTGCCTTCACGAACGAGATGATCTCGTTGCGGCGCTCTTCGGGCGCGATGAAGTCGGGTACGTCCTCGTAGAGTCTCAGCAGGCGATCCTGGTAGGCGGAGAGGCGGAAGAAGTAGCTGTCCTCCTCGACCCACTTCACCTCGGCGCCGGTAGGCGCGAGCTTCTTGCCGTCCTCGCCGTCGGTGAGTTCGGCTTCGTCGAAATAGGCCTCGTCGCGCACCGAGTACCAGCCCTTGTAGACCGACTGGTAGATGTCGCCGTTGTTGCGCGATGCCATCTGCCGCCAGATTTCCTGGCTCGACTCGTAGTGGCGCGGCTCGGTGGTGCGGATGAAGTCGTCGTTGGAGACGTTGAGGCGCGCCGCCAACTCCTTGAAACGGGCAGCGTTGCGATCGGCCAGTTCACGCGCAGTGATGCCTTCCGCCGCTGCCGTCTGCACCATCTTGATGCCGTGCTCGTCGGTGCCGGTTAGGAACCAGGTTTCCTTTCCCTCGAGGCGGGCCCAGCGGGCGATGGCATCGGTGGCGATCATCTCGTAGGCGTGGCCGATATGAGGCGCGCCGTTGGGATAAGCGATGGCGGTTGTGACGTAGAACGTGTCGGTCATGTCGGCTGGGAGCCCAGGAGCTGGTGTTTCCGGACCGCGTCGAGAAGCGCGACCAGGGTCTGCCGCATGTCGAGATTGTACTCGTCGGCATCGGCAAGTGAAAGTTGGGCCTTGTCCCATAGCTCATTGGCTGAGGCAAGACGGCGACGATCGCCCGAACTGGCCGCATCGGTTGCGGCGGCTGCGATCCAGTCGTTGAGCATGTCGCGCGCAAACCGCAGTTCGGCGCCCTCCTTGTCGCCGCCCAACTGGTCGGCGAGCGCGATGCGGGCCGAGGACGGCGCGGCGGCTGGATCGCGGAGGTAGCCGGCGAGCGCGCCGAGCACTCCATCATCGCCAAGCAGCAGGGCCTCGAAGCCACGGCGAGGACGACCATTGGCGAAGCCAATGGCTCGGGTGAGCGCATCGGGTGCTGTATCCGGGCGCGAAGCCGTCAGCACCCCGGCAACGTCCTCGTCCGCGATCGGGCGAAGCGCGACCTGGAAGCAGCGCGACTTGATGGTCGGCAGCAGCGAGCCCGGGCGGTGCGAGACAAGGAGGAAGGTCGTGTCCGCCGGCGGCTCCTCGAGTATCTTGAGCAGCGCGTTGGCGGATGACGCGTTGCAGTCGTCGATCGGATCGATCAGCGCGATGCGATGCCCTGCGCGGCCGCGCGTCATGCGCATCTCGTCGATGAAGCCGCGGACCTCATCGACGCGGATCTGGGTGTACCAGCCCTTGCCGGTGTCACGCGGCGCCTTGCGCATCACGAAGAGGTTCGGATAGGCGCCGGCCGCGACCTGGGCGGCGATGTGCTCCGGGCTCTCGTCGCCGGTGCGCTCGAAGATCTTTCGCGCGATGGCGAAGGCGAGCGTCGCCTTGCCGATGCCGCGCGGCCCATGGATCATGATGCCGCCGGGAAGCCGGCCGGCGTCGAGCCGTGTCATCAGCGCTTCGGTGGCGGCCGCGTGGCCGAGCACCTGCTGCTGGAACTCGGGCGGCGGCACGCCATCGAGCCGGTCGGGCTCGCGTTCCGGATAGTCCGTCGACATGGCCACTACCGGCCGGCCTTCGTCGCGAGTTCCGGGTAGCGGCGGGTGAGCGTGTCCCACACCTCGTCCTCCAGAGCGTCCTCGCTCTGGTTGGCGGGAAGCACGACGCACCGGTCCTGGTTCTGCGCGGCGATGTCGAGGAAGGCCTGGCGCAGGCGGCGGTGCCAATCCAGGTCTTCTTTCTCGAAGCGGTCGCCGGAGTGAGCCAGCGCCGGCTCCAGCTCGCGGGCATTGACACGGTTGAATGCGACGACCGGGTCCATGTCGAGCACGAAGGTGAGGTCGGGCGCGTGACCGTTCAGCGCGAGGGTTTCGAGACCGCGGATCAGCTTGTCGTCGACGCCACCGGTCAGCCCCTGATAGGCGCGGGTGGAGTCGTGGAAACGGTCGGAGATGACCCACTTGCCGGTATCCAGGCTGGGCGCGATCAACTGGTTGACGTGGTCGAGGCGCGCCGCGGCGAAGAGCACCGCCTCGGCACCGGGGCCCCAGGCTTCCGAACGCCCCTGCAGGATGAAGGCCCGGACATGCTCGGCCTTGGGTGTGCCGCCCGGCTCGCGCGTGCGAACCGCCTCGATATCGAGACGGTTGAGCCGAACGAGCAGGCGCTTGACCTGGGTGGACTTTCCGACGCCCTCCCCGCCTTCGAACGTGATGAAGCGAGGCGCGACCACTGGGATATCGAGCATCAGGAATAGATCGCCTATTCGGCCGGGTGATGCCGGTCCGGACCGCGGTCATGCCTGCCGGCATATATCGCAATGCCAGCGGCAAGCACTAGCAGACCGGGGGCCCATAGCCAGAACAGAAGCTCGTTCATTGCAGGCCTCCAAGGACACGCCGCGCTGCAAGGTGTAGCACGATGCCGATCACAAAGCCAAACCCGGACAGGCCGAGAATACTCGCCATGTCGGGATGAACCGACCCGATGCCCCAGCCGATATAGGGGGCGACCATCGAGGTGAGAAGAGTGCCCGATCCGAGCGTGTTGAGGAAATTCGCGGTGAGCTTGATGCGTTCGGTGTCGGCCGGGCTCATGGCTGATTGTTCCGTTACAGCCAGCCGAGAGCCAGTTCTTTCAGTGCGTCGCTGGCCTTGCGGATGAGATCGCCTTCCTCCACGTCCGCGCCGGCGTATAGGGGTGTCTGCTGCACGAGCTTGCCATCGCACATGACGTTGAGCAGGCCGATCGGCGTACCCGCGGCGACGGGCGGGCGGATCGGTGCGTTGTAGGTTACGGTTGCCTGCGGGCAGTTCTGAGCGCCCTTGGGCAGGAACAGGCTGATGCTGCCCTTGCCCACCAGCGGCACCGACCCTTCCTTGCCACCGTAGACATCGGCGTATGTGACGACCTTGCCCTCGGGGTAGACCGGAACAAGCTCGAAACCGCGGGTGCCCCAGGTGATGAGCTTGCGGGCTTCTTCGGCGCGCTCGTTCATCGACTTCATGCCGTGCAGCACGCCGATGAGTCGACGGCCGCCTGCGGAGGTCGATACCACCTCGCCATAGCCCGATGCCTCCGTGTGGCCGGTCTTCAGGCCATCGACGCCAATGCCGACTTCGAGCAGGCTGTTGCGGTTCAACTGGCGGATCTTGTTCCAGGTGAACTCCTTCTCGGAGAAGATCGGGTAGTATTCCGGGAACTGGGCGATGATGAAGCGCGCGATGGTCGCGAGGTCGCGGGCGGTGGAATACTGATCCGGGTCCGGCAGACCGGTGGCGTTGACGAAATTCGAGCCGGATAGCCCGATCTCCTGCCCGAGCCGGTTCATCATCTGAGCGAAAGCGGTCTCGGTGCCGGCAATGCCTTCGGCGAGCGCGATGGCCGCATCGTTGCCGGACTGGATGATGACGGAGCGGACGAGGTCCATCACCGGAACCTTGGAATTCAGCTCGGCGAACATGGTGGAGCCGCCGGACCGGGCGCCACCGTCGCGCCAGGCGTGCTCCGAGATGAAGAACTCGTCGGTGGGTTGCAGCTTCTTGGTCTGAAGCAGGTCGAAGACGACGGCCAGCGTCATCAGTTTGGCCATGCTGGCCGGCTCCAGGCGCTCGTCGCCGGCCTTGTTGAAAAGCACAGTGCCCGACTCGTAGTCCATCAGGATGGCGAAGGGCGCCTTGGTGTCGAACTCCTGGGCGTGCGCTGTCGAAAACGCCGTAAGCGCCAGGACCAGTGCCGCGATGAAGTGGCCGAGCTTGTGCATCGTGATCTCACATGCGGCCCGCCGCGGCCGCCCAGAAGTCTATGGCTTCCGGACTATAATAGGCTGAGGTCGTTGAGGCCAAGTTCACGCGCCATCGCCATCACGTCCTGCCCGGTCACGCCCGGCTTGAGCCGGACCAGGGTCAGCAGGGTGGCATCGGCGCCCGGAATCCGGACCTGTTGTTCGTCGACAATGCCAAGAAGCGCGAAGGACTCGACGACGTGTTGGGCCACCACCGCGTCCTTGAACACACCAAGTTGAACGTCCGGGATGCTGCCCTCGGCGGCCTGCAGCGCCGGATCCCCATTGGCCATGGCGTTGGCTGCCGCAACTGCGCCGTCGGCCGTTGCACCCGCCTCGGCGTAGCCGAACAGGCTGGTGAAACCGTCGAACAGGTTGGGCGAATCGGCTTGGGCGAGGCGCGTGGCCTTCTCATCGAGACGGGTGGGCGCTTCGACACTGGCGAGCAGCTTGCGCGTATCGTCGCCGTGCAGGGGCGCAGGGCCGACATACTCGACCGAAATGTTGCCGATACCGCGGTCCGCATAGCCTAGAATGGCGGCGGTGCGGTAGCTGAGGTCCATCACCCGGCCGTGCATGTAGGGCCCGCGATCGTTGACGCGGCAGATGATGGAGCGGCCATTGTCGGTGTTGGTGACCCGGACATAGCTGGGCAGCGGCAGCACCGGGCTGGCGCACGAAATGGCGTTGGCGGAGAAGATTTCGCCGTTCGCCGTCTGGCGGCCGTGGAAGTCGTTGCCGTACCAGGAGGCCGAACCAGAGGCCGCGTAACCGAGCGGATTTTCGATCGGCTCGTACACCTTGCCAGCAACGGTGTACGGCTTGCCGACCATGTACCGGCCGCCGCCCTTCGGCGGGTTCTTGGCGGTCGACAGTCGGGGCGAGGTCTTCACGCCGAACTTCGCCTCTGTAAAGGCGTCGCGCTTCACATGCGGCACGCTGGAAGCAGCACCGCAGGCGGCAAGTGCGCCGGTGGCAAGAACAATGGCCAGGAGCCGGGCGGCCGAAACGAGGTCGCGGGGGAAGACTGGCAAAGCATTACACCTGAAACTGGAACTCGAGCGCATTTAGCCGGAGCCCGAAGGCGCGCGCCTCAAGGGAAGCAATTTGTGGTTTCGCGGGAGTTAATTTGATGAAAATGCAGAGGAGCGGCGAACATCGGCCCGCGGAACAAGGGGAGCGGCTACTTTGATAGCCACTTCGCCAGTGCTGAGGCTACCACTGCCGGTTGCTCGGTCGGGCTCATGTGCCCTGCCCCGGCTATGGTGACCAGGTTGGCAGCCGGGATCGCGGCGGCCATGGCTTGGGCGTCGGCGACCGGAGTGATGGCGTCCGCTTCGCCAACGATGATGGTGGTGGGGACGCGGATGCCGGCGAGGTCAGGTGTCGAGTCGGGGCGGCCGATGATCGCCTGCTGCTGGCGGACGTAGACCTCGGGACCGTTCTCGACCGCCATGCGGATGCTGATATCCCGCACGGCGGCGTTCTCGGCGTTGTCGGGGTGGACGCTCAGCGCATAGTTGGCGGCAACGAGCTGGCGGTGCCTGCCGGACTCCGCGAGGCGGATCGCCTCGTGGCGCTTGTGCAATCCTTCGGGGGTATCGAGGCGGGCCATGGTGTCGATGAGGGCGAGCCGGGTGATGCGCCCAGGCGCCTGTCGCAGCAGTTCAAAGGCGATGTAGCCGCCCATCGAAAAGCCGGCGAGAGCGAACTCGGGCGGCGCGTCGCGAAGAATCGCGGCGGCAATCTCGGCCATGGTGGCACCGCGCTTGTGGTTGGCGACCTGAACCGGCCCGAACTGCCAGAGCGAAGCGATCTGCCCGGCGTAGCACTCGGCGGTGCAGTTGAGTCCGGGGACGAGGAGGATGGGGGTGGACATGACGCAAATTCCGCTTCGCCGCAGTGGCGGAGCATGGGGTTGCTTGCCCGCGTTGCGACGATCATATAAAGATATCTTTATATCCCGCCTGCTAGTTCCATGACGAACTGCTGCCGCGGTTGACGCATACTGGCGTCACGGGACCGAGAAAGTCGAGCCATGTCCGTTACCCAAGCCATTGAGATCGATAGAAACTCCCTGCCCCAGGGCGAGGAAGTGCGCGCCGCGCTGACCAAGGCGGCGGCCGAGCGCATCCTGATTTTCGATGGCGCCTACGGCACGATGATTCAGCGCCTGAAGCTCGGCGAGGCAGACTATCGCGGCGAGCGGTTCAAGGATTGGCACATCGATGTGCGTGGCAACAACGACCTGCTGAACCTCACCCTGCCCGACGCCATCCGCGACATCCACGTGCAGTACTATCTCGCGGGCGCCGATATCTGCGAGACCAACACCTTCTCGTCGACCTCGATCGTGATGGCCGACTACGGGATGGAGTCGCTCGCCTACGAGCTGAATTACGAAGGCGCGCGGATCGCGCGCGAGGCGGCGAAGATCGCCGAAGCGAAGGACGGCCGCCGGCGGTTCGTGGCCGGCTCGCTCGGGCCGCTCAACAAGACGGCTTCGATGTCGACGGACGTGAACAGCCCGGGCCACCGGAGCGTGACATTCGACGAGATCGTCGACACGTATTCGGAGCAGATCAACGGGCTGATCGATGGCGGCACCGAGTTGCTGCTGTTCGAGACGATCACCGATACGCTCAACACCAAGGCCGGCATTTTCGCGGCAAAGAAGATCTTCGCCGAGCGTGGCTACGAGCTGCCCATCATGATTTCGGGGACGATCACCGATCTCTCCGGCCGCACGCTCTCAGGGCAGACCCCGACGGCGTTCTGGTACTCGGTGCGGCATGCCAACCCGTTCACCATCGGGCTCAACTGCGCGCTGGGCGCCAATGCCATGCGGGCGCATATCGCCGAACTGTCGGACGTGGCTGACACGTTCATCTGCGCGTACCCCAACGCCGGACTACCCAACGAATTCGGCGGCTATGACGAGACGCCGGAGATGATGGCGAAGCAGCTCGAGGGCTTTGCCCGCGACGGTTTCCTCAACATCGTCGGCGGCTGCTGTGGTTCGACGCCCGACCATATCGAGGCCATTGCCGCGGTGGTGCAGAAGTACAAGCCACGGAAGGTCCCGGAGGTGCCGACCTTCCTCCGGCTGTCGGGACTGGAGCCATTCACGCTCACCGAAGACATCCCATTTGTGAACGTTGGCGAGCGGACGAACGTCACGGGCTCGGCGCGCTTCCGCAAGCTGATCACCGCCGGCGACTACACGGCGGCGCTCGAAGTGGCTCGCGACCAGGTGCAGAACGGCGCGCAGGTGATCGACATCAACGTCGACGAGGGCCTGCTAGACTCAGTCAAGGTGATGACGGAGTTCCTGAACCTCCTCGCCGCCGAGCCGGATATCGCGCGGGTGCCGTTGATGATCGACAGCTCGAAGTTCGAGGTCATCGAGGCGGGGCTCAAGTGCGTGCAGGGCAAGGCCCTCGTGAACTCCATCTCCATGAAGGAGGGTGTCGAGAAATTCCTCGAAGTGGCGCGGCTTGTGCGCGCCTACGGCGCCGCCGTGGTGGTCATGGCCTTCGACGAGCAAGGCCAGGCCGACAGCTACGAGCGCAAGGTCGAGATCTGCACCAAGGCCTACAAGCTCCTGACCGAGGAAGTCGGCTTCCCGCCCGAGGATATCGTGTTCGACCCGAACATCTTTGCGGTGGCGACCGGCATTGAGGAGCATGCGGGCTATGGCGTCGCCTTCATCGAAGCGACGCGGACGATCACCGAGACCTTGCCCCACGCGCATGTGTCGGGCGGCGTGTCGAACCTCTCGTTCTCGTTCCGCGGCAATGAGCCGGTGCGCGAGGCGATGCACTCCGTGTTTCTCTACCACGCCATCCAGGCGGGCATGGACATGGGCATCGTCAACGCCGGTCAGTTGGCGGTGTACGACACGCTGGAGCCGAACCTGCGGCAAGCCTGCGAGGACGTGATCTTCAACCTTCGCCCGGACTCGACCGAGCGGCTGCTGGAGATCGCGGAGACGTTCAAGGGCCAGGCCGGCGGCGAGGCGAAGGCCAAGGATCTCACCTGGCGCAACGGATCGGTGGCGGAGCGCATCTCCCACGCGCTGGTCAACGGCATCACCGAGTTCATCGACGCCGATACCGAGGAGGCGCGGCTTGCCTCGGAACGGCCGCTTCACGTCATCGAAGGACCGCTGATGGCCGGCATGAGCGTGGTTGGCGACCTGTTCGGCTCGGGCAAGATGTTCCTGCCGCAGGTGGTGAAGTCCGCCCGGGTAATGAAGCAGGCCGTGGCGCACCTCCTCCCCTACATGGAGGCGGAGAAGGAGGCGAACGGCGAGGCGGCGGGCCGCAAGTCGGCAGGCAAGATCCTGATGGCGACGGTGAAGGGCGATGTGCACGACATCGGCAAGAACATCGTCGGCGTGGTCCTCTCCTGCAACAACTACGAGATCATCGACCTGGGCGTCATGGTGCCGACGGCGAAGATCCTCGAAACCGCCAAGGCCGAGAAGGTCGACGTCATCGGCCTCTCGGGCCTCATCACGCCGTCGCTCGACGAGATGGTGCATGTCGCCGAGGAGATGGAGCGCGAGGGCTTCACCGTGCCGCTGCTGATCGGCGGGGCGACCACCTCGCGCGTCCACACGGCGGTAAAGATTCATCCGCAGTACCACGGCGGCCCGACCGTCCATGTGCATGACGCGAGCCGCGCAGTGGGCGTTGTCTCGTCGTTGCTCTCAGGCGAGCAGCGCCCGGCCTATGTCGCCGACGTGCGGGCCGAGTACGAGCGGTTGGCGGAGAAGCACCGTCAATCGGAAGCGGAAAAGCAGCGCACCTCGCTGGCGGCGGCGCGGGCCAACCGGTTCGCGCCGGCCTGGGATGGCTACATTCCGCCGAAGCCGAGCTTCCTCGGCACGCGGGTGTTCGAGAACTACGATCTGGCGCAGATCGCTAGATACATCGATTGGACGCCGTTCTTCCAAGCCTGGGAATTCAAGGGTCGCTACCCGGCGATCCTTGATGATCCCGAGCAGGGGCCGGCGGCGCGGCAGCTTTGGGACGACGCGCAAGCCATGCTGGCGCAGATCATCCAGAAGAACTGGTTCCGCCCCAAGGCGGTGATCGGCTTCTGGCACGCCAACCAGGTCGGCGACGACATCCGGCTCTACACCGACGAGGACCGCAAGGAGCAACTCGCGACCTTCTTCACACTGCGCCAGCAGTTGTCGAAGACCGGTGGCAAACCCCACATGGCACTCGCCGATTTCGTGGCGCCTGAGGGCATCCCGGACTACCTCGGCGGCTTCGTGGTCACGGCGGGGCTCGAGGAGAACCTGATCGCCGAGCGTTTCGAGCGGAAAAACGACGACTACTCGTCGATCCTGATCAAGGCGCTGGCCGACCGCTTCGCCGAGGCCTTCGCCGAGCAGATGCATGAGCGGGTCCGCAAGGAGTTCTGGGGTTATGGCGATGCCGAGACGTTCGCGCCGCATGAGCTGATCGGCGAGCCCTACAAGGGGATTCGCCCGGCTCCGGGCTATCCGGCGCAGCCTGACCACACCGAGAAGACCACGCTGTTCCACCTGCTCAACGCCAAGCAGCGCATCGGGGTGGAACTCACCGAAAGCTACGCCATGTGGCCGGGCTCGTCGGTGTCGGGCATCTACCTCAGCCACCCGGAGAGCTTCTATTTCGGCGTGGCCAAGGTGGAGCGCGACCAGGTCGAGGACTACGCCAACCGCAAGGGCATGGCGGTGCGGGAAGTGGAGCGTTGGCTGGGGCCGGTGCTCAACTACACGCCGAGCTCGGACAAGGGGGCGGCATGACCACATCCCCTGCCCCGTTTGCCCGCCGCGCCCGGTCGTTTCCGGTGACCGTGGTGACCGACAAGGCGGCACTGTCTCGCTTCGGCGGGCGCGATACCGCCGTGGTGCATCTCGATGCGCCGCTGCATGCGCATGAGCCGGGCACCGAGTGCATCGCCTGCGACTCGCGCGGCAACGTGCGTGTGCTGCTGTTCGAGCTCAATGAGAAGCTCAATCGCGGCATGGTCGAGCCGTTCATCCGTGTCGTCGTCGATGCCACCGACGCACCCGACGGCAAGGCGGTGGCCGACGCCATCGTGCCCGGCCGCCTGCCCGCCTTCGGCCTTCGCGACCATGCGGTGGCCCGCAACTTCCACCTCGAGGAAATCATCTGATGGCCATCATGGACCTGTTCTTCCCACCCAAGCCCGTGACGCGGCCGGCTCCCGCTCCCGTAGCGAAGCCGGTTCCGACGACGGAACGCAAGGCGCGGTAATGACCGACGCAGGGCGCGAGAGGCACTGGAACGACGTTTATCGAACCAAGGGCGACAACGATGTCAGCTGGTTCGAGGAGGTTCCTCGCCTGTCGCTTGAACTGATCGGGCAACATGCGAGCCAGGACGCCGCCGTCATTGACATCGGTGGCGGGGCGTCGCGCTTGCCGGATGCGCTGCTCGCGGCGGGATATTCCGACGTGACGGTGCTCGACATCTCGGCAGAGGCGCTGGCCAAGGCGCGCGAACGGGTAGAGCAAGCTGGCGGCTCGGCGCAGTGGATCGTTTCCGACGTGACGCAATGGCGGCCTGAGCGTGCCTATGACCTGTGGCACGACCGGGCGGCATTCCACTTCCTGACCGACGTCGCCGACCAGGCGGCCTATCGCGCCGTTCTGGACGCGGCGCTCCGCAGCGGTGGCACCGCCATCATCGCCACGTTCGCCCCGGATGGCCCTGAGAAGTGCTCGGGCCTGCCCGTCGCGCGGCACGATGGAGCGAGCATCGCGGCAGCGCTGGGAAGCGGCTTTTCGCTGGAACAAGAACTGCGTCATGAGCACCACACGCCGTGGGGCAGAGTCCAGAAGTTCCAGTTCAGCGTGTTCCGCAAGGCCTGAATACCGCTGCGCCGATCGGCGAATTGACGTTCCGCCCTGCCCGTCCCAGTCTGGTCGGAGGAGGATCGGATCATGGCTGTGCATCGCGAAACCCTGTCCGAGGATGTCGGCGGCAAGCTGCTGCTGCTCGCCTCGATGCTGGCCGTCTTCGGGATGATCGCGCTTGTGCTGATGCCGCTTGGCGCGGCATTCGCCCCACCGCCCGAAGTGACGTCGGACGCCGCGATGCCCGAAGGACCGCCGGCTATCGTCGGAGCGATCATGCCGGGGCTGTTCATGCTGGTCGTGGCAGCCATCGTTGGTGCGTGCGCCGGGCTGCTGCTCGGCCACGCCAAGGCCCGTGCCGAAGAGGCCGAGGCCGCCGGAGACTCTGATACGCCGCACTGATCGCCAGAAAGACAAAGCCCGCTTTCGCGGGCTTTCGTCTGGCCCATCCTGTGGACCAATGGTGCGGTCGAGAAGACTCGAACTTCCACGCCTTGCGGCACAGCGACCTCAACGCTGCGCGTCTACCAATTCCGCCACGACCGCACGCCAGTGGTAGGAGCCACACCGCGAAGCGGCGAAGC
>JAEYYP010000302.1 GCA_023428425.1 Pseudomonadota bacterium
GCGCCGGTGACGACGCCGGCCGGCAGCTGGTTGCGGCCGAGCGCGTGCTGCGCGATGAGGTCGGCGCCGATGGTGACCGCCGCTCCGACCAGGGCCGAGGGCAGCAGGGCATTGCCGGCCGGGCCGAGCAGGCGCCGCGCCACCGGGCCTGCCGCGAAGGCGACGAAGGACATCGGACCGACGGTCGCCGTCGCGAACGCCGCAAGCACCACCGCCACGAGCAGCATGCCGAGGCGCGTCACCTCGACCGGCGTGCCGAGGGCCCTTGCCGCGTCATCGCCCAGTTCTAGGCTGGCAAGCGGTCGGTAAAGCACGGCGGCGACTGGGGCGAGGAGCAGGAGACAAAGCGCCAGCGGCCAGAGTCGCTCGAAACTCGCCCCATTCAGGCTGCCGGTCAGCCATGCCATGGCCTGCTGCACCTCGAAGATACGGGCGCGCGTGAAGAGATAGGAGGTGATGGCGGCAGCGATGGCCGCCATGCCGATGCCGACGAGCACCAGCCGGTATGGCGTGACCCCGCCCCGCCAGCTCAGCGCATAGATGGTCGCAGCGATCGCGATGGCGCCGCCCGTGGCGCTGGCTGCCACCACGAGGCCGCTGGCATTGAAGACGATGATCGCCAGCACCGCCGCGGAACTGGCCCCGGTGGTGATGCCGACGATATCGGGGCTCGCGAGGGGATTGCGGAGCACCGTCTGAAAAATCACGCCCGACAGCCCCAGCGCCGCCCCAGCGAGCAGGCCGGTGATGGCTCGCGGCAGGCGGACGCCGAGCACGATGAAGTCGCTGGCCGGGTCGGTGATCCCGGTGAAGGGAGAGAGCAGCGACGTCACGACTTCCCCTACCGGCAGCGGATAGTCGCCGACGGTCAGGGCGATCGTGATGAGCACGAGTACGAGCAGCGCCAGGCCAAAGGTCACCAGCCGGTGGCGGAGCCGAAGCCGGCGCCGCGTTGCCGCGACCGTTGCCGCCGGGGCAAACTGCACGTTGACGTTCATAGCTCAGCCAGTTTCCTGCGGCGCACGAAGGCGATGAAGACCGGCGCGCCGATCGCTGCCGTGACGATGCCCACCTGCAGTTCGCCCGGCGGCACGATAACGCGTCCGACGATGTCGGCGCCGAGCAGCAGGATCGGACCCAGCAGCATCGAATAGGGCAGGATCCAGCGATAGTTCGGGCCGGTCATGGCACGGGCCACGTGCGGAATGGTGAGGCCGACAAAGGCGATCGGCCCTGCCGCGGCGACCGCCGCTCCGGCGAGGATGACGGCGGCGAGACCAGCGAAAGCCCGGTTGAGCTGCACGCGCTGCCCGAGGCCGCGCGCCACATCGTCGCCCAGCGCCAAGCCGTCGAGGATGCGTCCGGTGGTCAGCGCCAGCACGATGCCGGCGAGGAGGAAGGGCGCGACCTGGGAGAGAATGTCCATCGTCCGCCCGGTCAGGGCACCGACCTGCCAGAAGCGGATCTGGTCGAGCGTCTCGACCGACGTGATGAGGATAGCGCTGGTGACCGAGCCGAGCGCCGCGGTGACTGCCGCGCCCGCGAGGGCCAGTTTCACCGGGGTGGCGCCCTCGCGCCCCATCGAGGCGATGAGGTAGACCAGCACCGTCGCAAGCCCCGCACCAAGGAAGGCAAGCCACACATAGCCCGACAGCGTGGTGATGCCGAACACCGAGATACCGAGCACGACGCAGAGCGTCGCGCCGGTCTGGATGCCGAGCAGGCCCGGGTCGGCCAGCGGGTTGCGGGTCGCGCCCTGCAAGATGGCGCCTGACATGCCGAGAGCCGCGCCGACGAGCAGGCCGACCAGCGTCCTCGGCAGGCGCAGCTCGAGGATGATGCGATGGGAAGTGTTCCCGGTCTCGGGCGCGGTAAGCGCGGCGAAGACATCGGCGAGCGAGATGGGCCGCGCCCCGACCGTGATCGAGAAGAAGAGCACGGCAAGCAGACCGGCGGCGAGCAGCAGCAGTCCGCCGGCCCGAATGGGCACCGCGCTCCCCCGCCGCTCCGCAGCAGCCGTCATGTCAGTTCGACAGGTTCTCGTCGGCGGCTTCGATCGCCGCCGTCAGCTTGTCGAGCGCACCGGCATAGGCGCGGTAGTTGCGCAGCCAGAAAGCGGGCCAATCCGCCACCTGGTTGGCCTCGGCCGCCTTGATCGACGTCCACATCGGCTGGGCCCTGGCCGTGTCGATGGTGGTGGAGGAACGGTTGTCGACGATCACCAGGTCGGGCTGGTACTTGTCGGCCTGCTCCCAGCTCAGCGTCTCCCAGTAACCGCGGTCGTCGGCGACTTCGGGTGAGATGAGCTTCAGCCCCCAGTTGGCGAAATCCATGAGTTCGGATGAGCCTTCGGTCGCCGCGACGTAGAGTGCATCCGTGCCGGCCCAGACAGGCAGGACGGTGAGGTTGGGCTTGGCCGCAACGGCCGCCTTGAACTTCGCCAGCGAAGCCTCGAAGGCCGCCTTGTCGGCAGCGACGGAAGGGACCGAAAGGTCGGCACCGAGGCTCGCGGCGAGCGTCTCGTAGTCCTCGATCAGGGTGAGGATCGAGGCGCCCTGCGTCGGGCCGGTGAGGGGCGCGATCGCCTTGATCGCCGTGTTGAGGTCGCCGCCGCCGCTCCATACGCTTTCGAGCGGCCACCACTCGCCGACGATGAGGTCGGGCTTCAGCGCGGCGGCCTTCTCGATGTTCACCTCGCCCCACGTCTCGCCGATGATCTCGATGCCGCTCAGGTCGAGACCTTCGAGCGCCTTGGCTTCGGAGATCGGGCTGTCGGCGTAGATGCCTACCGGGCGGATGCCCAGCGGGATCAGGCCCGCGGCGGCATCCTGGCTGGCGATGATGCGGGTGGGCGTCTGGTCCAGCGTCACCGTCCGGCCGCTTCCGTCAGTGTAGCTCCACTCGGCCGCGACAGTCGGGGTCGCAGCGAGGCCAACGGCCAGGACGGTGGCAAGCAATGATCTGATCATGACGAAGTCTCGGCGAAAGTGGACTGACGCTGTCACCTATCTGCCGCTATCATGATTAGTCAAGTCAGCTTAAAGGGCCGATCAGGGGCCAATCCGGCGCGGCACGAACCCGCCGCTGTCGTTCTGGTCGTGCCGGGAGGACCAGATGACCCAGTATCGCCCCTCCCCATCGGGCACGAGCACCTCGGCATCGCGGTCATCGACCTGGCTGCGCGCCAGGTTGCGCGCTTCGAGCGCCGCAGTCTCGCGGCTTTCGAAGGGGCCGCGAGCCGTGCCTTCGAAATCCACCCACCAGTTCTCCTGGCTGCGGATCACCAGGTAGAGCGCTTTCGCCATGTTTCGAGCGGTCCCCACACCGAGCCCGTTGACGCCTAGGCGAACTCACCTGAGCACAGGATGAACGCCGCGCACCTTCACACATCGATCCGCCCGAAAGCGAGCGGTGTAGGAACTCCGACGTATCGCCCAACCCGGCGTATGGCGCGCCCCGCCCCGCTGGTGCACAATGCCTTCTGGTCGAGCGGCTAGGCAAGCCCCGTGCTTCGGCCGTCCCGGTAGCCTCGGAGTACATCATGTTCGGATTGATCGGCCGCATCACCGCCACGCCCGGCAACCGCGACGCCCTGATCGCCATCCTCGCCCCGGGCGAGGGCAGCATGCCCGGGTGCCTCAGCTACATCGTCGCCCGCGACCCCGTCCACCCCGACGCATTGTACGTTACCGAAGCGTGGGAAAGTCGCGAGGCGCATGCCGCATCGCTGCAACTGCCGGCGGTACGAGATGCCATCGCCAAAGGACGGCCGCTGATCGCCAATTTCGAAACCATCGCCGAGACCGAGCCCGTCGGCGGCATCGGCCTCGGCACGGAGTTCGACAACCCCTAGATCGCTCTGTGAACGCTGCCGCGCTCTACGCCGGTTTGCGGTACTGGTAGATGCCCACGTCGATCGAGCCTTCGGCGAAGCCGGCCTCGCAATATGCCAGGTAATACAGCCACTTGCGCTTGAACTGCTCGGTGTAGCCGAGGGCCTTGATCACGTGCCAGCGCTCGAGGAATTTCTCACGCCAGAGCCGCAGTGTCTTGGCATAGCTGAGCCGGAACGTATCCACCTGCTCCAGAACCAGGCCGACCTTGTCGCCCTGCTCCTGCATCGCCGTCTTGGTCAGCAGCATGCCGCCTGGGAAAATGAAGCGCTGGATGAAGTCCGGCCGGGCGCGATAGTCTTGGAAATCCTGTTCGCTGATGGTGATCGCCTGAATCGAGGCGGTGCCACCCGGCTTGAGCCGATCCGCCACGGTCCTGAAATAGCTCGGCCAATGCTCCTCGCCCACCGCCTCGATCATCTCGATCGAGGCGACATGGTCGAACTGTCCGGTCGTGTCGCGATAATCCTCGAGATGCAGGGTCGCCAGGTTGTCGAGCCCCTGTCGCTTCAACCGCTCCGTGGCGAACTTGAGCTGCTCCACCGACAACGTGATGCCGTACACCACTGCGTTGAACTCACGCGCGACGGTTTCGGCGAAACCGCCCCAGCCACAGCCGATCTCCAGGACCGACTCGCCTTCCTTCACGCCGGCCATCTCGGCGACGCGGCGATACTTGGCGTACTGCGCCGATTCCAGCGTCTGGTCCTCGCCGGTGTAGTAGGCGGACGAGTAGGTCATCGAGCGGTCCAGCCACTCGACATAGAAATCGTTGCCGAGGTCGTAGTGCTCCGAGATGTTCTTCTTGGAGCCTTCCTTCGAATTGGCGCGCGACAGATGATACGCGATGTCCTGCGCGGCGCGGCCGAACCATGAGTTCTCGCCGCTGTCGAGCACGTCCCGGTTCTGCAGGAAGTAGCGGAACAGAGTCGTGAGGTCGTCGATCTCGACGTCGCCATCGATGTAGGACTGCGCAAAGCCGACGGTGCCTCGCTGCAGCGTCTTGGGCAGCACCGAAAAGTTCTTCAGGTGCAGCCGCGCATGCTCTCCGGTCGCCGGGTCGCCATAGGTGGCGCTGCGCCCGTTGGGATACGTCACCGTCACGGCACCCTTCTTGGGTCTGCCGATCAGGCGCTTGCCGAAAAATGCCGCAACGACCGACAGGACGTGGGTGACGAGGGACGGACGCGTCCCCCGAGGTTCAAGCGCTAGCTGGTCCATGACGATACTTTATCCACCTGACGGACCGCTGCCTCGGCACCCGTCGCGTAACTCGCGCCGCCTCATGTGGAGCGGCAATCTGCAAACTGGAACCGCAATTTAGCCTCCGCCGGACGATATGCAAGTAGCCATTGCGGCGGCTCGTCACAGCCGGGGCAGCGGCGCGGCGTCCTGCACGCGGACCTGAACTTCTTCGCGCCCCTGGTAGTGGTCGAGGCTGAGCATGCCGGCGATATGGAGCGGCGTATCGTTGCCCGCCGACAGCAGCGCCTCGCCGAGCGCGGTGGTTGCGGCCCGGAAGGCGATGCCCTTGAGCCGCGCCCCGTCGTCGGAAGCCAACGTGAAGCGGACGTGCCCTGCTCCGCCCACCACTTCGGCGAACTTCGCCCGGTGCGCCGGAAAGGCGAACACCGGCTGCGGATTGCCCGAGCCATAGGGCCCTGCGCGTTCGATCTGATGAACGAAATCCACCGTTGCGCCACGCGCCGTCAGCGCCGCATCGATCTCGAGCGCCGTCGCGGCTCGCGCCTTGCCGACACTGCGCGCCAACGCCTCGTTCATGTACGCCCGGAACGGCCCGAGCTGGCCGGGCTTGAGCGTGACCCCCGCCGCCATGGCGTGGCCGCCGCCGCGCGCCACGAGCCCCTGCTCAACCGCCTCGATCACCGCTCCGCCAAGATCGACGCCCGGCATCGACCGGCCCGAGCCGGTACCGCCACCATCGGGCCCCAGCGCGATGGCGAAGACCGGCCGCTCGAAGCGTTCGCGCAGGCGCGCCGCAATCAGCCCGGCGACCCCGGGATGCCAGTCCGCCGAGGCGAGCACCAGCACCGGCGGCCCCTCGCCGCTGCCGATCTCGGCTTCGGCGGCACGCGTGGCCTCCTCGACCGCCTCGATCTCGATGCGTTGACGTTCGGCGTTGAGCTCGTTGAGCTGCGCGGCGATGGCCATCGCCTCGGCCTCGTCTTCGAGCGACAGCAGCCGCATGCCCAGCGCCGCATCGCCGATCCGGCCGCCGGCATTGATCCGCGGGCCGATGATGTAACCGAAATGGTACGGATTGAGTGGCCCGTTGAGCCGTGCCGCCATCGCCAGCGCACCGATGCCCCGGTTCGATCCACTGCGCGCCACTTCGAGCCCGCGCGCCACGAAGGCCCGGTTCAAGCCCTTGAGCGGCACCACATCGCACACGGTCGCCAGCGCCACGAGGTCGATGAGTCGCATCAGGTCCGGGCCGGCCACGCCCGACTGGCGCAGCACGCGGTTGACGGCCACCAGCACCATGAAGGTGACGCCCGCGGCGCAGAGGTAGCCCAGCCCCGATATATCATCCGGCCGGTTGGGGTTCACCAGCGCGTTAGCCTGCGGCAACTCGTGATCCGAGAGGTGGTGGTCGATGACCAGCACGTCGAGACCGCGCTGCCGCGCATGCAGGATCGGTCCGTCGCTTGTTGTGCCGCAATCGAGCGTGATCAGCAGGCTCGCCCCGGCATCGGCGAGCCTGTCGATGGCATTGGTGTTGGGCCCGTAGCCCTCGAAGATGCGATCGGGGATATGGACCTGGGGGGCCAGCCCGAAATGCCTCAGGTACCGTGCCATGAGCGCGCACGAGCAGGCACCGTCGACGTCGTAGTCGCCAAAGAGCGCGACCGGCTCCCGGTCGACGATCGCTCTGGCCAGTCGCTCCGCCAGGGCATCCATGTCGGCGAGGGTCGAAGGGTCCGGCATCAGCGCGCGGACCGTCGGTTGCAGGAACGCCTCTGCTCCATCGACATCGACACCACGCGACGCCACGATGCGCGCGAGGATATCGCTGAGCCCGGTCCGCTGGCCGATGGCAGTCGCGATGCGCTGGGTGTTGACGTCGAGCCGGTCGGTCCACGGCCGCCCCAGCACGGATTTCGATACATCGAGGAAATAGGGGCGCTGTCCGTCCATGCACCCGAGGTAAGCGCTCGGCGGCTCATAGTCGAGGGCGGCGGCGCGACACTCCACCGCGCCGACGGCGAAATCGGCTATCGGAGCTTGCGCAGGTCTACAACCCTCCCCTATCGCTTCCCATATCTGCGTCCATGAACAACACGGGGACTAAAATGCTTGCTTCGAAGGGCTTTCGCCTGACGGCCCTCTTTGCATCCTTGCTGATGGTATTCTCGATGGTGGCGGTCGACACCGCCGAGGCCCGCCGCGGCGGCAGCTTCGGCAGCCGTGGCACCCGCACCGAGATGTCGGTGCCGGCGACGGCGGCCTCGCCCAACGCCACCACCGGCGTACAGCGCACCATGACCGACAGCACCACGACGCGGAACGCCACCGCGGCCGGCGCAGCCACGACGGCTCGGCCGAGCCTGTTCGGCGGCTTCGGCGGGGCGCTGCTCGGCGGCTTCCTGTTCACCGGCCTGTTCGGCATGCTGTTCGGCTACGGCTTCGGCGGTTTCGGCGGCATGCTGGCCCTGCTGTTCCAGCTGGTTCTGGTTGCCCTCGTGATCGGCTGGTTCATGCGGCGTCGCCAGCAGCAGCCGGCGATGGCAGGGGCCCGCACGCATCGCTACGAGGCGCCCGCCGCCGCCAGCTACGGCGGCAGTGCCGGCCCGGCCCGCAATGCCGCGCCGCGTTCGGCCGCTTCGGCGCGCGCCGGCAAGCGCGACGAGATCGGTATCAGCGACGCTGATCTGGGCACCTTCCAGCAGCGCCTGACGCAGGTCCAGGACGCCTACAGCCGCGAGGACTACTCGGCGCTCCGCCAGATCACCACCCCAGAGGTCATGGGCTACCTCGCCGAGGAGCTGGGCGAGAACGCGTCGAAGGGCCTCCGCAACGAGGTCTACGACGTGAACCTGCTTGAAGGCGACGTGGCGGAGGCCTGGCGCGAGGGCTCGGCGGAATATGCCAGCGTGGCGCTCCGCTACGAGTCTCGCGACGTCACCCGCAACCGCACGACCGGCGGAATCGTCGAGGGCGACGACCGGGTGACCGAGACGACCGAGATCTGGACTTTCGTGCGCAGGAACGGAACCGACTGGCTGGTGTCGGCGATCCAGCAAGCGTAAGCCGACGACTCAAAGCAATGGGCCGCCCGAGTGGGCGGCCCATCTGCATTTCCGGGGCGGTTCGGTCAGGCCCGCCGATGCTCCGCCGAGATCCACCGTACCGTCTGACTCCACGAGCGCATGACCACCGTGTTGGTCCGCACCGAGCTCTTGCCGTAGCGGACGCCGGTGAGCAGGCTGCCGTCGGTGACCCCCGTCGCGGCGAACAGCACGTCACCGGAGGCCAGCTCTTCGGTGCGGTACTTCTTGCCGGGTTCGGTCACGCCCATCTTCAGCGCCCGTGCGCGCTTGTCGTCGGTGTCGAGGATCAACCGTCCCTGCATTTGCCCGCCGATGCACCGCAGAGCCGCCGCGGCCAGCACACCCTCGGGTGCCCCGCCTGATCCGAGATAGATGTCGATGCCGGTATCCTCGGTGTTCACCGCATGGATGATGCCGGCAATATCGCCGTCCGAGATCAGCTTGATCGCCACCCCGGTCGACCGCAACTCGTCGATCAGCGCCGCATGCCGCGGCCGGTCGAGGACGCAGGCCGTTATTTCGTTGACCGGCACGCCCTTGGCCCTGGCCAACGCCGTCACGTTGTCCTTGGCGGTCGCGTCGAGATCGACCAGGCCGTCCGCGTAGCCGGCGCCGATGGCGATCTTGTGCATGTAGACGTCAGGCGCGTTGAGCAGTCCGCCGCGCTCGGCCATGGCCAGCACGCAGATCGAATCCGGCTGGTTCTTGGCGCACAGCGTCGTGCCCTCGAGCGGATCGACTGCGATGTCGACTTCCGGGCCATCGCCGGCGCCAACCTCTTCACCGATCCACAGCATCGGGGCCTCGTCGCGCTCGCCCTCGCCGATCACGATCCGGCCGTGGATATGGACATTGCCCATCTCCGCGCGCATCGCCTCGACGGCAGCGGCATCGGCCGCCTTCTCGTTGCCCTTGCCGCGCCAGTTCGCCGCTGCGAGCGCCGCCGCCTCGGTGACGCGCACCAGTTCGAGCGTGAGCGACCGATCGATCGCCGCGCGCCGATCGGGATCTGACTTGCTGAGCTTCATGTGTACTCCCCTGCCCCGCCGCAGGGGCAACTGTTACAGCGCTTCGATCCGGATCATCTGCGGATCGCCTACGATGAAGCCATCGGACTTGATGGCGCTCAGCGCATCGCGGACCGACTGCTCCATTGTGGAGTGCGTGAGCACTACCACAGTGCGGGACTCGGTCCCGCTCACACCGGGCTCGCTAACACGCAAATCCGGACGCTGGATGACGCTCTCGAGCGAAATGCCAGCGGCACCCATGCGTGTAGCAATAGCGGCAAAAGCGCCCGGCACGTCCCTGACATTTAGTCGGATGTAGTAACCGCCTTCGTGCGCTCGCATCGGCGCCTGCTTGTAGGGCGTCAGCTCGGCCGAAGGTACGCCGAGCGGCGGCACCCGCGTGCCACGGGCGATGTCGAGAATGTCCGACAGCACCGAGGACGCCGTCGGAGGCCCGCCGGCGCCCGGACCGGCCAGCAGCAGCTCGTGCACGTGGTCGGTTTCGAGCGCCACGGCATTGAGAACACCGTCGACGCCTGCCACGGCGGAAGTCTTCTTCACCAGCGTCGGATGAACGCGCTGGTCGATGCCGTCGGCGGAGCGCTGCGCGATGCCGAGCAGCTTGATCTTGTAGCCAAGGTCGCCCGCGACCTTGATATCGGCCTGGCTGATCGAGCGGATGCCCTCGACGAAGATCTCGTCGGGGGCGATCTCGCACCCGAAGCAGAGCGAGGCGAGAATCGCCAGCTTGTGCGCCGTGTCGTAGCCATCGACGTCGAAGCTCGGATCGGCCTCGGCATAGCCCAGCTTCTGCGCGTCCGCGAGGCACTCGGCAAAGCTGATTCCCTCGTTGCCCATACGCGTCAGGATGTAGTTGCAGGTGCCGTTCATGATGCCATAGACGCGGGCGATCCGAGCCGAACCCAGCCCCTCGCGCAACGTCTTGATCACGGGGATTCCGCCGGCCACGGCCGCCTCGAAGCCGAGTTGCGCGCCTGATTCCTCGGCGACCTTGGCGAGGTTCACGCCGTGCCGCGCCAGCAGCGCCTTGTTGGCTGTCACGACCGGGCGCCCGATCTCCAGCGCCGCCTTCACTGCGGCCAGCGCCGGGCCGTCCTCACCCCCGATCAGTTCGACGAAGAGGTCGATGTCATCCGACTTCGCCAGCGCTACCGGATCGTCGTACCATTTGAGCTCGCTGGCATCGATGCCGCGGTCGCGGCTGCGCGAGCGGGCGCAAACGGCGGTGACGGTGATCTTGCGCCCGAGCTTGCGCGTCAGCTCCTCGCCATCCTTCTGGATGATCCGCACTAGCGTCGCGCCGACATTGCCGAGCCCTGCCACGCCGATGCGCAGCGGCGCCTCGAGCGCCTGATCGGCCTGGTCCTGCATGGCCTTGAGAATGCGCGTCCGCGTCTCGGATCGCGGCTCGCGACCCTCCCGCAGGTCGAAGACGAACAGCGGATCGCCCGCGATGGTGCGTCCAAACCGTGTGGGCGTCCAACCCCGCGCCGCAATAAAGGCTTCGACGGACTGGCGGAAGGACTGGATATCAGACATCGACGTAACTCTCGAAAGACGCGGCGAGAGCTATGGATAGGAAAGGCCCTATCCGTCAATAGGATTGATGACCCAGCCCTCCGCCTGCTGCTACTGCTTCGCCTTCTCGGCCGCCGCCGCGAGGCGCTCAAAATATTGCGGCATGCCCCAGCGGATCGACAGGGCGCTCGAGGAGATCACAGCCGTGTTGAGCAGCCGGTCGTCCATGCGGACATATGCGCCCTTGGCGATCTGCGGCGCGATCTGCACGTAGTCGCGGGCAAACCACTCGTCGGCCGCGTCCCTGGTGCTGAAGAAGGTGATGAGCACGTCGGCGGGCACCTGGTCGAAAACCTCGTAGCTCAGCGCGTACCAGAAGCCTTGGGGCTCGCCGGCCACGGCGGGACGGTCGGGAATGCTGAGCCCGGCGAGCTTCAGCATCTTGGCGCGCGCGTCGTCGGCCGAGTGAATGGCGGCGGCGCCGTTGTAGTCGATCATGGTCACGGCGCTGGTGCCGGCCAGATCCGGATACTTTGCCGCTTCATCCTTGATGAACTGCTCGAGCTCGGCGACCAGCGCCCTGCCCTCGTCGGGCTTGCCCAGCGCTTCGCCGACAATGGTGATGGTCTCCTGCCACGAAGCGGTCCACGGCGTCGTCGGATAGGCGACGACCGGGGCGATCTGGCTCAGCACCTTGTACTCGTCCTCGGTGATGCCCGAGTAGACGGCGAGGATCAGGTCGGGCTTGAGCGCCGCGATCTGCTCGACGGGCGGGCTTGCGCCGTTGTCGAGGTAGACAGGCCCGGGGGCACCGGCCGCCTCGATGGCCTCCTGCACCCACGGCACCACATCCATGTCGAGCCCCTCCGACCGGAAGGTCGGGAAGCCCACCGGCACGGTGCCGAGGGCGATGGCGGCCTCGGTCGACGACCACCCCCAGGTGACCACCCGCTGCGGCGCGGCCGGGATAACCGTCTCGCCGTGAGCATGCTTGATGGTGACAGGGAACGCCTGGGCCGCAGCCGGAAAGATGAGGGCCAACAGGGCCAGCAGCAGTGAGACGATGCGAACAATCATGTGTGCGCGCTCCAAAGTATGTTGTGAAGGTCAGTCCCGGCCGGCGCGCGCGGCGTCGGCGATCAACTTGATGTACTGGGGATAGCCCCATTTCAACGACAGGGCGCTCGGCGGGGAAACCGAGTTGATGAGTTCGGCGCCGACGACTCGCGCCACCGCCCCGCTCGCTACCTGCGGTGCCAACGCGATGACGGAATTGTCGAAGAAAGCCGCATCGGTTTCGGGCGTCTCGAAATAGCTGACCAGCACGTCGGCGGTCAGTTGGTCGAGTGTCTCGAAGCTGAGCATGAAGTAGAGGTCCTGCCCGTTCGCCAGTTCGGCCACGCTCGGGGCCGAGGTCAGGCCGGCATCGACGAGGAAGCGCACGCGCGAATCGAGGTTGCCGTAGACATTGATCTGGCCGTTCCACTCGGCGATGGCCGCGAAGCTGGCGCCGGCCAGTTCGGAATACTTCCCTGTCTCGTCCTTGATGAACTGCTCGAGGTCGGCGACGAGCGCCTCGCCTTCCACGGCTTTGCCGATGGCGGTGCCGGTGATGGTGATCGTGTCCTGCCACGACGTGTCCCACGGCGTTTCCGGAAAGGCGATGACCGGCGCGATGCCGCTCAGCATGCGGTACTGGTCCTGCGTGAGGCCGGAGTAGACGGCGATGATGAGGTCGGGCTTCAGGGCCGCGATCGCCTCTACCGGCGGCTCCCGGCCGGAATCGGGGAGGATGGTGGGAAACTCGGCCCCGAGCGCCGCCACGGCCTCCTTGGTCCAGCGCAGAGCACCGTTGCCGTCACCGCCATAGCCGGAGAACGGCACGCCCACCGGCACTTCGCCCAAGGCGATCACCGCGTCCTGCGCCGCCCAGCCCCAGGTGACGATACGCTCCGGCTTGGCCGGAATTGTCGTCTCGCCATAGGCGTGAGGAATAGTCACGGGGAAGGCCTGCGCCATGGCCGGCGAGGTCAGCAGTACGAGCGCCAGCAGCGCGACGAAACGTCGAAACATGTCTGCACCTTCAGTGGAAACTGAAAGTGGATAATCACAGTCATGTTAAACTGGCAAGCCCGTTGTGCCCGTGGCCAGGCGCCAGCAAACGAAGACCCTCGCCTGGGGGGCGAGGGTCCGAAGGTGGGCAGGGGTGACTGTCCCGGGGTAGCGTCGGCTACTTCGACGCCTGCAGCGGCACCACATTGCCGTGGCTCGGCGTGCCGGCGAGGAACTTCTTGATGTTGCGCGCGGCCTGCCGGATGCGCTGTTCGTTCTCGACCAGCGCCAGACGGACATACTGGTCGCCATACTCGCCGAACCCGACGCCCGGAGAGACCACCACGGCCGTCTCCTGCACCAGCAGCTTGGCGAACTCCAGCGAACCCAGATGAGCGAACTGGTCGGGGATCGGCGTCCAGGCGAACATCGTCGCCTTGGGCGAAGCGATATTCCACCCGGCGCGGGCAAAGGATTCGACCATCACGTCGCGGCGATCGCGATAGATGGTCCGCACCTCCTCGATAACCTTGTCGTCGCCGTTGAGGGCAGTGGCGGCCGCCACCTGGATCGGCGTGAACGCGCCGTAGTCGAGGTACGACTTCACCCGAGCCAGTGCCGCGATCAGCCGCTCGTTGCCGACGGCGAAGCCGACACGCCAGCCCGGCATCGAGTAGGTCTTGGACATCGAGGTGAACTCGACGGTGATGTCGATGGCGCCCGGCACCTCGAGCACCGAGGGCGGCACCTCCCCGTCGAAGTAGATTTCGGAATAGGCGAGATCCGACAGGATGAACATGTCGTGCTCTTTGCAGAACTTCACGACCTCCTTGTAGAAGTCGAGCGTCGCCGTATAGGCCGTCGGGTTCGCCGGGTAGTTCAGCACCAGCGCGATGGGCTTGGGAATCGAATGCCGCACGGCACGATCCAGCGCCCGCATGAAATCCTCGTTGGCCTCAGCCGGCATGGAGCGGACGACGCCGCCACTCATGATGAAGCCGAACGAGTGGATCGGATAGGTCGGGTTGGGCACGAGCACCACGTCGCCGGGCGCGGTGATCGCCTGCGCCATGTTGGCGAAGCCTTCCTTCGAACCCAGCGTCGCGACCACCTGGGTGTTGGGGTCGAGCTTCACGCCGAAGCGGCGGCCATAGTAGCTCGCCTGCGCCTTCCGGAGACCGGGAATGCCGCGCGAGGTGGAATAGCGGTGGGTGCGGGAGTCCTTCACCGTCTCCTGCAGCTTCTCGACGATCGGCTGCGGGGTCGGCAGGTCGGGATTGCCCATACCCAGGTCGATGATGTCGACGCCATTGGCGCGCAAGCGCGCCTTGATCGGATTGATATGGTCGAAAACATAGGGCGGCAGCCGGCGGATACGGTGGAAATCGTTCATCTGGACCTCGGTGACCCGCGACGCGCCCTCGGCGCACGCATGCCCTCTCATGGGGCTTCGATTATCGCGGAATTATGGTTTGGCTTCGGTTAAGCGGCCGACGATGCAATCCTGCATCCGGCCCGTGCTCTGTCGGTTCCGCTCTCCCCGGCCGCCCGGCGGCCATCGGGGAGAGCTAGCGAGCGGGGGCGCTAGCGCGAGCAAGCCCACCGGCAAAACCGGCGACCGCCATCAGCACTGCTACTCCCTGAGCCATAGCCCGTTCCGAGGTTTGGAATGCGCGACCTTTAGGTCCCGATTCAGGCGTGGTCAAGGCGCCCTCGCCGATCGAGGGCGCCCTTCGCGTCAGAGTTCCTCGACCGTCTCTGTGGCCGAGGCGCGTGCCTTCAGCGATTCGATGCACTTCACCGCGCTGGCGCGACGCGTGTAGGTCTCCGAGCGTACCATGGTCTCGCCATTGGCCGCCACGAACCGCACGAAGAACTGGCCGTCCTTCGAGCCGACGATCTCGAAGCGATAGCCCTTGCCGCTCTCTTCCTTGGTGAGGTCGACGGTCGGCGCCGTCGGGGCGTTCTTCTTCAGGCTCTCGATGCAGTTGTGGGCGCTGGCCTTGCCGGAATAGCCCTCGGACCACAGCATGGTCTCGGCGTTGTAGACGAACTTGGCGACGAACTCGCCGTTTTTCGAACTGGTGATCTTGAACCTGTGCAACGCAATTCTCCTCTGCCGCTGCCTGCCCCTAGCCCTGTCATCCTACGCAGTGACGCCGCATACGCAACGCCCCTCATGCGCTCAATGGCGCCGTCCGGCATGACGGTGCTTCTCCGCCTGTCTCGCGATGCTGAGCGAAAAGACTACTCCCGCTGCGATCGGCAGCAGCACGCAGGCCAGCAGCCACCAGATGAGGGCGTTCACGGGAGCGACGAGCGACACGATCAGCAGCAGCACGCCTCCGCCGATCACCAGCATGCCAGTAAAGCGGTGGGTTGCCTGCCAGTTCCTGGGGTCGTGCAGGGTGCTGGGTATCCGAAGGCCCGCCAGGCTGTTCGGCCGCGACTTGGGCATGGCGTTGCCCAGCACCAACATCCCGACGCCGATGGCGACGGCCAGCACCTGCACCATGTTCACGTCGACCCCGACGCCGATCAGCACCGTCGCCGCTCCGATCAGCAGGGCCAGCACCGTCAGCGAAGTGAGCACGACGCCCAGCGGATGGCGCCCGGCGTCGAGGTCAGCCGACTTCGCGAGCCGCGGCAGCAGCAGGAACACGCCCCACACAATCGCTGCCATCACCAGAGGCATGAGCAGAGCCAGTTCCTTCGGCCAGAATGCGTCTGCGGCGCCGCTGATTCCCCAGTGCACCGGGAGCATCGCGCCCGGCGGCACGAGGATGAAGCCCGCGACCGTGACCACGACGAGTGCGGCCAGGAGCGCGAGACGGAGTGGCGTGAGCAAGGTCTTCATTTCCGATCCCCCAGGTTGAGGAGGCCCGACAGCGCCTCCTCCAGAATGGACAGGTTGAGGTGGTAGATGAGGCTCGTGCCGCGGCGCTCGACCGTCACGAGGTTGGCCTCTCGCAGCTTGGCGAAATGCACCGATAATGTCGGCTTGGACAGGGTGAAGTGGCCGGCCAGTTCGCCGGCCGCCATCGGCCCCTGCTTCAGCAGATGCAGGATCTCGCGCCGCACCGGATGCGACAGCGCCTCGAAAACCGCGTTGATACCCATCATCACCCCAACGGTTGATGGGTCGTATTTAGCGCTTTCTCTAATTAGAGTCTACAGGAAATATAGCTACCGGTCGATGTCCTGAGCCGCCTATTGGCCCTGCCCCGGCTCACTCAATGACTTGAGGTAGGCAATGATCGCTGCCGCCTGGATGGGGTCGAATTCAAACTCGGGCATTTCCTCGTGCGCCGTCACAATTCCCTCAACCAGGGCTTCGCCTAGGTCCTCGACGTCGTAACGCAGATGGAGGTCGCGAAAGCGTGGAGCAATCGCTAACGGACTCTCGCCGGCCTTGCCGATCGCGTGACAGTCCGAGCAGTACTCTTGGACCAGACGCTGGCCATCCGCGATCGGCTCATCGAGCGCCACCGAGGAGCCGAACGGTGCAATGGTGCCCAAAGCCAGAATTGCGATCGCGACGCGAACGTTGCGCATGGTATTCTCCCACTCGACTCGCCCGTCATGATGACCGAGCGCGCGACCGCGCACCAGAGGCGGAACCGGTCAGGATCGCGAGGGTAGATACTTGAGGAACTGCTCAGCGCTTGCTTGCCAGCTGAACTGCTCGGCGTAGGCTCGGCATCCTGCCCGGTCGACGTCCAGCGCCTTGAGCGCAGCCGCCTGAAGGTCGTTGTCGAGCACCCCGACGGGCGCATCACCGATCACGTCGATCGGCCCGGTGACCGGATAGGCCGCCACCGGTGTGCCGCTTGCCAGCGCCTCGAGCAGCACCAGCCCGAATGTGTCGGTCTTGCTCGGGAAGACGAACACGTCGGCCGCCGCGAAGGTGTGCGCCAGTTCCTCGCCGTGGCGGGGACCGGTGAACACAACGTCCGGATACTCCGCCCTTAGCTTGTCGAGACTCGGTCCGCCGCCCACCACCATCTTGGTCCCGGGCAGTTGGAGATCGAGGAAGGCGCGGATGTTCTTTTCCACCGCCACGCGCCCGACATAGAGAAAGACCGGCGCCGGGTAGTCGGCCTTCATGCGCTTGTCGGGATGGAACAGCTCGGTGTCCACACCCTTGGGCCACACCACCACGTTGGTGAAGCCGCGCTCCTCGAGCAGTGCCTTGAGGTGTGGCGTGCCGACGAGGCAATGCGTCGCGGCGCCGTGAAACCAGCGCAGGAAGCGGTAGCTCCACCGCAGGGGCACCGGCAGCCGGGCTCTGAGATATTCAGGGAACTGCGTGTGGTAGGCGGTCGAGAACGGAAAACCGGTCTTGCGACACCAGCGCCGCGCCATGATGCCGAGCGGCCCCTCGGTGGCGATGTGGATCGCGTCGGCGCCTGACGCCTCGATGTGCCGGTAGACGGGCCCCATCAGCGTCCGGCTCAGCCTGATCTCACCATAGCCGGGCATGGGGAACGTCTTGAACTGAGCCGGCGTCAGCATTTCCACCGCGATGCCGCGCTTCAGCAGCTCGTCGGCGACGCGTTCGATCGAGCGCACCACCCCGTTGATCTGCGGGTGCCAGGCATCGGTGACGATGAGGATCTTGCGGGGCGTCGGCATTGGCTACTCGTTCTTGACTTGTCGCAATGCCTAGCCGCCCTCCCCCGAAAAGCAAAGGGCCGGATCGCTCCGGCCCTCGCATACTCTGGACTGAAGCGGATCAGCGCTTCGAGAACTGGAACGAACGACGGGCCTTGGCCTTGCCGTACTTCTTGCGCTCGACCACACGGCTGTCGCGGGTCAGGAAGCCACCCTTCTTGAGCACGGCGCGCAGCTCGGGCTCGTAGTAGGTCAGCGCCTTGGAGATGCCGTGGCGCACGGCGCCGGCCTGGCCGGAGAGACCGCCGCCCGACACGGTGGCGATCACGTCGTACTGGTCGACGCGCGAGGCGGCGACGATCGGCTGCTGCAGCACCATCTGGAGCACCGGACGGGCGAAGAAGGCGTTGAACTCCTTGCCGTTCACGGTGATCTTGCCGGCACCCGGCTTGATCCACACGCGGGCGATGGCGTTCTTGCGCTTGCCGGTGGCGTACGCACGGCCTTCCTTGTCGAGCTTCTGGACATGCACCGGCGCGTCGTTGACGACAGCGGCGGCCACGTTCGAGGCGCCAAGGTCTTCGAGGGAGTTGATGGTGTCGGCCATTACTTGACCCTCACATTCTTGGTGTTGAACGAGCCGACGTCGATCTTCTCGGGCGACTGGGCTTCATGCGGGTGAGCCTCACCGGCGTACACGCGCAGGTTGCCATACTGCTTGCGGCCAAGCGGACCCTCGGGGATCATGCGGCGCACGGCGTTCTGGATGACGCGCTCGGGGAAGCGACCATCGAGCAGCTGACGCTGCGTGCGGTCCTTGATGCCGCCCGGGTGACCGGTGTGCCAGTAGAACCGGCGCTGGTCGAGCTTCTTGCCCGTCAGCTTCACCTTCTCGGCGTTGATGACGATGACGTTGTCGCCCATGTCCATGTGCGGGGTGTAGGTCGGCAGATGCTTGCCGCGCAGGCGCATAGCGATGATCGAAGCGAGGCGGCCGACAACCAGATCCTTGGCGTCGATCAGGACCCACTTCTTGTCGATCTCGCTCGGCTTGATCGAGAAGGTGCTCATTCTTGTTTCCTTGTGGAGAAGCGGGACGGTGACCCATGCCCGGTTTTCGTGGGGCGGGATATACGGCCGGCGCTTCATGTCGTCAAGCGATAAGATTTTCGCATGCAAAATCAATGTCTTGCAAGATTGGTATAATAATACCACATGCTAAGTCATTGATGTTTCATTGATGTTGTTGACTGTCAGCGCGTCGACGGACTGTCGCGTTCATCCTGCCGCGGTGCCGCGTCCGCAAGGTAGGCGATCGTCGCGCCGGCGAGCATGAAGGCCAGGGCCTGGTGACCGAGCGCCAGCGAGATCGGCACGCTGTAGACCAGCGTCAGGATGCCGAGCACCACTTGCAAGCCGGTCAGCACCGCGATCCGCGGCAGCCAGCCATGCACGCCGCTGAAGCCGCCACGTCGCGCCTGCCGCCACAGCAGCCAGGCCACGTAGGCGACGACGCCATAGGCAAGCATGCGGTGGTTGAACTGCACGGTCAGGGCGTTCTCGAAGAGGTTCTTCCAGAACGGGTCGATGACATCGAGTCCCCGGGGGATCAGCGCACCGTCCATCAGCGGCCAGGTGTTGTAGCCCTTGCCCGCATCGAGCCCGGCGACGAAGGCTCCGGCGACGATCTGCACTTCGAGCAGCACCAGCAGGCCCCAGACCGGCCAGCCCGGCGCACGTTCCGTCGCTCCTGCCGCGCGCGGCTCCAGTCGCCGTGCGACCCAGACAAGCGCCAGGAGAAGCAACGACGCGGCGAACAGGTGCACCGCCAACCGGTACTGCGACACCGAGGTGAGCTGGCTGAGGCCCGAGCTCACCATCCACCACCCGATGGCGCCCTGCAGGCCACCGAGCACGAACAGGCCGGCCAGCGGCCCGGCGAGGCCCCAGTTGAACCGGCGTTGCACGAGGAAGATCACGAACGGGATGGCGAACGCGAAACCCAGCACGCGCCCGAGGAAGCGATGGCCCCACTCCCACCAGAAGATCGACTTGAAGTCCTCGATCCCCATCCAGCCGTTCTGCACGCCCTGCGGGATCTGTTTGTAGGCCTCGAACTCGGCCGCCCAGTCGGCATCGCTGAGCGGCGGGATCGTCCCCGATACCGGCTTCCAGGACACGATAGAGAGCCCCGACTCGGTCAGCCGTGTCGCTCCGCCGACGACCACCATGCAGAGCACGAGGAACGCCATGACATAAAGCCAGATGCGCACCGGCTTCAGC
>JAEYYP010000400.1 GCA_023428425.1 Pseudomonadota bacterium
AACTCCGGGGGGCCCATGAAGATGATGCGCATCGAGCTGGCGGCTCCATCGCCTTCTCCCCTTGTGGGAGAAGGTGCCCGAAGGGCGGATGAGGGGTGGTCTCAGCGAAAGCAGTCGCCTGTGCAGCGTTTGCCGAACCCCTCATCCGGCGCTGCGCGCCACCTTCTCCCACAAGGGGAGAAGGGAAGAAAGGCACACTGCTATGTCAGCCGGCGCGGCGCGCCTGCTTCTGGAACTTCTTGAGGACCCGGTCGCGCTTCAGGCGGCTCAGGTAGTCGATGTAGAGCACGCCGTCGAGGTGATCGAGCTCATGCTGCACGCAGATCGCCAGCCGATCCTTGGCCTCGAGGTCGATATCCTTGCCATCGAGGTCGGTGTAGCGAACCGTCACTTCGGCTGGGCGATCCACATCGTAGTAGAGCTCGGGGATCGACAGGCAGCCTTCCTCGGTGGTCACGACCTCGTCCGAGTAGCGCAGGATCTCGGGGTTGATCATCACCAGCGGCGCCGGCTCCTCGCCTTCCTTGGCGACGTCGATCACCACGATGCGCTTCAGCTCGCCGATCTGCGGCGCGGCCAGGCCGATGCCCGGCGCGTCGTACATGGTTTCGAGCATGTCGGCAGCCAGCTGCCTGATCCCGTCGTCGATCTTTTCGATCGGCTCCGCAATCGCACGCAGGCGCTCGTCGGGCAGGATCAGTATGGGGCGCTTGGCCATTGACGAGTGGTCCTTCAATTCGGGGATCGGCTGAATATGGTATTTCCGCGGTGGGGGTCAACCGCACAGCACGGAACAAAAGGGAAACCGAATCGGATAGGGTGCGCGAATGGATCGCGTTCTCTTCGTTCTCGCCGATATTCCCGTCACGCTGGAGATGGCCCTGTTCGCGGCGGGCGGGCTGTTTGCCGCCTTGCTGGTGGCCCTGCTGGTCATCGTGGTGCGCCAGTCACGCGCCCGCGCCGAGGAAGCCGAGCAGCGACAGGTCGAGGCCCAGCAGCGTCAGATGGAAATCAGCCTCGCCCAGGCCAAGAACGCCGATCTGGAGCGGCAGATGTCAGCGCTCATGCAGTCGAGCTTCGAGATGAGCGGGCGCATGCAGACCATGGCCGAAATCTTCGGTAACCGCAGCGCGACGCTCGAAAAGCTGGTCACCGAGCGGCTGGACGCGCAGGGCCATCGGGTCGGCCAGGCCATCCAGGAAACCAACACCAAGACCAACGAGACGCTCAGCAAGCTGCAGGAGCGCCTCGCCGTCATCGACCGCGCGCAGTCCAACATCACCACGCTCAGCCAGAACGTGGTGAGCCTGCAGTCGATCCTCGCCAACAAGCAGACGCGCGGCGCCTTCGGCCAGGGACGGATGGAAGCCATCATCGGCGACGGACTGGCGCCCAACGCCTACGCCTTCCAGGTCACGCTCTCGAATGGCAGCCGACCCGACGCGGTGGTCTACATGCCGAATGGCGCCCCGTCGCTCGTCATCGACGCGAAGTTCCCACTCGAAAGCTGGCAGAGCTTTGCGGGCACCGGCGAGGGCGAGGACCCGCGCTTTGCCGCAAGCCGCTTCCGCAACGACATGGGCGTGCACATCAAGGCGATCTCGGAGAAGTACCTGATCGTCGGCGAGACCGCGGACACCGCCTTCCTCTTCGTGCCCTCGGAATCGATCTTCGCCGACCTGCACGAGAAATTCGAGGACGTGGTGCAGAAGGCGCTCAAGGCCCGCGTCGTGATCGTCTCGCCGTCCATCCTGATGCTGTCGATCCAGGTGGTGCAGGCGCTGATGCGCGACGTGAAGATGCGCGAGGAGGCCTATCGCATCCAGACCGAGGTGCGGGCGCTGCTCGCCGATGTCGGCAGGCTCGACGAGCGGGTGAAGAAGCTGCAGGGGCACTTCACGCAGGCCCAGAACGACATCGGCGACATCCTCGTCTCGTCCGGCAAGGTGCTCCGCCGCGGCGAGCGCATCGAAGCGATGGAGTTCGACGAGGCGCCGCAGCCGCAGCGCCTCGCTGGAGAATGACCTAGCTCGCGGCGGCCAGCGAGAGCAGCGCCGGTTCGGGCAGGTGCCGGGTGGCACCGGAGGTCACCGCGGCGAACTGGCCGATGTCCTGCGGGCGGCTCAGCAGATACCCCTGCGCCGACTGACAGACTTCGCTGCGCAGGAACTCCAGCTCCTCGGGCCGCTCGACGCCTTCGGCGATCACCGGCACGTTGAGGCCGCTGCCCAGCCCCAGCACGGCCCGCACGATTGCCGCCGACTGACCGTTGCTGTCCACCGAGCGGATGAAGCTCTGGTCCACCTTGATGCGCGAGAACGGGAAGGCACGGAGGTTGGCGAGCGAGGAATAGCCGGTGCCGAAATCGTCCATAGCGATCTGCACACCGAGTCCGCGCACCTGGCGCAGCGTCGCCACCGCGCGGGTCATGTCGCGCACCAGCGCCGTCTCCGTGATTTCGATTTCGAGCCGCTCGGGCTTCAGCCCGGTCTGCAGCAGCACCTCGAGAATGGTCTGGGCGAAGGCGGGCGAGTGGATCTGCACGGCCGAGACGTTGACCGCGATGATGAGCGGTACCTGCCAGCGGGCGGCCTCGGCACAGGCGGTGCGCAGCACCCATTCGCCGATCTGCAGGATCAGCCCGCTCTCCTCGGCGATCGGTACGAACAGGCCGGGCGAGACC
>JAEYYP010000429.1 GCA_023428425.1 Pseudomonadota bacterium
TAGCGTTCTGCTCCCCGGGGGGGCCGGCTGGGGCGCCCCCGTCCCCCACTCGCCTGGCTCCGGTTATTGGCAATTCTCAGCACGAGAAAAACCAGCCGTTCACCAACCCCGCTAGCGCCCTGTCAATCTCTGGGATGGCATCCTGCCGCTGCGTCCGGATGTCGCAGAAGCGCACGTCCCGGCTGCACGAGGGGGTTTCGATGACCAGCCACATTTCATTCCGTACACTCGCCATGGCGTTGGCCGTCGTTCCGGCCGCACTGTGTGTCGCTCCGGCGGCGGCCGATTCCGGCACAGCCACCAAGCGCTTCGCCATCGAAGTGAGCGCCACCATCGCCGGCAAGGTCTTCACCGGCCGCGACATCTGGGAAGAGCGCCTGAGCTACCAGCCTGTCGCCGACCAGGACTTCATGCCCTATTCCTCCGACATTCGCGGTGAGGCCATCCTCATGACCTCGCAGGATGGCGAAGAGCTGCTGATGCTCAAGCGCAGCGCCACAGGCTACTCCTCGCGCCGCTACGGCCAGTTCATCGAGCAGTGCCTCGCCGACTGGGATGTCGAACTCGACAAGGTCGCCGCCCTGAGCGCCTTCGAGGGCAGCTGCGACATGGAGGCTCGCCCCGTCGTATTGCATCACAACGAGGCGCTTCAGGGCCGCTTCACCTCGATCGAGTACTGCACGGCCGACAGCACCGGCCCTTGCCTCGACGGGCCGCTCAAGCTGACCCTGCACACCACGGACGAACCCGTGTCCGACGACATCGCCCGCACCATGCCGACCATCCTCGCATCCCTGCCCTCGACGGCGGCGGGCGACGTGGTCTGGACCAAGCAGTACCACCTGGAAGACTTCACCACCGAGTGGATCGCCCAGCAGTAATCGCCAGCTCCTCCCCGAGTTGAGCAGCAAGGGCGCCTCCCGGGGCGCCCTTTGCGCTTGCGATCACCTCTGCCCAGAGCCTTTCCAACGGTACATCCGGGCATAGGGTCCGCTACCGCCGATCAGGCCGGCATGGGTGCCGCGTTCGACGATCCGCCCCTTTTCCAGCATCACCACGTGGTCGGCCCGTTCCATCGCCGACATCCTGTGCGCCACTACCAGCACCGCTTTGTCGCCGGCGATCGCCTCTATGGCATCGAGCACGCCTTCCTCATGCTCGTTGTCGAGGTGTGACGTCGCCTCGTCCAGGATCAGCAGCGGCCGGTCGCGCAGGATTGCCCGGGCGATGGCGACCCGCTGCCTCTCGCCGCCCGAAAAGCGCTTGCCCCGCTGCCCGACATTGGTGTCGAGCTTCTCCGGCAGTTGCGCCAGCAGCGCACCCAGTCCGGCCTGCTCGAGTGCTGCCACCAGTTCGTCGTCAGTGGCGTCCTCGCGCCCGTAGCGCAGGTTCTCACGCAGCGACGCATCCCGCAGATACACGTCCTGGCTGACCAGCGACACGGATCGCCAGATGTCCTCTTCTGCCAGTTCGCGCGTATCGACACCGCCCACCAGCACTCGCCCGGCCACCGGACGGACGACACCGCAGGCAAGGCTGATGATCGTCGACTTTCCCGAGCCCGAATGCCCGGCTATGGCGAGCGTCTCTCCCCGCTTCACCGCCAGCGATACGTCCTCGAGGATCGGCGCCGAACTCTGCCCCTCGTCGTTCTCCGCCGTCTTCTCCAGCCCGGTCAGCGACACTCCGGCAAGGAAGCCACTCATGCTGGCGTTCGCCGCCGCGATATCCGACAGGCTCGTCACGGCGATCTCGGATCGCCTGGGATAGGCATAGCTTACCGCATCGAAGGCGAGTGCCACCTCGGTGGCCTGTGGCAGATCGGTCCTGGCGGTCGCGGCGACACTTTCCAGCCCCGTGTTCGGCGACTGCAGCACCTCCTCCACGCGCCCCAGCCCCATTCCGGCCCGCACCAACGGATAGCGCTGCCCGACAACCTCGCCCAGCGGCCCCCGCACCAGCCCGACGAAGAACAGCGCCGACACCACACTACCGATCGACACCTGCCCCATCGACGCCAGCAGCACGCCGATACCGAGGAACAGCACCGTGATCAGATCGAAGCACAGGCGGTAGGCCACCGCGATCACCGCTCGCCAGTTGTCCATCGCGGCGGCAATCTTCACCGACTGCTCGGCAATGGCCGCGAACCGCGCCTCCTCGGCTATCGTCGCCCGCGCCTGTCGCACCAGGCTGACCGCGTCGCCGGACGTCGTGCTCTCGATCTGCAGGGCCGCCCGAGCATTCACCTCGTAGCTTTCGCGGATGGTGGCATTGATCCTTCCTTCCGCAAAGCGGACCGCCAGTAGCGCGACAGGCACAAGCACGAAGGCCGCGAGGAACCACAGGTTGATGAGGCCCAGCCCCACGGCGACCGCGGCGAGCCCGACCCAGCCATGCACCGTCGCCATCGGCACGGTGGCGAATAGCGGGTCGACGAGGCGCATGTCATTGGTCAGCCGGCTGGCGAGGACGCCGGGGTTGATCGTGAAGTAGCTCAGGAGCGGCATTCGCAGCAGCGCCGCATAGAGCCGCCTCGCCAACTGCCACGAGAGTTCGTAGCCCACCCGGGCCCCAAGCGCGTTGGCGAGCAGCTCCGCGGCCGCACCGCTCAGCGCAATGACCACCACCCAGCCCAATAGCGGCAGCACGGCGACGATTCCACCGCCCTGCAGGGCCGCATCGATGGCACGGCCCATCAGCAACGGCAGCCCTACCGGCAGAATGGCCGCCAGCGCCGTGAGCAACAGCACGGGCGCCACGCGGCCCCAGTCGATGTCGAGCCCCAGTCGCAGAACCCGGCGCAGCATGGCGATCTCCCCCGCCAGCTATCCAGCACGCTAGGCCGGCAAGTTCAACCGCGAGGCGAACTCACCCCCGCTCGAACAGCACGATGGGCTTTTCGGCGTAGGTGGTGCGCGTCACTTCGGAAAAGCCGAGTTTGCGCGCCACCCGCATGGACGGCAGGTTGTCCGGGTCGATGATGGCAGTCATCCTGCGCCCGGCGAAGGCGCGCTCGCCCCAGCCGATCACCGCCGCCATGGCCTCGGTGGCATAGCCCCAGCCCTGCCCTGCCGAATTGAGCGCCCAGCCCGCCTCCAGCGTACCCTCGATGGAGGGCGTGATGTCGCGGCAGGCTTCATGGAACCCCGCCTCGCCGACGAAATGCCCGGTCGCCTTCTCCTCGATGGCGAGGAAACCGAAGCCCATGTAGACCCACATGCCCTGCTGACGAACGAAGCGGTTCCAGCTCGCCTCGCGCGCGAACGGCTTGCCGCCGATGAAGCGCACGACATCCGGCTCGGCCCACATTTGGCAATACGCGTCGAAGTCGCCAAGCGCGTAGGGCCGCAGGCGCAGCCGTTCGGTCTCGAGGGTCGGAATCATGTGGCACAGTCTAGCGCGCCCGCGCCACCTGCCGCCAGATCAGGAGGATGATCACCGAGCCGACGATGGCGCCGAGGAACCCTGCAGGTTCACCGCTCTGGTAGAGCCCGATGGCCTGCCCGAGGAACTGTGCCACCAGCGCGCCCGCTATGCCCAGCACCGCAGTGAGGATGAAGCCGCGCGGCTTTGGATCACCGGGCGTGATCAGCTTGGCGATGAACCCGACGATCAAGCCGATGATGATGGCCCCGATCACACTCATGACGCTTCTCCCATTCGTTCGCGCAGTAAATGGCTACTGCGCGAACAGGTTGCAACGCCGCGCTCAGGCCGCGCGCGCCAGCGGCCGCTGCTCCACGACGAACACATCCACCACCCGGTCCAGTTCCACGACCTGGCCTTCCGTCTGCTCGATGGCGGCGTTGGTTTCCTCCACCAGTGCCGCGTTGTGCTGCGTCATCTCATCGAGTTGCCGGATGGCGGTGTTGACCTCGCCGATCTGCTCGGCCTGGGCGCGGCTGTCGCTCGCGATGCCTTCCATCAGTCGGCTAGACTGACGGGCGGCCTCCAGCATCTGGGCCAGACGCCCGGCCGACTCGTCGACCATCGCGGCGCCAGTCCTGATCTCGTCGCTGGCGCGATCGATCAGCTTCTTCACCTCGGCGGAAGCCTCCGCCGCTGACGAGGCCAGCCGTCGCACCTCGACGGCAACCACGTCGAACCCCTTGCCAGCATCGCCGGCCCGAGCCGCCTCCACCGAGGCGTTGAGCGCGAGCAGGTTGGTCTGGAAGGCGATATCGTCGATGAGCCCGATGATGCCGGAGATCTGCGCCGAAGACGACTTCACGCGCTCCATCGCCTCGGTCGCCTTGTGCATGGCGGTACCGCTCTGCTCGGCCGACCGCTCGACGACCTAGGCTACCTTGTTGGCCTCGCTGGCGCGGCCGGCGTTCGTCGTCAGGGTCGCGGCGAACTGCTCCATCGCCGCCGACGTTTGCTCGATGGTCGCCGCCTGCCGCGTCGTGCGCTCGCTGAGGTCGTTGGCCCCGGCAAGAATTTCGCCTGTGGCCGACCGGATGGAGCGCGATGTCGACTGCAGTTCGGAGACAATGGCCACCAGGCGGTCGGCCACGGCATTCACGTCCTGCTGCAGGCGTGCAAAGCCGCCTCGGTAGCGACCCGTCATGCGCGCCGTGAGATCAGCCTGCGCGATGGCGGCCAGCACCTTGCCGGACTCCGTCATGCCGTCGTCTACCGTCGAAACGAGGCTGTTGATGCTTCCGGCGATCGACACCAGGGCGGGGTCGTCGAAGTCGAGCGGCACCCGGCGCGTGAAATCGCCTTCGACCGCCGCGTCCACCACCTCGCCGAAGCGCGAGCGCAGGTGCTCCATCATCGCGCTCCGTCGTGCCCCCTCGCTCGCCTGGCGTTCGCGATCAGCCTCGGTCAGCGCAATGAGTTGCACGCCGCTCTGCTTGAACTGTTCGGCTGCGTTGCTGAGGTCCTTCAGTTCCTGCCAGGTGCGCGACCCGTAGATCGTCCGCTGGTAGTCGCCACCGGCGATGGCGAGCAGCCCCTCCGCGATCCGTCCCAGTCGCGGAAACAGATAGCCGGCCATGAACGCCGTCATGCCAAGGATGCCGGCGACCATGACCAGGCTGCTGAACAGGGTCAGCATCTGCATCCGTTCGCCCTCGCTCGCGATCTGCGCCAGTCTGTCGAGCGTACCGGCGGCGATGGCGTCGTCGACTTCAGCGAGCCCGGTCTTCAGTTCGTCGAGACGTTCCTGCAACTGCGTCGACGTCGCATCGAATGCCTCCATCAACTGGTTGCCGGCTTCTGTCCCGTCGCGCACATAGACCTGCGCCATCTCCACGCCCTGCTGGTAGAAGGGCTCGAAGGCAGCCTCGACAGCCTGGAGCTCGGCAACCACGACCGGCGCATCGACAATTCGCGCCAGCGCCTCGGCGGCATCGATGTCCTGCGGCAGCTGCCGGCTGTAGCGTTCTGCTTCCCCCCAGCCGTCATCAAGCCCGCCGAGCGCCCGGGTCGCCGACACATCCGTCAGAAACTGCTGAACTTGAACTATATCGAGCTCGACCTGCTTGACCAGCCTCCCCAGCTGGCCCGCCGCGTTGGCCTTGTCCATGGCCTCGCGGACTTCGATCGACTGTCTTTTGAGCGTGGCGTTGCTCTCTCCGGCCACATAGAGGCTGGAAACGACTGCGAGCACGGATAAAGATAACCCGGCGAAGATTGTGAAGTCACGTATGCGCAAGAAATCCCCCTCCCAAGTTAGATGGGGGTTTCGTCACATACCCGAGTTAATTCATCGTAAGGATTTTAGGCAGCATCGCTGCCCCCGCTCACTTGTGATCGGGGGCAGGGACTATATCAGCTGTGCGTCGGCAGTTCGCGACGTTCCAGTTCGGTCACGAGCGCCAGGTCGAGCACTTTCTGCAGCTCGGCGGCGTGGCGGAAGCTGGGCTCCTGCATCTTGCCGGTCTTCACTGCTTCGGCGAAACGCTGGTAGTTTGTGGGCACCGGCGGCACCTCGACTTCCTTCCAGGTCGCCGTCTCGACGTCATCGCCGAGCACGACCTTCAGGTGGGTCGTCTTGCCGTTCTGCACCTCGACGCCGCCCTTGTCGCCATAGACACGCAGGCGCAGCTCGTTGAAGTGGCCGGTCGCCCAGCGGCTGGCATGGATCACGCCGAGCGCTCCATTGTCGAAATCGACGTTCATCGTGAAGCTGTCATTGGCATCGAGATCGTACTCGCCGATCTTGTTGCCCGGCGCCTTGTCGAAGGTCTTGAGCCGCGCGAAGACATGATCGATGTCGAGCCCCGAGCCGTAGGAGGCGAAGTCGAGGATGTGCACGCCGATATCGCCCAGCACGCCGTTGCTGCCGTGCTTCTTCGAGAGGCGCCACAGCCACTGGCTCTCCGAGCGCCAGTCGCCCCAGGCCCTGGAGACCAGCCAGCTCTGCAGGTAGCTCGCCTCGACATGCCGCACGGTGCCGATCTGGCCCGATGTCACGATCTCGCGTGCCTTCTGCAGTTGGGCCACGTTGCGGTAGGTGAGGTTGACCATGTTGATCAGCCCCGAGGCTTCGGCCACCTCGACCATCTCGAACGCCTTGATCGCGTCGGTTGCCAGCGGCTTCTCGCAGAACACGTGCTTGCCGGCCTTCAGCGCCGCGATCGAGGTGGCATGGTGGATCGAGTCCGGCGTCACATTGGCCACTGCATCGAACTCGCCCCAGGCGATCGCCGCATCGAGCGAGGCGAAACCGTTGGGGATGTTGTGGGTGGTGTTGAACGCCTCCAGCCGGTTGGGGTCGACGTCAACGCCGCCCACTACCGTCACGCCATCGATGGCCGCGAAGTGGATGGCGTGCTGCTTGGCCATACCGCCGGTCCCGAGGATGAGCATGCGCATGTTAATTCAGTCCTGTCCTGTGTGCCCCGGGCGACCACCGCCCGTCGTGAGCCGCGCGCCCGCGGCTAAACCTTGTGTTCTCGGCGGTCCAGGTCGGCGACGAGCGCCAGATCCAGGACCTTCTGCAGCCCGGCCGCATGGCGGAAAGCGGGATCGTCCTGACGCCCCGTCCGCACCGCTTCGGCGAAGCGCTCGTAGTTGGTCTTCACGGGTTCGACCGTAACCTCGCGCCAGGTCGACGTCGCCACGTCATCGCCCGCGCAGACGCGCAGCAGCGAGCCCCAGTGCCCATGGCTGAGCTCGAGCCCGCCACGGTTCCCGTAGATGCGCAGCTTCTGGTCGTTCGAATGTCCGGAGGCCCAGCGCGATGAATGGATGGTGCCGATCGCCCCGTTGGTGAACTCCGCCGAGATGATGAAGCTGTCATTGGCGTCGAGCACATACTCGCCGATGCGGTCGCCGTGCACCTTCTGGAAGGTCTGCAGCCGGCAGTTCATCGAGCGGATATCCTCGCCGATCGCAAACGTCGTGAAATCGAGGATGTGGATGCCGATATCGCCGAGCGTCCCGTTGGACCCGTGCCCCTTGGAGAGGCGCCACAGCCATCGACCGTCGAGACCGGCCTCGTCGGCGAAGTCGCGCTGCGCCAGCCAGTGCTGCAGGTAGCTCGCCTCAACATGCTTCACCTCGCCCAGCGCGCCCGAGGCGACCAGCGCCCGAGCCGCATGCAGTTCGGCGACGTTGCGATAGGTGAGGTTGACCATGTTGATGAGGCCGGCCGCCTCCACCGCCTCCACCATTTCCATCGCCAGCGGATGGTTGGTGGCAAGCGGCTTTTCGCAGAAGATCGCCTTCTTCGCCGCGATCAGTTGCATCACCAGCGGATGGTGCCAGGCATCCGACGCGACAACGGTTGCCGCGTCGAACTCGCCCCAGGCAATTGCCTCCTCAAGCGTGCCGAAGGTCCTCGGCACGCCATAGGTCGACGCGAACGCCGCGAGGTTGGCCGGCACCGGATCGACGGCGCCGACCAGTGTCACGCCCGCAATCCTGCTCCAGCCGCGCTGCACCTGCAGCCCGGCCATGTTACCCGTTCCAACGACGAGGAGCCGCATGGGTATCCCCCTGCCCTGAGCCTTACTTCGGGTGGTGCGACAGCTTGGCGCCGCGCTCGACGATCTTCTCGATCGCCTTGTCCACCGGCGTGTTCGGCGCCTTCATCAGCTCGGCGTGGCGGTCGGCGTTGAACGCCCAGTTCACCGCGTTGCGGAGCACCTTGCCCACATTGGCATCGTGGTAGGTCGGGTAGGTCTCGTGACCGGGGCGGAAGTAGAAGATGTTGCCCGCGCCACGGCGGTAGGTCAGGCCCGAGCGGAACACTTCGCCGCCCTGGAACCACGACACGAACACCGTCTCGAGCGGCTCTGGCACCGAGAAGGGCTCGCCGTACATCTCTTCGTACTCGAGCTCGAAATACTCGCCGAGCCCCCTGGCGATCGGGTGCCCGGGGTTCACCACCCAGATGCGCTCGCGCTCGCCGGCTTCCCGCCAGTGCAGGTTCGCCGGGGTGCCCATCAGGCGCTTGAACACCTTCGAGTGGTGGCCCGAGTGCAGCACGATCAGGCCCATGCCCTGCCAGACGCGCTCGACGACGCGCTCGACGATCTTGTCGTCGACGTCCTTGTGCGCGGCGTGGCCCCACCAGAGCAGCACGTCGGTCTCGTCGAGCTTCTTCTCGGTCATGCCGTGCTCGGGATCCTGCATCGTCACGGTCGAGGCGACGATGTTGCTGTCCTCGCTGAGCAGCTTGGCGATCGCGCCGTGCATGCCGATGGGATAGTTCTCGGCAACGGCCTTGTTCTTCTGCTCGTGGACGTTTTCGCCCCATACGGTGGCTCTGATCGGCATCTCGGGCACTCCTTGGTATTCGTGGAAAAGGCCGGCGTGACTGCCGGCCTGATGGGTCTTGATCTGGTTTGCGGCACCGCCGCACTTGGCAGCCAAGTGCGGCGAAAATCGGCTGCGACGCCAGCCTTTTGTCGACCGCCTTTAGGCTAATGCCGCAGCGGCTTTCCGGCCTTGTCGAAGCGGTGGATCTTGTCGGGGATCGGCGCGATCGAGATGGCCTCGTCCGGCTTGTGCAGGCTCTTGCCCTCCTGCCGCACGATCACCGGCTCGTCGGTGCCGATGTCGACGTAGACGTAGGTGTCCGAGCCGAGGTTCTCGGAGTGGACGACCTTGCCCTTCCAGCTGCCGTCGCGATCCGACACCTCGATATGCTCGGAGCGGATGCCGATTGTGCTGGCGCCGAAGCCGTCAGCGATCTGGCCGTTGAGGAAGTTCATCTTGGGCGAACCGATGAAGCCGGCGACGAACATCGACTGCGGGTTCTCGTAGAGCTCCAGCGGCGAGCCCACCTGCTCGACCAACCCGTCGCGCAGCACGCAGATCCTGTCGGCGAGCGTCATCGCCTCCACCTGGTCGTGGGTCACGTAGATCATGGTCGAGCCGGTCATCTGGTGATGCAGCTTGGCGATCTCCAGGCGGGTGGCGACACGCAGCGCCGCGTCGAGGTTGGAGAGCGGCTCGTCGAACAGGAACACCTTGGGGTCACGCACGATGGCGCGGCCGATGGCGACGCGCTGGCGCTGGCCGCCCGACAGCTGCTTGGGCAGGCGCGAGAGGTACGGCGTGATCTGCAGCATCTCGGCCGCGCGTTCGACGCGCTCGCGGATGGCTTCCTTGCCCTGCTTGGCCAGCTGCATGCCGAACGCCATGTTTTCGTACACGGTCATGTGCGGGTAGAGCGCGTAGGACTGGAACACCATGGCGATGCCGCGCCGCGAGGGAGCCAGCGAATTCACCAGTTGCCCGTCGAAGGTCATTTCGCCCGAAGTGATGTCCTCGAGCCCGGCCAGCAGCCTGAGCAGGGTGGACTTGCCACAACCGGAGGGGCCGACGAACACCATGAACTCGCCCGATTGCACCTCGAGGTCGACCCCCTTGATGACATCGACCATGCCGAACGACTTCTTGATGTTCTTGAGCTGGATGTGCGCCATGGAGTTAGCCCTTTACGCCGCCGGCGGTGAGGCCGGAAATGATCTTGCGCTGGAAGATGAGAACGAGAACCACCAGCGGCACGGTGACGATGACCGAGGCCGCCATGATCGCGCCCCACGGGATTTCGAACTGGCTGCCGCCCGAGAGCAGCGCGATGGCCACCGGCACCGTGCGAGTATCGTTCGACACGGTGAAGGTGAGCGCGAACAGGAATTCGTTCCAGGCGCCGATGAAGGCGAGCAACCCGGTCGTCACCAGCGCCGGCCACATCAGCGGCAGGAACACGCGGGTGATGATGATCCACGGGTTGGCGCCGTCGACGATCGCCGCCTCCTCGATCTCGATCGGCAGGTCGCGCATGAAGGTGGTCAGCACCCACACGGTGAACGGCAGCGTGAAGATCGTGTAGCTGAAGATCAGCGCCCACGGCGTGTTGTAGATGCCGAGGAACCGGATCAGCTCGAAGAGGCCCGCCAGCACCGCGATCTGCGGGAACATCGAGACCCCGAGGATCGTCATCAGCAGCAGGCCGCGCCCACGGAACTTCACCCTGGCCAGCGCGAACGAGGCGGTGATGGCGAGGAACAGCGCCAGCAGAACCGTCACCGCGGCGACGAATACCGAGTTCAGCAGGTTGCGCGGGAAACTGCCCGAGGTCAGCACCGAGGCGTAGTTGTCGAGGCTGAACGATTCCGGCCAGTACGTGATCTTGAACAGGTCGGGACCCTGTTTGAAGCTCGTCAGGATGGCGTAGTAGAACGGGAAGACCGCGAAAACCACGATCACCACAACGGCCAGGTAGAAGCTCGCCCGCTTCGTGATTGCCCAGGCGTTCATCTTACTTGCTCTCCCCGTCGAAGTTGACCCGGCCCAGCCAGATGTAGAGCGCCGTGAGGATGGCGATGATGGCGAAAAGCAGCGTCGACTGCGTCGAGCCTTCGGCGAACTTGTCGAACTGGAACAGGTTTTCCTGGCTCAGCACCGACATGGTCTTGGTCGCCTTGGAGTTCGGCGTCAGCACGTAGATCAGGTCGAAGATGCGCATGGCGTCGAGCAGGCGGAAGATGATCGCCACCATCAGCGCCGGACGCACCAGCGGCAACGTCACGCGGAAGAACACCTTGATTGGATGCACGCCATCGACCTTGGCCGCCTCGTAGACATCCTTGGGGATCATCTGCAGGCCGGCGAGGATCAGGAGCGCCATGAACGGCGTCGTCTTCCAGATATCCACCACCAGCACCGCGGTCATCGCCGTGTCGGCCGAGGCGGTCCAGGCGATCTTCTGGCTGATGAGCCCGAGCCGCAGCAGCAGGTCGTTGACGATGCCGAGCTGGTCGTTGAGCATCCACGACCACATCTAGGCCGACACGATCGTCGGAATGGCCCACGGGATGAGGATGGCGGCGCGGACGATGCCGCGGCCGCGGAACTCGGCGTTCAGCACCAGCGCCACCAGCATGCCCAGCACCGCTTCGAGCGACACCGAGATGAAGGCGAAGCGCATGGTGTTCCACACCGCGTTCCACCAGTCCGGGTCGGCGAGGACGCCGCGCCAGCGAACGGCGCCCGAGTCCAGCACCTGCCAGCGCAGGTAGTTGCCGAAGCCGATCCACTCGGCGCTGTAGAGCGAGTTGAGGCGCGCGTCGGTGAAGGAGAACCAGATCGAGCGCAGCAGCGGCCAGCCGGCCACCACGGCGAGGGCGATCATCATCGGCAGGAGGAACCAGCGCGCGGCCGCCAGCCGCTGCACCATCAGTTCGGACCGCTTGTGCGTCCGTTGCAGGGGGATCGAGCCCGCCGTCTCTACCGCCATCTTGTCCTCACCGGGTCGCCTAGGGCGCGGAGATCACTCCGCAGGAAAGGGGAAGTCCCCGGAATTGCTCCCGGGGACGTCGTTCAGGCGGGCGATCAGCTGCCCAGCAGTTCCTGCAGGTCGGCTTCCAGCGTCTCCAGGTTCTCGGCGGCCGAGCCGTTGCCCGAGAGCGTGTTGTGCACGGCCGACCAGAACAGCGAGGAGACCTCGTTGTAGTTGGTGCCGGTCGGAGCCGACGGACGCGGCACGGCGTTCTGGAACACTTCCTTCCACAGCGGGATGATCGGCGCCTTCTCGGCGACTTCCGGATCCTCGTAGGTGGCCATCAGCGTCGGCAGGTTGGTCTGCTCGATGGCGCGACGCTTCTGCTCGTCCGGCGACGACAGGAACTTCACGAGGCGGATAGCCGCTTCCTGGTCAGGCGAGTACTTGGAGACCGCGAGATTCCAGCCGCCCAGCGTGGCCGCCGAACGAGCGCCTTCACCGTCGCCCATCGGCAGGGTGGTGACGTCGAACTTGCCGGCGACGGCCGAGTCAGCTGCCGAGCCGAGGCCGTAGGCGTACGGCCAGTTGCGCATGAACACGGCATTGCCGAGCTGCCACACGCCGCGGCTCTCTTCTTCGCCATAAGCCAGCACGCCCGGCGGCGAGATGGTGTTCACCCAGCCAGCAGCGCGGTCGATCGCCGCCGCGGCCTGCGGGTTGTTGATCGAGATGGTGCCATCGGCCTCGACGATCTGGCCGCCGCCGTTCGACTTCACCCACTCCAGCGCGTCGCAGGTCAGGCCTTCATAGGCGTTGCCCTGCCACACGAAGCCCCACATGTCGGGGTTGCCGGCAGCGCGTTCGGCGTCCTGGATTTCCTTGGCGGTCGCTTCGAGCTCGGCCCAGGTGGTCGGCACGGACTTGCCGTACTTCTCGAGCAGGTCCTTGCGGTAGTAGAGGGCCGGCGCGTCGGTGAACGAGGGCAGCGCGACGAGCTTGCCGTCCACGGTCTGCGACTCGATGATTGCCGGGAAGTAGCCAGAGACGATGTCCGCGGTGGCGGCGGTCAGGTCGGTGAAGTGCTCGGCCAGCTGCGGAGCCCAGATCACGTCGGTGGTGTAGACGTCGATGTCGGTGTTGCCGGCAGCGAGCCACAGGCGGTACTGGCCGAACTGGTCCGAGGTCGACGACGGCATCGGCACGATCGTGACCTTGTCTTCCGGGTTGGCCGCGACATAGCGGTCGATCTGCGACTGCAGGAAGGTCAGGCCGCTACCGGTGTCGCCGAGCACTATCTGCAGGTCTGCGGCCTGCGCTGCGGCAGCGAACGACACGCCGGCCATAAGGCCGAGGGCCAGGGATTTCAGCTTCATTGAGTTCCTCCCAAAAGGACTGTGTGACCGGGAGGAAAAATGTGCACGGGAACCGGCGCCTCCATCGGAGACCACCCCACCCGCCAGCTATCCTCCCACAAAACGCCCTGTGCGGGGTGATGCCCGCCTTTTTTCAAAGCGCTTTGAGTGGGAAACTAGACTTTGGTTGGAAATGCTGTCAAGCGGGATTCAGCAGTCGTTCATCACCGCTCAACGGGCGCTCTGCGTTTGTCTCAGCAAAATGAAGCGCTTAGGTCAGGAATGCTTACTGAACTGCGGTAAGAGCGCGCCCTGAGTTTGAGGTACGAACCTCAAGCCGAAGTGTCTTCCCAAAGGCCTTGCAACAGTTCTCCAAATCGCTTTGAATGCGTCGCTCTGGGAGGAGGCGTCCGGAGAAGCCGCACTAGCGCGGCCACGGATGCGCGTAATTTGGTTATGAAACTCAAAGACTTGGCTAACGAGCTCGGGCTCTCGCAAACCACTGTGAGCCGCGCTCTCAATGGCTTCCCGGAAGTCAACGAAGAGACGCGTGCACGCGTCGCCGAGGCCGCAAACCGCCTGGGTTATCGCGCCAACGCTTCTGCCCGCCGCCTCGCTACCGGCCGCTCCGGCGCCATCGGCGTCCCCCTGCCCCTCCAGCGCTCGCTGCATTTCGGGCCGCACACGTCCGAATTCCTCTCCGGCATCTCCGAGCGGCTGGCCCAGCACGAGATCGACATCGTCGTCACGCCCATCGACGCCGACGACGAAGTGCCTGTCTTCAAGCGCCTGGCCGCGTCGAAACGCGTCGATGCCCTCGTTCTCTCCGCCCCCACGCCGAACGACCAGCGCATCGCCGCCCTGACCGAACTCGGCATGCCGTTTCTGCTGCACGGCCGCGCCGAGGGCGTGAAGATTCCGCATGCCTGGCTCGACATCGACAACGAGGGCGCCTTCCGTCGCGCCACAAGCCACCTGATCGATCTCGGGCATACCCGCATCGCAATGATCAACGGTCCCGAGGACCAGACCTTCGCCATCCATCGCGACCGCGGCTACCGCGGCGCACTGCAGTCACGCGGCCTCACGGTGGATCCCGGCCTCGTTTCCGGGGGGCGCTTCACCGACGAGAACGGCTTCCGCCTCGCCCAGGCCTTCCTGGAGCGCCGCCCCCGGCCCACCGCCTTCCTCGCTGGCTCGATGATGACCGCGCTCGGCGTCTTCCGCGCCATTCGCGCCGCGGGGCTCGAACTGGGCAAGGACGTCTCGATGATCGCGCATGATGACGTCTTTCCCTACCTCAACGCCGACAACATGGTGCCCTCCATGTCCACCACGCGGTCGTCGATGCGCGCCGCGGGCGCCCGCATCGCCGAACTCCTGCTCCAGATGCAGGAAGGCAAGGATCCGGCGAGCATCCACGAACTCTGGCCAGTCGAGCTGGTGCTGAGGGAGAGCACCGGGCCTGCGATTGGCTGACACTAGACCGCCGGCGCAGGCGCCTTCACCTCGTACACATACTCCAGGTACTTGTCTCTCGGCGTGGCGCGTAGGGCGCGGAGCCGTTTGAACGCAACCCGAGCATCGGGAAAATACACGTCGAGGAAGATCGCGCGGGCAGTGTCTTCGTCCGCCGGCACGTCCCAGTCATTGGGCACGTAGCGCACCTCGAAATCCAGTGGTCCCACCTGGGCGATCTGCCAGATGCCGCATTTCAGCGCGTCACGCGCTTCCTGGGTGTAGAACCGGTGCGTCGCCCTGCCGTCCGGATGGCGGAAGATGGCGCTGGTGCGACCGGTGATCTTGGCGATGATCGGCAGTGTCCGCCCGCACGTGCATGGCTCTCCCCAATAGGCCATGTCGCCCTGCTCGTAGCGGATCAACGGATTGATGGTGTTGTAGAGCGGCGTCACCACCACCCGCCCCTCGACGCCCGGGGGACAGGGCTTTCCCTGTTCGTCGATGATCTCGACCAGCACCTTCTCCATGCTCTGATGCATGCCTTTCTGGTGCGTGCAATCATGCGCCATCCGCCCCGCTTCGCGTGAGCTGTAGCGCTCGTAGAGCGGCGCCCCGAACACCTCACCGACCGCGATCTTTGCCGCGGGGGTCACTCCCTCGCCCTGCCCCAGCCCCGCGCGGAGCCGCAGGTCGATCCCCAGCCGCCGCGCCTCCATGGCGTACATGTGCAGGCTGTTGGGACCTGTCGTCAGATAGCTCGGCTCCAGTTGCTGCAGGAAGCGCAGGGCAACCTCGGTCGAGGTGCTTCGCCCAAGGTCGACGATACGACCTCGCTGCGCCACCGCGAGCCATGGCGGCCCCCAGGTCCGAGACCAGCGCGGCGGATCGGTGTCGAGGTTGTAGTCCTCGGCGCGCGTGACGCTCGTGCCGGACCAGTCGAGCCCCTGCCAGGTCTCGGCCCGCCAGTTGAATGGCTCATTGGTGACCGCGAACAGCAAGTTGTAGTTTACTCGCACCGGCTGCCCGGTCGAGCCGGAGCTGCTCATCAGCCAGACTCCGCCGTGTTCCCGCGGGTGGTCCCGCGACTTCAGGGCATCGAACCCCTCGATCAGGTCCTGCCGGCTGATGATCGGAATATCGCGCCAGCGCGCCCAGTCGATGCGTCCATCGGCACCGATGGCAGGGTCGAGCCGGGTCTTGTAGAAGGGGACGGTACGCCGCGCATGCTCAACCAGCTTCGAAAGCAGCGCGCGCTGATAGGCAACCAGCTGGTCCATCGGCCAATACTGGCTGCGCATTGCGAGTTCGAAGAGCCCGCGTTGCAGGCGCATCCTGGTGGCCGGAGTATCCATAGCGCCCCAAAGTGGTAGGGCGCCAACACTGCCGGCCCCGCACGAGCATTATCGCGGGCCGCGCGGCGCGGCTAGGTGGCTCGCCATCGCCGCCGCTACCCAATGCGTCGCAGGTGGTTGTCGAACAGCACGTCGAACCCCACGCGCCTCGTCGTCGAACCGGCGAACCCACCGAGCTCGCCGTCGCCCGACGATGCAAGCAGCCCCACCGCGTCGCCCGCCAGCCCGCAGCCGTTCTGCATCGACAGGGAGTCGATGATCCGGCCCGACACCGGGTCGATCGCCAGGATGGTGTTCCCCTCGGGCGAACTGACCCCGATGATGCTGCCATCCGTCGAGGCCGCCAGGGAGCCGACATAGTTCCTGAGGTCGCCGAGCGCATCCGCCGGCAGTTCCAGCAACCTGATCTCGCCGTCGCGCGTCGCGTAGCCCACCAGTTGCGGCCGATCACCCGGATCGCCCTTGAACTGGCAACCGAACCAGGCCCGCCCCTGCGCGTCGAACGCCATGTGCCTGATCGACAGCTGGTGCAGGTCGCCGTCGAGCCGCAACTGTCCGATCAGGTCGCCGGACTTCCGGTCTATGAAGGCGATCGACGGATCCATCGTCTCGATATTGAGCTCCGCCCGGCCGTAATCCGGGTGCGTCTCTATCCCGCCATTCGCCACCACGAAGGTCTCTCCGTCCGGCATCAGCAGCATCTCGTGCGGCCCGGTGCCGAACGTGTCGAACTCGCCGATCCGCCTGAACCCGCCGGCCACGTCGTAGATGCCGATTACCCCGCGCGCATTCTCGAAATCGTTCTCTGTCGCATAGAGCAGCTTGCCGTCCGGCGAGAACGCCCCGTGGCCGAAGAAATGCCGCCCCTCGGCACTGGTGATCGTCTGCGGCGCCACGGCCCCGGCTGGGTCGAACACCACCGCGAACGTCCCCGGCTGCCGCGCGAACACCACCGCCTGCCCGGTCACCGGCGAAAACGTCAGGTCATGCCCGCGATCAGGCAGGTCGACGCTCGAAATCAGCGTCCCCGCCTCGCTGACCAACGCCGCCGCATAGCCGCCCGCCTGCTTCCGGATCGACGAGGCGAACACCAGTTCCGCGCGGTCCAGCGCCTCGGCCCGCTGCGGCACGAGACTCGCCACGAAACCCGCGCCCGCTGCCTTGAGGAAGGCCCGTCGCTGCCACATTGTCAGTCTCCGTCGAGCGAGGAGAAACCGACGGACAGCCCAAGCGCCGCCGGAAGGTCCTCGCCCGTGAGCTTGCCCAGCACCTGGTTCGAAATGACGATGTTGGCCAGTTGGTCCACCTGCTCCGGGTCGGCCATGGCCGCCTCCACCGTCCCGGTCACGGCCGAGCCGTAGATCGCAACGCTGTCGAACTCCGCCAACGCCTGCTCGCCGATCCAGAACTGCTCCGTCGGCACGTAGCGCCAGATATCCGACGCCACCAGCAACGTGCGCAGCCCCTCGAAGCTCGCGAGAATCGCCGGCACGGTCATGTTCGAGCGCCAGAACGGCGCCGATTTCGGCTTCGGCGTCTCCCCGCTGCGCCCGAGGAACGGCAGGATGCGCTGGTCCCGGATCGCCTCCAGCCCATGCGCCATCACGCCGACCAGTTCCTGCAGCACCTCGTCGTTGCTGCGATAGTCGGGATCATTCTCTCCCGGCCGGATCATCCGGGTCGCGATACCAGGCGTCGCATGCCACTCGGCGCTCATTTCGGCGGCGACGTTGTTGATCGCGCCCGCAATCGCCGCGCCATAGTCGCAGCGAAACGCGTCGTCCCCAGCCAGCGCGTCGGCCCCCGTTCCGAACAGCACGAACTCCAGCGCTCCCAACCCCTGCACGGCCACGCTCTTGTCCTTGAGGGTCGCGGGATCGGTCGCCGATGCATCCTTTTCGGCGAGGATCGCCTGCACCTGCCGCAGCGCGATGCCCTTTCGGTCGGGCCAGAAGAAGATGCGGTCAGAGCGGTTCTCCGCCATCAGCGGCCCGAAGCGGTAGTTCTCGATCCGCGCCCACGCGATCACCAGCGCACCGAACTGCCCACGCGCGTTACCGAGCCCCTCCGGCGACGGTGCCGCGCAGAAATCGACCATCGCCACCCGCATCTCATCGGACGCTTCGGCAAAGCCGTCGAACCCGGGCCTGATTGCGTCCTCGACCGCCTGGGTGATCACCGTCCGCCCGGTCGGATGCAGCTGCGCCAGCGCAGGTGTCGCCAGCAACCCGAGCAGCACCGCCAGAAAAACCCGCATCACAGCGACTCCACAAATTTCAGCAGGGCATCGCGCTCGGCTTGCGGCATTGCGGCGAAGGCATCGCGCGCCGGTTCGGCCTCGCCGCCATGCCAGAGGATCGCCTCCGTCAGGTTGCGCGCCCGCCCATCATGCAGGAACTCGGTGTGTCCCGAAACCGTCTCCGTGAGGCCGATCCCCCAGAGCGGCGCCGTACGCCATTCATATCCGTCCGCCTTCCCCTCCGGTCGATGGTCGGCGAGGCCTGGCCCCATGTCGTGCAGCAGGAAGTCGGAGTACGGCCAGATCAACTGGAAGCGCAGTGCCGGATTGCCCCCCGCTCGCGACGTCACGTATTTCGGCACGTGGCACGAAGCGCAGCCGATTGCGTAGAAGGCCTGCTTGCCGGCGAGCACGGTCGCGCTTCCAGCATTCCGCCGCCGCGGCACGCCAAGGTTCTGCGAGTAGAACGTCACGAGGTCGAGCACCGGATCGGGCGCTTCCGACGGTCCAAGCCGCTCCTGCTCGCCGGTCGGCATGGCGAGGCACGCTTCCTGCGCTTCGGTGCAGTCGCCGAAAGGCAGCATCACGGGCGGTGTCGATATCCCGATATCGCCGGCAAACGCGTCGGCCGACTGCGCGCGCACCGTGGCCGCGCCCGCCTTCCAGCCAAATCGTCCGATGGCCCACTCTCCCGTCGCCGGATCGAGCACCATGTTGGCCCGCCCCGATATACCGTCGCCATCGGCATCGTCGGGGTCCGCATGCGCGAGGATGTTCTCGGCCGGTATCTGCTCCACCAGCCCCAGCCCGATCATCTGCGGCGCCACGCGCGGCGACAGCATCACGTCCTCCGCCATCTCCCCGTAGCCGAGGTCCGCCACCGAATAGGTCGGCCGCCTCAGCGTCACCACCTTGCCATCGGCAAGCGTCAGCGGCTCGTCGGCATACTCGATAACCATCCGTCCCTCGGCCCTGAGCCCTGGAACGGCGAAATCCTGCAACTGGCCGCCATAGGTGGGCTCTGGGATCACCTTCAGCGACCCGTCGGCGAGCGCCCGCTTCTCAGCTTCCGTATCCGCCGGCACCGACAGCCGCAGGAACATCGACACCGCGTCGTCGCCACTGCCGGTCGGCGTGTGCCCCCGCCCATCCTTCAGGTGGCAGTTCTGGCAACCGCGCGCGTTGAACAGCGGCCCCAGCCCGTCCGACGCCTGCGTCGACGAGGGCGACGACACCCACAGCTTCCGGAAGAGCGCGTTGCCGAGCTTGAACTGCTCTTCCTGCGCGAAACCCAGGTTGGCCGACGAGAACGAGAAGATGTCCTGGTTGACCAGCTTCTTCACCGTCGCCTTGCCGGCCGGCAGTTGCTCGAAATTCTCGGGCTTGGTGAAATCGGTCGTTGGCGCCGTCACCGCGGCAACGCGCGCCAGGTCCTCGGCGGAGAGATCGGGACGGGTCCCGCTCTCGTTGCCGAAAGCGAGACCCGCCAGAAGGGTTATGACCAGGACCGCAGTCAAGCGCATGTGCATGTCAGCACTCTAGGCGATAGCCCGGCCATGCCGGGAAGAAAGACGGCGCCGCGGATTCTTTCAAGCCCGCGGCCGCCACAAAGCTTTGGAAAACCTGCCTTACTCGAACACCGAGTCGGGGTTGGTCAGGCTGTCCGACTGCTCGATGGTCACGGCATCGCCGAGGTTCAGCAGCGCGACGGCGCGCTCGACGCCACGCGTCTGGGCAATCAGCGCATCGATCGCTGCCTGCACCGCAGCGTTGCCTTCGACATTGCCCTCGCCGATCTGCTGGTCATAGGCCTCGCCGCCGGCTGCCCGATCGGCAACCGCCTGCAGCTTGGCCACAGAGTCGTCCAGTTGCGCGCGGATTTCCGCATCGAGCGCCGCGTCCTTGGCCGCGATCAGCGCCGAAATCGACGGACCGTCCACTACCGAGCCATCCACCCGCACGTACCGGCCCAGGTAGACGTTGCGAATGCCGATGCCGTCACTGAGGTGCGAAGCGTGCGTGTTGTCCGAGAAGCAGTCATGCTCCTCTTCCGGATCGTGCAGCAGCAGGCCGAGCTTCATCCGTTCGCCCGCCAGTTCGCCGAACGACAGCGAGCCCATGCCGGTGAGGATCGTCGACAGCCCCGACTCGGCCAGCGCTACCCGCGCCGCGCCACCCTCGCCCCAGGCCGCCACCATCTCCTCGAGATCGGTCACCAGCAGATCGGTTGCCGCATCGAGATACTGTGCGCGCCGCGCTGCATTGGCCTCCGTCGAATAGTCGGTGAACGGACGCTGCCCGGCACCCGGACCAGTGCCGTTGAGGTCCTGTCCCCACAGCAGGAACTCGATCGCGTGGTAGCCCGTCGCGACGTTCGCCTCGATCCCGCCCGCTTCCTGCAGCGTCCCGGCAAGGAACTCGGGGGTGATTTCGGTCGCATCGATCTCCTGCCCGTCGATGGTGAGCTTGGCGTTGGCGATCACGTTGGCCGTGTAGAGCCCGTTCTCGTCGCTCTCGGCGCCATAGCTCGCATCGACATAGTCGATCAGCCCCTCGTCGAGCGGCCAGGCATTCACCTTGCCTTCCCACTCGTCGACGATGGCGTTGCCGAAGCGGAACGCCTCGGTCTGCTGGTAGCTCGGACGCGCTGCGATCCACGCTTCCCGGGCCGCCGCGAGCGTGGCCTCCGAGGGGGTCGCGATCAGGGCGTCGGTCGCGGCATCGAGCGCCTTCGCGGTGCTGAGCGCGTCCTCGTAACCGGCGAGCGCGATGTCCGCATAGGTCTTGAGAATTTCGTCGGTCGTCGGCTCCTGTGCCACGGCCGCCCCGGCCGCGCCCATCGCCATGCTCGCAACGAGGGCAAATGTGCTGATCGTCTTCATGTCTGAAATCTCCCTGCCGGTCCCGAGGAGCCGCAATGGCAGGCGGCCTATCAAAGTGGATGATCAGCATCAAGAAATATCGACCTAGTCTGGAACCGGTCTAACCTTGCTCCCGGGACGTCTCGCTCCCCCATCTCGACTCGCGACCCCAAACCGGGCACTGTCACAATTGTCACAATCGGCTTGGGGAGCCTGACACAGCCGCAACACCCGGCGGAGCAGCGCTTGTGCGCCGCTTCTCGGCCTCGTCGCCCGTGGGACCGGCGCCGGGGGTGTCATGTGCCTGTCACATGGCCGAACTAGGTGGAGCGCGGCTTTGGGGCCTCCGCAAGGCGGGACAGAAGCCTACATCTCCAGGGAGACGCAAATGATCATGAAGAACGCGTTTGCCGCCTCGGTGTCCGTCGTCGCGATGCTCGCTTCGACCGCCGCGATGGCGCAGACCGACCTCGCCGCCCTCTACGAAGCCGCCAAGGCCGAAGGCATGCTGACCACCATCGCGCTGCCGCACAACTGGTGCGGCTATGGCGAGGTCATCGCCGGCTTCAAGGCGAAGTACCCCGGCATCACCGTCAACGAGCTGAACCCCGACGCCGGCTCGGCCGACGAACTCGAGGCCGTCCGCGCCAACAAGGACAATACCGGTCCGCAGGCCCCCGACGTGCTCGACATCGGCCTGAGCTTCGGCCCGCAGGCCAAGGAAGAGGGCCTGCTTCAGGCCTACAAGGTATCGACCTGGGACGAGATCCCGGCCGAGGCCAAGGACGAGGAAGGCTTCTGGTACGGCGACTACTACGGCGTGCTGTCGTTCCTCGTGAACACCGACCTCGTTTCGAGCGTCCCCACCAGCTGGGCCGACCTGCAGAAGGACGAATACGCCAACTCTGTCGCCCTCGCCGGTGACCCGCGCGCCTCCAACCAGGCCATCCAGGGCGTCTACGGCGCCGGTCTCGCCAATGGCGGCACCGATGCCGAGTCGGCTGCCAATGCCGGCCTCGCCTTCTTCAAGGACCTGAACGCCAAGGGCAACTTCGTCCCCGTCATCGGCAAGGCGGCTTCGGTCGCGCAGGGCACCACCCCCGTCGTCATCGCCTGGGACTACAACGTCCTCGCCTGGCGCGACGGCTTCGCGGGCAATCCCGCTGCCGAGGTCGTGGTTCCGTCCGATAGCGTCGTGGCCGGTGTGTACGTGCAGGCCATCAGCGCATACGCCCCGCACCCGAACGCCGCCAAGCTCTGGATGGAGTACCTCTACTCCGACGAAGGCCAGCTCGGCTGGCTCAAGGGCTACTGCCACCCGATCCGCTTCAACGCGCTCGCCGAGCAGGGCAAGATCCCGCAGGATCTGCTCGACGCCCTGCCCCCCGCCGAGAACTATGCCAAGGCCGTCTTCCCCTCCATCGAGGAGCAGAACGCTGCCAAGGCCGTGATCACCGGCCAGTGGGACGCCGTCGTCGGTGCCAACGTTGCCGAATAACGGCTTGACTCAAGCTTCTGTGGCCGACCCGGTGCGAACCGGGCCGGCCATGCCGCCTTGGCGGCGCATACGGTCGTTCCTGTCGGGCGGCACGCTGACGGCACTCGTCGGCGTGGCGCCGTTCGTCGCCTTCGCGATCCTGTTCCTCGTCCTGCCGACACTTGGTCTGGTGGTCCAGGCCTTCATTGGAGCCGATGGCGGCTTCACGCTGCAGAATATCGTCGATCTGGGCCAGCCGCAGATCGTCAGTTCCTTCTCCATTTCGTTGCGCATTTCCGCCGCCTCGGCCGCCATCGGCGCCGCGATCGGGCTGATCATTGCGCTCGCTATCATTCGCGGCAAGCTGCCGGAGTCGATCCGCTCGACCGTGATGACTTTCTCGGGCGTCGCCTCCAATTTTGCCGGTATCCCGCTCGCCTTCGCCTTCCTCGCCACGCTCGGCCGCCTGGGCCTCGTGACGGTGATCCTCAAGACCGTATTCGGCATCGACCTGTACCGGTCCGGCTTCAACATCCTGAGCTTCTGGGGCCTCACCATCACCTACCTCTATTTCCAGATCCCCCTGATGGTCCTCATCATCGCCCCGGCGATCGACGGGCTGAAGAAGGAGTGGAGCGAGGCGGCCGCCACCCTGGGCGCGACGCCCTGGCAGTTCTGGCGCTATATCGGGCTGCCTGTGCTGTGGCCGAACCTGCTTGGCACGCTGTCGCTGCTCTTCGCCAATGCCTTCGGCGCCATTGCCACCGCCTACGCGCTTACGGGCTCGTCGCTGAACATCGTGCCCATCCTGCTCTACGCGCAGATCCGCGGCGACGTGCTGCAGAACCCGGGACTCGGCGCGGCGCTGGCGCTGGGCATGATCGTCATCACCGCCTTGGCCAACGTCATCTACCTCGTCATCCGGGCTCGCGCCGAGAGGTGGCTGAAATGATCCGCGGCAAGCCCTGGGCCTGGCTCGTCTTCGGGCTGGGCGCGCTCTACTTCCTGCTCCCGCTGATCGCCACGATCGATTTTTCGCTGCGCATCCGCCGCGGCACCTATTCGCTCGATGCCTACCTCAACGTGCTGGTCGACCCGCGCTTCCAGGAAACGTTCTCCTATTCGCTCTTCATCGGCCTCGCGACGATCCTCGTCGGCATCTTCATCGTCCTTCCGGCCGCCTACTATGTGCGGCTGCGCCTGCCGCAGCTGCGGCCGCTGGTCGAGTTCGTCACCCTGCTGCCGCTCATAATACCCGCCATCATCCTCGTCTTCGGCTACATCCGGCTCTACGGCTCGAGTTCGTGGCTGCCGCTGCTCGGCTGGCAGGTGGGCGGGCAGTATATCGGCGGCCCGATCCTCCTGACCTTCGCCTATGTCGCGCTCGGCCTGCCCTACATGTACCGGGCCATCGACACGGGCCTCCGCACCATCGACGTGCAGACACTGACCGAGGCGGCGACCATCCTCGGCGCCAGCCAGTTGACGATTCTCGCCCGGGTTATCCTGCCCAACATCGTCGTGGCCGTGCTCTCCGGGGCGTTCCTCACGCTCGCCATCGTCATCGGCGAGTTCACCATCGCCAGCCTGCTCAACCAGCAGGTGTTTGGCGTCTACATGCAGAATGTCGGCGCCAACCGCGCCTTCGAGCCCGCGGCCCTCGCCGTGATCTCCTTCGTCATCACATGGGGCGCCATGGGCATGATCCAGTTGCTCGCCCGCTTCGCCCCCAAGACCGCTCGCAAAGAGTGACGCCCGCAAGGACTGACCGCATGGCCGCAGAGTTTCTTCGCATCGACAAGCTGGTGAAGGCGTTTGGCGACAACCAGGTCGTCAAGGGCGTCGACCTCAGTTTCGACCAGGGCGAATTCGTTACGCTGCTCGGCCCGTCGGGCTGCGGCAAGACCACGATCCTGCGCATGATCGCCGGCTTCGAGAAGCCCACCAGCGGCAGCATCACCGTCGCCGGCAGCGACATCACCACGCTGGCGCCGAACCGGCGGCAGATCGGCATGGTGTTCCAGGCCTATGCGCTCTTTCCCAACATGAACGTCGCCGACAATGTCGGTTTCGGCCTCAAGATTGCCAACATGCCGCGCGCGCAGCGCGAGGCCCGCGTCGAGGAGATGCTGAAGCTCATCGGCCTCGCAGGATACGGCAAGCGCTTCCCGTTCGAGCTCTCCGGCGGCCAGCAGCAGCGCGTCGCCCTCGCCCGCGCCCTCGCCCCGAGCCCCCGCATGCTCCTCCTCGACGAGCCGCTCTCCGCCCTCGACGCCAAGATCCGCGTCTCCCTGCGCGAGCAGATCCGCGAGATCCAGCGCGAACTCGGCATCACCACCGTCTTCGTCACCCACGACCAGGAAGAAGCGCTGTCGATCTCCGACCGCATCGTCGTGCTGAGCGCCGGCAATGTCGAGCAGTTCGGCACGCCGTTCGAAATCTACAACCGCCCGCAGACCCGCTTCGTGGCCACCTTTGTCGGCCAGCTCAACACGCTGAATGCCACCGTCGCCGATGCTGCCCGCAAGACGGTGCAGATCGGCCCCTCCACAGTCACCATCCCCGCCCTGCCCGACGCCGCCCGCACCGGCGAGGCAGTTGCCCTCACCATGCGCCCGGAGGCGGTCTCGCTCTCCGACGTCACCGGCCGCGACATCCAGCTCGAAGGCAAGGTCGCCGAAGTCGCCTTCCTCGGCTCGGTGATCCGCCTCAAGGTCGATCTAGGCGGCAACACAATCAGCCTGGACACCTTCAACGACCAGCGCACCCCACCCCCCACCCACGGCACCCCCGTCCGCCTCGGCATCGCCTCGAGCGACGTGCTGGTGCTGGAGAACTGACGTCAACAGGGTCCTCCCCTGCGCAGCGAGGGAGGGGGCCAGCGAAGCTGGTGGAGGGGGCGACAGGGGGCACCACGCTAGATCGGCAGACCAATGAACATCCTCTTCATCACCGCTGACCAGTGGCGCGGCTCTGCAACGGGCTACGCCGGCCACCCCCACGTCAAGACCCCGAACCTCGACGCACTGGCAGCCGAGGGTGTCGCTTTCCTCAACCACTATTCGCAGGCCGCGCCCTGCTCGCCCGCCCGCGCCGCGCTCTATACCGGCCTCTACCAGATGAACAACCGCGTGGTCCGCAACGGCAGCCCGCTTGCCGACCGCTTCGACAACATCGCCAAAGCCGCCCGCCGCGCCGGCTACGACCCGACCCTTTTCGGCTACACCGATGTCAGCCTCGACCCAACCAATCGCGCCCCCGGCGACCCCGACCTCACTACCTACGAAGGCGTCCTTCCCGGCTTCACCACCCGGGTAAAACTCCCCGAGCACGAGCGCCCCTGGCTCAGCTGGCTCGGCCAGCAAGGCCTGAAGTTCGCCGACAACACCGAAGCCCACCTTCCCGTCGGCGTCGAACCCGGCCGCATCACCAACGCCCCACCCGCATACTCCGCCGACCAGACCCAGACTGCTTTCCTCACCAGTGAATGCCTGCGCTGGCTCGACGAGCAGGTCGGCGAGCGCCCGTGGTTCGCCCACCTGAGCTACATTCGCCCGCACCCGCCCTTCATCGTCCCCGCGCCCTACAACACCATGTTCGCCGCCGACGAGGTCGATGGCTTCATCCGCGCCGAAAACCGTCTCGCCGAAGCAAAGTCCCACCCGCTGATGGACTACTTCCTCGAAAATGCCACCATCGATCACTTCGTCCCGGGCGCCACTGGCCGCGTCGCCGACCTGCGCGACGACCAGATCCGCCAGATCAAGGCCATCTACTACGGCATGATCGCCGAGGTCGACGCGCAACTCGGCCGCGTCTTCGATACCATCACCGAGCGCGGCGAGTGGGGCGACACCCTCATCGTCTTCACCTCCGACCACGCCGAAATGCTCGGGGACCACTTCGCCCTCGGCAAGGGCGGCTATTTCGACCAGTCCCAGCACATCCCGCTGGTCATCCGCGACCCACGGCAGGGCGCGGAGGGCCGCAAGGTTACCGACTTCACCGAGGCGATTGACATCTTCCCCACCCTGCTCGAAGCGATGGGTGTCGAGGCCCTGCACCAGCCCGACGGCCGCTCCCTGGCACCCTTCCTGCAGGACGAAGCAACCCCGCCGCGCTGGCGCGACGCCGTCCACTGGGAGTTCGATTTCCGCGAGATCGAGAGCCAGTTCGCCGAAACCTGGTTCGAAGCCCGCTCCACCGAACTCAACCTCAGCGTCATCCGCACCGCGAAATGGAAGTACGTCCACTTCCCCACCCTGCCCCCGCTCCTCTTCGACCTCGAGCGGGACCCGCAGAACCTCGTCAACCTCGCCGAAGACCCCCAACACCTCCGCACCCGCCTCGAGTTAGCCGAGCGCCTCCTCCACTGGCGCGCCACCCATCTCGACCAGACCCTAGCCCTCAAGACCCTCACCCCCGAAGGCGTAGTGACGGCCGAACGTTGAGCAAATAGGGTGCGGCGCAAAGAGGACCGCAGATGACCACCGACCCCTTCGTCACCCCCGCCTGGCTCGCCGAACACCTCACCGATCCCAACGTGGTCGTCGTCGATGGCAGCTGGTACCTCCCGGCCCTGGCCCGCGATCCGCGCGCAGAGTACCTGGCGGGTCACATCCCCGGAGCCATCTGGTTCGACGTCGACCAGTACGCCGACCTCTCGACCGACCTGCCCCACATGCTGATGCCGCCCGCCGATTTCGCCGCCCTCGCCGGCCGCCTCGGCATCGCCGAAACCGATACGATCGTGGTCTACGACGGCCTCGGCCTCTCCTCGGCCCCGCGAGTGCGTTGGAACTTCATGGTGATGGGCGCAAAGGATGTCCGCATCCTCGTGGGCGGCCTCCCCGCCTGGCGCGCCGAGAACCGTCCTCTCGAAACCGCGGAGTCCGCGCGCCCGGCGGCTACCTTCACCGCCGATTTCGACCCGGCCCGCGTCGCGCTGATCGGGGACATGCAGAGGCTCGTCCGCACCGGCGATCGCCAGATCGTCGACGCCCGGCCCGCCGGCCGCTTCGCCGGCACCGACCCGGAACCGCGCGCCGGCCTGAGTTCGGGCCACATGCCGAACGCCCTCTCGGCGCCCGCCGTCAACCTGGTGGAAAACGGCAAGCTCAAGTCCATGGATGCCCTGCAGGCCCAGTTCGCTGCCGCCGGCATCGACCTCGAAAAGCCCATCGTCACCACCTGCGGCAGCGGCGTCACCGCCGCCACCCTCAAGCTCGCCCTCGAACAGGCCGGCGCAAAGGACGTCATCCTCTACGATGGCTCCTGGACCGAATGGGCCGGCCGCGACGACACCGAGATCGTGACGGGCTGAGCATCAGCGCAAGCGGCCGACCCCTCATCCGCCCTTCGGGCACCTTCTCCCACACGGGGAGAAGGCGA
>JAEYYP010000462.1 GCA_023428425.1 Pseudomonadota bacterium
GCTCCTTCAATATCCCGATGATCTGTTCTTCGTTGAACCTGCTGCGCTTCATGCGTCCGCCCTCTGTTGCGGCGGACTCTACCAAAATCTGGAGGAGATCTAGGGGCTCAGGTCAACACCGGCGCACCCTGATGGAAAATCCTGGTCGTGCGTTGCCACCGTCGACACCGAAGGAGGAGTAGCCGTAACACTAACGCGCACTGCGCACCTGGCACTCGAGATGCAGGGTTTCTACATTCGGTCCGTGACCAAGGGTGGATAGTGCTGCCACTGCGCAGCGCAGCGGTGCCGCCAAGAAGATCTTTATCCAGGCGCAATTGCCGCAGTTCCTTGCGCGTCAACAAACAGCCGCACTCGTCGGGGGTGTATTGCGTCCGAACCTGTGTTTGCTCCCACCGGTTGTTATTCGGCTTCCAATGCCCTTCCTCGTATCAGCGCCATCCATCTACTTCGACGAGTCCGAAATCCGGGATCTGGTCGCCGAGTTCAGTGAGCGTCTCCGGCGCGACGGGCGCGTGCGCCCTGCCCTTGACCGACTGGTTGGCAATCGCTGGTTCGAGGCGGAGCAGAATGCGGAGAAGTTCCTCGCCGCAACGCTCTTCATGACCGATCGGCCTGAGGTGGACAGGGACTTCCTCTTGCGAGCGGTGGAGGTGCTTGGGCATGAAGAGATCGACGTCCTGGCCGAAATCATGCTCGACTGTGCACTTGCGGCGTTTCCGTTGCAGAGCGCCGCTGCAATTGCCGAGGTGTCCGAGATGCTGGCCGAGACGATGAGTGCGGTCATCGCCGGTGAGGATCGGGATCGGCAGCAGCGCCTCAGCAAGGTCTATTCGCGCCTCTCGTCAGGTACCCTCATGGGAAGATTTTGATCAGCTGCTTCCGGTTGTCGTTGCGAAGCCGAAGTGGAATATTGGAAATGGCCATCCTGCAACTGCGTTCGCGTACCAAACGCGAAAGGACACCCCGGTGAACGAAGCCAACGAAAAATCCTACGGCTGGGCTGCCGTGTTGACCGTGGCTCTCGGGGCAGCGGTCATCATTCCCAGCATGGCGGCATTGGCCGCGGCCCTGTTCGCTGCCGCCACTGCTGTGTTCTAGAATTGGGCCGCCTCGGAGACTTCCAACGGCGCTGCATCGCCGACACCATGCGCTCGTGAGGCTGCCGCCGCACCTCTGCGCTCCCCAAGACGCAGACGAAGTGCGTTGAGCACCACGATCAGCGATGACGACGACATCGCGAGGGCAGCGATGAGCGGCGTCACCTGACCCGTGATCGCCAGAGGCACCGCGACGAGGTTGTAGCCGATGGCGATCGTGAGGTTCTGAAAGACGATCTGCGCCGCCCGTCGCGCAGTCATGACCACGAAGGGCACTGCCCTCAGATCATCCCCCATGAAAATGAAATCTGCTGCGCTACGACCGATATCGGCCGCGCTCGACGGCGCCATTGAGGCGTGGGCCGCACGCATTGCTGGTGCATCGTTGATGCCGTCGCCCACCATCAACGTCTTGCCGACAGCCACGTCCGCCGACTTCTCCTGGGGTGTCAATGCGAACCGCGATGCGGCAATTCCGGCCTGCGCAGCCGCGGCCAAGACGGGGGTTCTGCTGTCTCCGGAGAGCAGTCGCACCGGCAGATGCGATGATTGGAGCGCGCCGACTGCGGCCGGCGCCTCGGGGCGTACCGCCTCTTCAAAGGAAAACCGCCCCACCACGACGCCGTCGCGGCCGAGCCAGACGCCCTCTCCCTCGACTGCGTCATCGGGAGCAACCCAAGCGGGAGAACCAAGGCGCCATGCACCTCCGTCCACAACAGCTTCTAGCCCTCTGCCCGCGACTTCTGTGACCCGCTCCAGAACTCGCTTCGACGGGGCCAGCGACTGAGCTATCGCCCGCGACAAGGGATGATTGCTCGCACTCGCCAGAGCCGCCGCGATGTCGGCAACGCGCGCATCCGAGACGTCCTGGCGTGCCAGCCGTGGAGTGCCGGTCGTCAGGGTTCCCGTCTTGTCGAAGGCGACGGAGTCGATCTGGGCGATCCGCTCCAGCGCGGCACCATCCTTCATCAGCACGCCCCGCTCCATCAGCCGCCCAGCCGCCACCACGTGCACCATGGGGACGGCAAGTGCGAGGGCGCATGGGCAGGTGATGATCAGTACCGCCGTTGCGTTCATCAGTGCCTGATGCCAGTCGCCGCCGAAAAGGCCCCAGCCGACGAAGGTGGAGAGTGCAATAGCGTGGATCACTGGAGCATAGATGGCAGCGGCGCGGTCGGCCAAACGCCGCCGCTCGGTCTTGGCCTCCTCGGCTGCCTCCATAAGCGTTCTGACGCGGGAGAGAAACGAATCGGTCGATGGCCTCTCGACCCGTACATGGATCATTCCACCGATGTTGACGGCGCCGGCAGGCACCGAGGTTCCTTTCTCGGCTGCGACCGGCGTCGATTCCCCGGTCGCAACCGCATTGTCGAAGGCCCCCGGGCCTAGTGCCGCCACATCGACGGGTACCCGCTCGCCGGCCCTGAGCTCGATGATCATCCCCGGCTCGATCTCGTCGAGAGCGATGTATTCGCGCGTTCCGTCGTCGCGAATTCGATTGGCGCCCTTCGGCGCAAGTCGCGCCAGGTTGTTGATGGCGCTTCGGGCCCGTTCGCGCATGAGATGGTCCAGCGTCCTGCCGGCGAGAAGGAAGAAGAGCAGCATTACGGCCGCATCGAAATAGGCGTGCGCTCCGCCAGTGACGGTTTCGACGAGACTCATCGCTGTCGCTAGAAGGACGCCGATGCTGATCGGGACGTCCATGTTGGTGCGCCCTACCCGCAGCGCGTTCCAGGCCGATCGGAAGAACGTGCGTCCGGAAAACGCGACCGCAGGTATCGCGATCAGCGCCGAAATCCAATGGAAAGGATCACGTATCGCGATATCGGCCCCTGACCAGACGGAAACCGAAAACAGCATGATGTTGCTGGCCGCAAATCCGGCGACCGCTAGCGCCACGACAAGGCGGCGCAACACTGGATCAGCCGCATCCGCCTGATCTGGCTGATCGAGGACAAGGCTCCGGTACCCGGCGCGCTCTATGGCCGCGTGCAATTCCACCGGCGAGCCCTTGTTCGGATCGAAGGCGATACGCACTCGGCGGCGGCTCAGGTTCACCCGCGCCGAGCGGACCATCGGGAGTTGAACCAAGCTTGCCTCGATGGCGTTGATACAGGCCCCGCAATGGGCGTCGGGCACGGCGAAATCGAGTTGCCGGGACCCGTCGGTGAGCGCGATACTTGCCAACAGGAGCGCGTCGCCGTCATCCTCGAGTGCAGTTGCAGCCGGCTGCGCCATGTACTCGCCGGGCGCGCAGCAGGTCATGACGTGCTCCCGCAGTACTGGCGCGGTGGTTTCTCATGGCGTTGTGCGCAGCTATGGCAAGGCTGCCGGTGCAACGGAGGAACGTAGAAAATGGAAGGTCTGTGGTTGCTCATTCCGGTCGCGATTCTCATGGGCGTCGTCGGTCTAGCTGCGTTTCTCTGGTCGCTGCGATCGGGCCAGTACGACGACATGGAAGGTGCTGCCCATCGCATCCTCAACGATGATGAGCGACCCTGAATCATTTGGCTTCGCCGCCGCTGCCCTCCACGATGGCCCGGTAGGCGTGCCAGGTCGCATGGCCCAGCAGTGGGAAAACGATCACCAAGCCCACAAGGGCTGTGGCGACGCACAGAGCCCATAGCAGCGTCACGATTGCGCCCCAGGCGATCATGACGGCGGCATTGTTCCAGACGAACTTGAGGCTTCGGGCCATCGCCGTGACAGCATCGAGCCGTTCGGTCAGCAGCATGGGCACCGAGAGAGCGCTGATGGCGAAGCCGAAGGCCGCGAACAGGCCACCCACCAGCGTTCCCGTCAAAAGCATCCCCCAACCCTGCGGCGTGGTGGTCAGCAACGGGATCAGTTGGTGGGTGCCGGGGAAGGCGCGGTAGCCGAAGAACAGCGCGTAGATCAGAACCGCCGCGCGCATCCAGAGCAGCATCAGCAGCATCAGCAGCAGACCCATGAAAATGATCTGACCGATGGAACCAGTGCGGACGGCCAGCATCTGGTCCAGCCGCACCTTACCGCCGTTTTCAAGTCGGCGGCTCTTTTCGTAAAGGCCCACCGCTATGACAGGGCCGATGATCATGAACCCCGCCAAGGCTGGAAACAGCACGTAGTCCCATCCCATCGTGAACATGGTGTAGACCACGGTGATCGAAACCACGAAGACCAGAGCGCCATAGAGCAGGCTCGAAACGGCCCCTCGCCACAGGTCGCGCCAGCCGCGCGCCAGCCAGGTCAGCGCTGCCTTTGCCGGCAGATGCCGTTGCTTGCTGTCGTCGAGCGTCTGCTCAATCCCCGAGGTCTCGCTCAGCAGCCAGTAGTTCTCGTCCGACTCCGCCATCGCATCCTCCTAGCAGGACGATTTCGCCGCTGCGTACTGCCCTGGTTCCGATTCGCCCGCCTTGTGGTGCGCCAGGCACTCCGGTTGTGATTCCAGCGCCACCATCAGGAAGTGAAGGTTGGCTCCGATGAAGATCGCCATGATCAGGGCGGCCCAGAACATCACCCAGCCCCGCCAGGACTTCTTCTTGGATGCGTCTCCTACAGCCTCGGGCATCATGGCGTGCTCACGTTTAGTGAGTTCACGTAGAGGGCCAGCATCCTGATCTCCTCCGGCGCAAGGCGTTCGTCCCAGGTGGGCATGTGTCCCTGGCGGCCCCCGTGGATGGAGGCGATGATCATGTCAAGGTCGCCGCCATAGATCCAGGCGTCATCCACGAGATTGGGCACGCCCGCGTCCCGGTCGCCGATAGCGGTCTCGCCATGGCATCCGGCACAATTGGCGACGTAGATTTCCTGACCGGATTCGATCCGAGACAGGTTTTCGGAGGTCGAATAGTCGGGATGGCTGAGCGAATAGACATAAGCGGCAGCCGCCCTCACCTCCAATCCGGTAAGCATCTGCTCACGGCCGAAGGCCGGCATCTGCGCGAACCGCGTCTCGTCGTGACGGGCGTTGATGCCGACCCTCATGGTCTCGGCGATCGCCTCCGGCGATCCGTCGCCCCAGAGCCAATCGCCGTCCGTGAGGTTGGGATAACCAGCATTGCCCTGTGCATCGCGGCCATGGCACACGGCGCAATTGTCGCCGAACAGCTGGTGCCCGGTCTCGGTCACACGAACCATCAGCGCTTCGTCGGCGGCGATCTCGTCGTATGAGAGGGCGTTCACCTGATCGACCCATCCGGATCGGACCTGCTGGTCCTCCCGCAGCCTCGCCTCCACGATCTCCCTCTGGTCGATGCCGAGCAGGCCCTTGGTGTAGGTGAAGGCGAGAGGCCAGGCCGGCATGAGGACCCAATAGATCACCGCCCAGACGTGCGTGATGATGATGAAGAGCAGCACCGCGCGCGGCACCGGAGTATCGAGTTCCTTGATGCCATTCCAATCGTGTCCGGTGGTCTCAGTGCCAGAAACTGGATCGACCTCCTTGTGGCTCATGGCTTGTCCTCCTTGCGCAGGATGGCCGTCTTGGCCGCCTTGAACCTGGTGCGGTTCGACGGCCAGAAAGTGTATGCGACCACGCCAATCGCCAGTGCGATCAGGTAGAATAGGCCCCAACTCTTCGAGAAGAAGACAACGGCGTCATGACCCCAGTCCATCTTCACCCTCCGTGGTATCGCCAGCATCAGGCCCTTGATCCTCCGGTCCCAATGCTTCCTCGGGCGCAGCCGTTCCCTGATAGGCGGCATCGGTCATCTGGCCGAGCACCTGGAGATAGGCGACGAGCGCGTCCATTTCGGTCAGCCGGGTGACCGCGCCGTCGAAGGCGCTGACCTGTGTCTCGTCGCCATACCGCTCCACTAGCCCTTGCACGCCTTCTGCGTCCGGGTTGGCCTGCGCTTGAACGTCGGCGACGGCGCTCTCGATCATCTGTTCGGTGTAGGGAACGCCGAGGGCGCTCTGCGCCCTGAGCCTGTTGGCCACCGTCAGCGCATCGAGATCGGTGGCATTGAGCCACGGATAGGCCGGCATGTTCGATTCCGGCACCACGTCGCGCGGGTTGTTGAGGTGCTCGACATGCCACTGATCCGAGTACTTGCCGCCGACGCGCGCCAGGTCAGGACCGGTGCGCTTTGATCCCCACAGCATGGGTCGATCGTATTGCGACTCGACTGCCAGCGAGAATGGCCCGTAGCGGTCGACCTCGTCGGCCAGCGTGCGGATCATCTGGCTGTGGCAGGCGTAGCAGCCCTCCCGGACATAGATGTCACGCCCGAGCAGCTCGAGCGGCGTATACAGGCGCATATCGGGCACCTCTTCGACCGTCTCGTCGATGGTGAAAAGCGGTGCGATCTCGACGATGCCGCCAACGCTGGCGGCCGCTATGATCGCCAGCACGAAGCCGATTGCCGTCCGTTCCAGCTTGCGGTGGATGAGTTCGGCCATGGCTTACTCCGCCGGCTTGAGAGTGACGGCGACCGCGGCTTCAGGCAGGTCGGCAACGACGTCGCTGCTTGCCGGTGCACGCCTTACGGTCATCCAGATGTTGAACGCTCCGACCATGGCGCCGAGCAGGAACAGCAGCCCGCCGAAGGCGCGAGCGATGTAGTAGGGATACATGGCGACCAGCGAGTCCACGAAGGAGTAGGCGAGCGAGTTGCCTTCGGTGTAGGTGCGCCACATGAGACCCTGGATCACGCCCGAGTTCCACATCGCGAAGATGTAGACGAGGGTTCCGGAGAGGGCGAGCCAGAAGTGCACTTCGACCAGGGTGTTCGAATACATCCCCTGTTTCTTCCAGATCGAAGGGACCAGGGTGTAGATCGAGCCGAAGGTGATCAGCGCCACCCAACCCAGAGCGCCCGCATGGACATGGCCAACTGTCCAGTCGGTGTAATGGGAGAGCGAGTTCACCGGGCGCACGGCCATGAACGAGCCCTCGAAGGTCGACAGGCCGTAGAAGATAGCCGCCACGACCATGAAGCGCAGCGTGGCGTCGTCCCTAACCTTGTGCCAAGCCCCGCGTAGGGTCATCAACGCGTTACCTGCCGATGCCCACGAGGGGACCAGCAACATGACCGAAAAGGTCATGCCGAGGGTCTGCACCCATTGCGGTAGGGCCGTATAGTGCAGGTGGTGCGAGCCCGCCCACATGTAGAAGAAGGTGATTCCCCAGAAGCTCAGGATCGACAGCCGGTACGAGAAGATCGGCCGGTCCGCTCGCTTGGGCAGGTAGTAGTACATCATGGCGAGGAAGCCCGCGGTGAGGAAGAAGGCCACGGCGTTGTGGCCGTACCACCACTGCACCATCGCATCCTGCACGCCCGGCCAGATTGTGTAGCTCTTGGCGCTGCCAATCGAAGTCGGCAGTGCCAGATTGTTGACGATGTGGAGGATGGCGACCACCACGATGAACGCCATGTAGTACCAGTTGGCAACGTAGATGTGCGGCTCCTTCCGGCGCGCCAAGGTACGCAGGAAGAGGACGAAATACGTCACCCAGACGATGACGAGCCAGATGTCGGCATACCACTCCGGCTCGGCATATTCCTTGGACTGCGTGATGCCCATGCCGTAGCCGGTGACCGCAAGGACACAGAAGAGATTGAAGCCGATGAGGACGAACCACGGCGACACCTGATCGGGGAGACGCGCCCGAGAGGTGCGTTGCACTACATGGAAGGAAGTCGCGATCAGCGCGTTGCCGCCGAAGCCGAAGATGACGCCCGTGGTGTGCATCGGTCGGAGTCGCCCGAAGCTCGACCAAGCCTGCCCGAAGGTGAGCTCGGGCCAAGCGAGCTGCGCTGCGACCCAGACGCCGATGAACATGCCGAAGATCGCCCAGACCATGGTGAGTGCGATGCCGAACTTCGTCGGATCGTCGTAGTACTCATCCAGCCGGGAGGCTGGCGGATCGGGCAGATCCAGCCGGGGAAGCAGCAGCGCCGCGAAAAGCGCGCAGTAGACAATAATCAGCAAGCCGTGTGCGCCCAGGATGTCCCATCGCCCAGCAACCCCGAGGAAGAGGCCAGCAGCCGCCACGAGGAGCAGGAGCGCCATGCTGGCTTGTCGGTCGCTCCTGGTCATTCGGGCGATCATTGCTGTCCTCCTTCAGGCACGCCGGCCTAACACCGGCCTTTTGCGAGTCGGACGATACAAGCGATACGACTGAAATCAATAGCTGGCCCGGTCAGACGACGCCGAGCGCCCGCATTGCATCCGCGACGCGCACGAATCCGGTGATGTTTGCGCCGAGAACGTAGTCATTGGGCGTACCATAGGTCTCGGCTGTTTCCGCACAGGCATCATGGATGTCGTGCATGATCTGGGCCAGACGCTTCTCGGTTTCTTCGAAACCCCAGCTGTCGCGCGATGCATTCTGTTGCATCTCAAGTGCCGACGTGGCGACGCCGCCAGCGTTTGCTGCCTTGCCGGGTGCGAACAACACACCGGCCTGTTGGAACACGCGCACCGCATCAGGGGTAGATGGCATGTTGGCCCCCTCGCCTACTGCCTTGACGCCGTTCCTGACCAGCATCTGGGCGTCCTTGCCGGTGAGCTCGTTCTGAGTGGCCGAGGGCATCGCGACATCGCACGGCACATCCCAGATACTACCGCCCGCTATGAAGCGGACGCTTACACCGCGTGCCTTCGCGTACTCGCTAATGCGCTCGCGGCGAACTTCCTTGACGTCTTTCAGCAGGTCCAGATCAATACCGGACTCATCGACGACGTAGCCACTCGAGTCAGACGCCGCGATGACCCGGCCGCCGAAGGAGTGGACCTTCTCAATGGTGTAAAGCGCAACGTTGCCGGATCCTGAGACCACCACCTTCTTGCCGTCCAGGCCACTCCCGGTGCGCTCGAGCATTCGCTGGACGAAGTAGGTTGCACCATAACCCGTAGCTTCCTTCCGGGCGCGCGAGCCGCCATAGGCGAGGCCCTTGCCTGTCAGCACCCCTGCTTCGTAGCGGTTGGTGAGGCGCTTATACTGCCCGAACATATAACCGATCTCACGTCCGCCGACGCCGATGTCGCCGGCGGGCACGTCGGTATACTCTCCGATATGCCGGTGAAGTTCGGTCATAAACGATTGGCAGAAGCGCATGACCTCGCCATCAGAACGGCCGCGGGGATTGAAGTCCGAACCGCCCTTGCCACCACCGATGGGCATTCCGGTCAGAGCGTTCTTGAACGTCTGCTCGAAGCCGAGGAACTTGATGCTCCCCAAGTTGACCGAAGGATGGAAACGGAGCCCGCCCTTGTAAGGGCCGAGCGCCGAATTGAACTGAACGCGGAAGCCGCGGTTGATGTGCACCTGCCCCTTATCATCGGTCCAAGGCACGCGGAAAATGATCTGCCTTTCCGGCTCGCAGATCCGATCGAGGATGGCTCCCTCCAGGTAGTCTGGATGCTTCGCGACGACGCGTCCCAGGCTTTCGAAGACTTCGCGGACGGCTTGGTGAAATTCCGGCTCACCGGCATTGCGTTGCAAGACTTGCGTCAGAACGGGTTCGAGCTTTTCGTCGATGATGGTCACAGTCAATCTCGTAATCTATGCGCCTGGGTCGTGTTGGCGTCATAGCGTGACGATCGGGGCACGTGAACACTAAATGTGCATGCTGCCTGAGAAACGCTCACTTCACACTCTAGGTGTCCGCAGCTCGACCACGTAGACCGAATGGGTATTGTCGACGGCGCCCCGTAGGCGGTTACCAAGCCTGCGAGCAAACCAAACATGGCGGACTCGCTGCCTTCTCCGACCAGTGCGGGTTGCCGTCGGTGCAAACGGTTCACGTTCTTTGCAGAGGAGCAGGTCTCGCAGCGACGCTACAGGTGGAAATCACCGGACGATTCCGGCTGGTAGATCACCCTTTCGATCAGAATGCGTTGAGGACGATCTGAGACCACCCAGTCGATGGTGTCCCCTTCCCGGCACCCTAAGATCGCGGCGCCCAGGTCCGAAAGGACGGATAGCTTGCCGGAGCGGGCGTTGGCGTTCTGCGGGTAGACGAGGGAGACTTCCTTTTCTTCGTCGCCCAGATGCACCATGACCCTAGAGTTCATTGTCACGACATCCGGGCTGACGCACTGCGGGTCGACGACAATGGCTCGTTCGATCTCGTGTTCAAGTTCGACAACTGCCGGTCCCTGCTCGACTTCGATCAGGTCCTGAAGCCGGGCCTTGTCTACTTCCGTGATGTAAATGTCGGCAGCATCGGCCATGGCGCCTTCGCGCAACAGCTCGCGATATCTGGCAGAGGTTATGGTCAGCGTCTTCAAGCTTGGCGTCTCAAGTTTGGAGCGGAACCCGCAACGCTCAAAAGCCTTCATGGACCGCGTGTTGTCTGGGTGAATCTTGGCAACCACAGTCTTGGCTCGCATTTCGAGAAAGGCGAGCTTCAGACCTTCGCGGATGGCGCTTGTGCCCAGCCTGCGTCCCCAATTGTCTTGGTCCCCGATGACCAGGACGATTTCACATTCCGTCACCGTCTTGATCAGCCGGACGAAGCCGACCGCAGCACCGTTGCGGTCGTTTGCGATGAAGAACCGCCCGCCCTGATTGAACAGGTGCGTCAGGATCGGCATCTGAGCTCGATCTACCGCCTGTGCGATGAACCGGGACACGTGGCGTGAATCGCTCAGGTGGCGTGTCACGCGCTCGTCTTCCAGCCAGTCCATCAAGATCAAGGCGTGTGTCCGAGTGATCTCTGGACACAACGAAACGAAGGGCGTGTTCATCGTCGGTACCATGGTTGAGAATGAAAGCCTTTCAGGGCCGCCACCGTGTTGTTTTTTCGGATTAGTGCTGAAATTAGCAAAGGGTCGCTCAGAAAGAGCCAGCAAATGTGTGCTTCCACTGTGGTCACTTGCCCCCGGTGATGAGGACATGACGTACTCATGGATCGCTATGAGCTGGATCACTTCGAAACCTCAGATCCTACTCCCGTTGGCAGCGGCATGGCATAGTCATGGTGCCACGCCGCTGCGACAGCAGATGTCAGGCAGCCACGGGCGGCTCGGGCCATTCGTCGCTGGTATGCGCTACGCTGAGGACCGTCAGCAGCTCCTTGCGCCCATCGCGCGTGAGCCAGGTGATAGACTGGCCCTGGCTTAGGCCGATCAGTGCCGCCCCAACTGGCGTCATCACCGATATGCGGTTGCACTCGATGTTCGCCTCCGCCGGGAACACCAGCGTCACCTCGCGCTCATTCCCCTCGCTGGTGCGATAGCGGACCGTCGAGCCCATACGGACGACGTAGGGCGGCATTTGCTCCGGCACGACGACGCTCGCGCGATCGAGCTCGTAGAGCAGGTCATCGGCGACGGTGGAGGCTTCGTTGATCCCGGCATGGGCAAGCTTGGTCAGCAGCCTGAAGTCCTCGGTATTGAGCACGATGTGGGGCCTCAGGTTGAATTCCTGGAGGGTGGTGGTCGTCATGGCAAAGCTCCCCGCATTGGAAATGCGCAGGTTAAACGAAAAGGATGATTTGGGATGCGCAAGTCGTGCCGTGCCCTAAGCCCGGGCGCGCACGCCGGACCTAGGGTCGGAAGCCTGCTGCGGACAGCGTCCGGTGGGCAGGAAAGCCAATAATCAGCGCACGAGGAGTCATTTCACTAACCTAGGGACGATACTCAGGATGTCAACCACCCTCCCGGCCGCGTCAGGACTGGGCGGCTTGGCTGCCCATCACGACATCTGTGGCATTCCCCGTCTGCCCGCGCCGAAGCCACGAATGAGATCGGAGAGAGCCGGTTCCGTCACCTGCGCGGCGGCGGCCTCGACGCCGTACCAGCGGCGCTGGCGCTGCCCCATCTCCGGCCAGGTGTCGAGGAGGCGCGGCGAGCGAATGGCAAACACATCGACGGCACACGGCAACAGCGAACCGTCGCCGAGCCCCTTGGTGTACTGGTAGGTGCCCACCATCGTATCTGTGCGCAAGGCATAGACACCTGCCTCCTCGAAGGCCTCGTGCAGGGCCGACAGGTCGTCTGTTTTCCCTTCGATCGACCAGCCCCGCGGTATCAGCCAGCGGCGGCTGGTCCGCGAGGTGACGAGCAAAATGTCCGCCTCCACTGGACCGGGACGCCAGACCAGCGCGGCAACCTGCCGCGCCGGCTGTGCTGTCCGGCCATTGTCGTCCGGGCCGGAGGAGGTCACGCCCGGGGCAAGGCTCATGGTCACTTCCCTGCGGAAGACTTGGCGATCTTCGCCAGTTCCGCGACCGAGGAAGCGCTCGTGGTTTTCGCCTTGTTCTGCTTGGGTTTCTTGAGTTCACGGTTGCCGTTTCGCTTAGCCATTTTCGATGCTCTTTTCTGACGCGCAGTTGGCTCGGCGTGCTGGAGTGACTCCACTCGCTCGAACAGCGTAACTGCGCTGATATTCTTCTGGGATGACGGGCGCCGCGAGGGCTGCGGACATGCCCTAAGAACCCCTGGTCCGCACTGCATTGCAGCGTGGGGACCAGGGGCTAATGCCGTGCCTGCGCGCGCGTTGGCAGGATAGGTGCGCCTATCATTGCCGCGTCGCCGGCGGGGTAACGGACAGAACCGCGAACTCCCGGAAATCGCCGTCCCAACCCATTCGGGTGATGCTTTGTCCAGGCCGCAGTCCAAGCAGCGTGGCGCCTATCGGGGAGAGCACCGAGATCACGCCGGCGGCTGCGTCCGCCTCGTCGGGATGGACGAGCGTGACCGTTACGTCGGCGCCTTCGGATCTGTAGGTAACCGTCGAGCCAAGGCGCACGACCTCGGGCGGCAGCGTGGCGTCGGCGACGATGCTGGCCCGATCAAGCTCGTAGTGGAGGAAGTCACTGTCGTCGGCACTATGACCAGGGCCGGTCATTGTAAGTATCAGGAGCCGGCGATGCTCGGCGCTGCCAAGTGTAATCGCGGGTCGCATGGGATCGTATTGCATGTTGCATCCGTGTCGAATTACCCGCAGCGCTGACGCCGCGGGTTAGTTGATATTCGAGGTGATGCGCGACTGCAGCGGGCAGATCGATCTATCGGATGCCGAGCGTGCTGCAGGTCTCCCTAGACCTGCTTGCGCTGAGCAGGTCTAGGGACGCACTTCGCGGGAGGCATGTCCCGCCCCAACTGTCGCAACCAGCGATTTGAAAGACCTCTGCATGCCCCCAAGGTAGGGAGGCGGGCGGGAATGTCAACCGGACGGATATGGTCGCAGACGAAAGTCGGAGATTGGCGAATTCAACCCCGACCAAGGGCCTAGCTCGGAGCCTTGATACCGACCTCCAGAGGCTCCATCTTAAAGGCATGAGCAACATGTTCATCACATTGCTGCCCCTTGTGCGAGAGCCTCTGTTGACGGGACTGCAGCCCTAAGCCGGCGCATGCCTTCGGCGTCGCCCGCTTAGGGACACCCCTACCTGTCCATCCGGATTGCGACGTCAGTTTGCTGACGTGAATGCGTCGTGTCGACCGCCAGACAGGCGGCAAGCGTGAGCTTGTCCGCCACTCGATCGGCATGCGGTTAATCGCCATCCGTCCCGAGACCTCGTGATGGGGACTGACAATGCAGAACTCATATAAATCGATGAACCTCCCTTCGGCGGAGTACGTCCGCCTGCAACAGCTGATGCTGACCATGATCGGTAGCCGGACTGCGCTCGCGTCGATCCTTCGTCGCAAACTGAGCGCCGCGGCTCCGGTGTCCTCGACGGTCGGTTCCGACGTCGCTCTCAGCGGTCGACAGGTTGATTTTAAGATCGATGGCGGGCAGTCGCAGACGGGCGTTCTCACCTGGCGACCGCCGAAGCGGGGCGATGCGACCGCCCTGTCGCTGCTGTCACCGAGGGGGCTTGCCCTGCTAGGCTTGGCTCCTGGCGAAACGATCGCTTACTCCACCGAAAGCGGCAGGACCGAGTTCCTGCAGGTTCTCGATGTCGCCGAGATCCTCGCCGCAGCCTCCGTCCCTAGGGCGAACCCGCGCGGCGCACACTATCGCAGTGCTAGCCCGCGCTCTGCGCGAGCCATCGCTTTTTCTGAGAAAACCAGTGGGGTGTACCATGCCTGACGGTCGGAAGTCGCACGGCAGAGCCAATGGCGTCCGGGCGCCGCTGCTGAAACGATTGGGTCTATATGCCATCCAATCCCTGCGGCGTTGGCAGACAATGCGAACAACCAATGCGCTGCATAGTCTGAGCGATGACATGCTGCATGACATCGGCATCACGCGGGCCGACATTCCAGCCATTGCCCTTCGCTTGACAGCTCCTGAGCGGTCATCGGGGGGGGCGTCACTGACAAGTGTCAACTCACACCGGGAAGGGATCTCATCGCGTCGGACGGTCCCACGGCGCCGCTGCCGAGCGACAGCCGTGGGCCGGCCGCGCTGCTGCACCATATTGCAATCGTCGGCACGATCGCCGAGCATGCTAGGCGGAGGATCGAGGATGCCAGATATTCAACGTGCCTCTCTGCGCCACATCACGCTCGCCACGGACCTTACCGCAAGAAGCGACCGCGCTTTTGATAGGGCTGTCGGCCTGGCGCGCCGCTGGAACGCCCGGCTGATGATTGTCCACGCCGTCGAAGAGCAGGTCACGCTCACGGACGAGCCGTCGTGGCGCCGCGGCGCGGACGCCGTGCAGGCCGCACGGTTGAAGTTGCAGTTCGAGTATCCGGGGTGGGAAGGTGTAGAGACCTCCATCGAGGTGAAGCAGGGCAAGCCCGAGGAGGTCGTGCTCGAAGCGGCCTCCCGGGAGAGTACCGATTTGATCGTCACCGGCATCGCTCGCGAGAACCTTTATGGCCGTGACGAGCTGGGAGCCCTGGTACCCGCTCTGGCTCGCCGGGCAAATGCTCCCGTGCTGGTGGTCAAGAAACGCCTGACCAGCGCGCCGCGCCGGGTCATCGTGGCGAGCGATCTCTCGGACACCTCGCACGCTGCTTTGACTTTGGCGCTGGGGTTGTTCGGGCCCGGTCGTCTGGCGCTATTCAATGCCTTCGACATCCCGTACCGCGGTCTAGCCGGCGACAAGGCAGAGCTAGAACGTTCCATGCGCCCCGGGGTGATAGAACAGTGCCTGGCGGTGGTGAAGGACGCAGCGGGCGCCGCGGCCGCGGACCAGGTTGAGATCATCGCTGAGCTTGGTGCACCCGCCCCAATTCTTGCGAAGCTTGTGAGCGATAGAGACATCGATCTCGTGGTGACCGGAACTTACGGACATTCCGGGCTGATGGATGTTCTTTTGGGAAGCACGGCTATGGAGATCATGGCGCAGGTGAGTTGCGATGTACTGGTGGCGCGCCGACAATCGTGAACGGATTTCTCAACGGCCAAGCTTTCTCGGCCGTCTGCCCAACTAGGGCCATAACAGGTACACTTCGAGCTGCGATACTGGGCTTTCAGGGGTTGCACGAGCACTGCCGATGCCGAATCGAGCGCCCGCTTAATCGTGATGCTGGGCCACGACAGGCCACTTTCCATTCAGTTGTTGCGAGTCCCGTTTCTCGGCGATGGCCGAGGGTCGCGTCCATAAAGAGCGGTTTCTGGCCACCCTTTGCATGCGTCTGCTGTGCGCGGCGGACTGTCGAGTACCATAGGACTGTGGGGCCGTTGACTTTGTCGATGCTCTTCCCGATTTCATCATGAGGTGGGTATGCAGCACCAGCTAAGCGCATGCGGCTTCTACCCTACAACGAGGCCTGAAGCGCATGTAGTGACAGCGGATCAGTCGGTGGTCATCTCTTTTCCGGACCCGAATCCGTTGAACCTATGCAAGGATGATCCATGCATAAAAGTCTCATGCGACACCGCGTTTCGCTCTGCCGCACGGAGTATCGCCGAATACTGATCCTCGCCATGGCCGACCCACGACACACTGCTGACGAAAGCGACTATATTCACTATCAGCTCGATCGCGCTAACCTGCTCCCGGACGCTGCACTTCCAGAAGACGTCGTACGTGTTGGCTCCAAGGTCAGTTATTGTTGCGACGGTGGTCGCGTGCGGACTGTCACTATAGCGTGTCCCGACGATGCAGACACGGAAGCAGCAGTCTCGGTTCTGTCGAGTGTCGGCGTCAGTCTCCTCGGGCTTCGGCCGGGTCAATCGGTACGAAGGATGGATTGGAACCGCCGGGACTCTTGCCAGTACGAAGTGCTTTCCGTGACACCGCCGTCAAACAAGACGTGAAGGCTATTCGCTAACCTGTTCTCGTTGCGACGATGTCACCTTGCGTTCATCGCTTCGGCGGAGCGACATCAATCTAGTCGGCTCTCCGAGCTTGGCGCATGCCCATGCTCTTCCGATTCGAGTTCCTTCGGGCCGATCAGTCAAGTTCGTGGATGCATAGTGTGGGGTGCGGCCTCCCGGCGCTTGATATCGAAACGCCCTGCCGTCACAAATGTCGTCCTGCCGGGGTTCGTCCCGTCCGGTCCCCGATCGTTTCAAGGAGCGCCGTCGCGACAATGCCAGTAACGCTATTGCTGACATTCATCGTCGCCGCGCCCTTCCTCACGGCTCCTGTCGCCGCCCTCCTCCCCGCCAATGCTCGCAATGCCGAGGCTTGGCTTTCGGCCACCCTTGCACTGCTGCTGCTGGGCATCACCCTCTCGTTTTATCCGCAGGTGGCCGATGGCCAGGTGCTGCGCCACGAAATCGAGTGGCTACCCTCGCTCGGGCTCAATCTGATCTTCCGGCTCGATGGATTCGCCTGGCTGTTCTGCGTGCTGATCACGGGCATCGGCTTCCTCGTCGTCCTCTACACCCGCTACTACATGTCGCCGCGGGATCCGGTCCCCCGCTTCTTCGCCTTTCTCCTCGCCTTCATGGGGGCGATGCTGGGCCTCGTCACCGCCGGCAACCTCATCCAGCTCGCCATCTTCTGGGAGTTGACCAGCCTCATCTCCTTCCTGCTTATCGGCTATTGGTATCATCGCGGTGACGCCCGCGACGGCGCGCGCATGGCGCTGATCGTCACTGCCACCGGCGGGCTTGCGCTGTTCGCGGGCCTCCTCGTCATCGGCCATATCGTGGGCAGCTACGATCTCGACGTGGTGCTGGCCTCGGGCGACGCGATTCGCGACCACGCCCTCTACACCGTGGCGCTGCTCCTGCTGCTGCTCGGTGCCATGACGAAGAGCGCGCAGTTCCCCTTCCAGTTCTGGCTGCCTCACGCCATGGCCGCACCCACACCGGTCTCGGCCTATCTGCACTCCGCCACCATGGTGAAGGCCGGGGTGTTCCTGCTCATCCGCTTCTGGCCGGTGATGTCGGGAACCGACACCTGGTTCTGGATCGTCACCTTCTCGGGGCTCATCACCCTCATCATCGGCGCCTACGCCGCCCTCTTCCAGCGCGACCTGAAGGGGCTGCTGGCCTATTCGACCATCAGCCACCTGGGCCTCATCACCACCCTCCTGGGCATGGGCAGCCAGCTGGCGCTCGTCGCGGCGATCTTCCACATCGCCAACCACGCGACCTTCAAGGCCTCGCTGTTCATGGCCGCCGGCATCATCGACCACGAGACCGGCACCCGCGACATCCGCCGGCTGAGCGGGCTCTACCGCTACATGCCCTTCACCGCGACCCTCGCCATCATCGCCAGCGCCGCCATGGCGGGTGTGCCGCTGCTCAACGGCTTCATCTCCAAGGAGATGTTCTTCACCGAAACGGCGGTGTTCAACCCCAATGTGTTCGTCAACTGGGCCCTGCCCGTGGGCGCCACCGTCGCGGGCATGTTCAGCGTCGCCTACTCGCTGCGCTTCGTGCACGGCGTGTTCTTCGGCGGGCCGCCGCAGGGGCTCGACAAGACGCCGCACGAGCCCCCCGCCCTGATGCGCCGGCCCATCGAGTTCCTCGTGCTCATCTGCCTCGCCGTGGGCATCATTCCCGGCATCACCATGGGGCCCTACCTCGCCTCGGCAGTCGCCTCGGTGCTGGGCGCCGATGTGCCCTACTACAGCCTGTCGGTATGGCACGGCTTCAACCTGCCCCTCGCCATGAGCGCGATCGCCCTCGTCGGTGGCACCCTGCTCTACCTGGCCCTCTACCGCTTCCTGTCGACCGGCCGCGACGGCACGCCATTCCTGCACCGCTTCAGCGGCCAGCGCATCTTCGAGAACGTGCTCGTCACCGTCACGGGCCGCTGGGCCCGCGGACTGAACCGCCTGCTCGGCACCCGCCGCCTCCAACCGCAACTGCTGATCATCGTGATCCTCGCCGTGCTGGTCGGCCTGCTGCCGCTGTGGAGCCGCATCGATCCGTTCGTTGCCTCGCCAACCGCCTTCGATCCGGCCTTCGCCTTCATCTGGCTGGTGGGCGGCATCTGCGCGGTAGCCGCCGCCTACCTCGCCAAGTTCCACCGCTTCGCCGCGCTGGTGCTAATGGGCGGAGCCGGGCTCGTCACCTCGATGACCTTCGTCTGGCTCTCGGCCCCAGACCTTGCCCTGACCCAGCTCGTGGTCGAGATCGCCACCACCGTGCTGATCCTGCTCGGCCTGCGCTGGCTGCCGCAGCGCCTGCCGAACCTGACCCTCGACCAGCGGGTGCGCGACCGCTTCCGCCGCTATCGCGACATGGTCGTCGCCGCCATTGCCGGCCTCGGCCTCTCCGTGACGGCCTACGTGATCATGACCCGGCCGTCGCTCGACGGCATTGCCAGCTTCTTCGTCGAGAATGCCTACAGCGAGGGCGGTGGCACCAACATCGTCAACGTCATGCTTGTCGATTTCCGCGCCTTCGACACCTTCGGCGAAATCGCCGTCCTCGGGGTGGTAGCGCTCACCGTCTTCGCCCTGCTCCGCCGCTTCCGCCCTGCCGCCGAAAGCGTCGGCAAGCCCGAGCAGCAGCGCGTGCAGAACGCCTTCGACGAGGACACTCCCGAGCGCAAGCCCGGCGACACCATCGCCGCATACCTGCTCGTGCCCTCCCAGATCATGCTATGGCTATTCCCGGTCATCATCGTGGTAGCCGTCTACCTCTTCATGCGAGGCCATGACCTGCCCGGCGGCGGGTTCATCGGCGGCCTCACCATGGCGATCGCGTTCATCCTGCAATACATGGCGGGCGGCACGCGCTGGGTCGAGGATCGCCTGCGCATCCTGCCGGTCGTGTGGATCGGGTCTGGCCTTGCTATCGCGCTGCTGACCGGCATCGGCTCATGGGTCTTCGGCCATCCGTTCCTCACCACCTACTTCCAGTACACCGATATCCCATGGATCGGCCGCGTCCCCACGGCCACCGCGTTGCTTTTCGACCTGGGCGTGTTCCTCCTCGTCGTCGGATCGACCGTGCTGATCCTGATTGCGCTGGCGCACCAGTCGATCCGTGCCCCCCGGACGTCGAAGTCGTCGCGCCGGGCGGAACCAGCGGCGGTAGAGCCGGCAACCGAGGGGACCAACTAATGGAACTCGTCCTGTCGATCGCCATCGGCGTGCTCACGGCTTCCGGCGTCTACCTGCTCCTGCGGCCGCGCACCTTCCAGGTCATCATCGGCCTGTCGCTGATCTCCTATGCGGTCAACCTGTTCATCTTTAGCATGGGGCGCCTGCGCGTCGATGCCGCGCCCATCCTCGACCGAAACAACATCGACCCTTCCGCCTATGCCGATCCGGTGCCCCAGGCATTGGTGCTGACCGCCATCGTCATCGGCTTCGCCATGACCGCGCTGTTCCTCGTTGTCCTTCTGGCGTCGCGCGGCTTCACTGGCACTGACCATGTAGATGGGAGGGATTGAGGGCATGACCAGCCTGCTCGATCACCTCGTCATCATGCCGATCCTGTTGCCCTTGGCGACAGCCATCCTAGTCACTCTGATCGACGACAGGTTCAGGATGCTCAAGATCGGCCTCAGTATGGGCTCCACCGCCCTGCTGGTGGTGATCGCCCTACTGCTTGTCGTGCCGACCATCCAGATCGGCCCTTCCGACACCGAGCTGATCAAGTCCTATCCGTTGGGCAATTGGCCAATGCCGTTCGGCATCGTGCTGGTGGCCGATCGCCTCTCGACGCTCATGGTGCTCGTCACCGGCATCCTCGGCCTCACTACGCTCACCTTCTCGCTGGCACGCTGGTACTCCGCCGGCCCGCATTTCGCGGCCATCTTCCAGCTCCTCCTCATGGGTCTCAACGGCGCCTTCCTCACCGGCGACCTGTTCAACCTGTTCGTCTTCTTCGAGGTCATGTTGGCGGCCTCGTACGGGCTTCTGCTGCATGGCAGCGGCAGCGCACGGGTCAAGGCGGCCCTGCACTACATCGCAGTCAACCTCCTCGCTTCGTTCCTCTTCCTGATCAGCGCCGCCATCATCTATGGGGTCACCGGCACCCTCAACATGGCCGATCTCGTCGTCCGTATTCCGCAGATCTCGGCTGCCGACCGGCCGCTTCTCGATGCCGGCCTGGGCCTTCTGGGCCTGACGTTCCTCATCAAGGCCGGTATGTGGCCGGTCAGTTTCTGGCTGCCGGGCGCCTACTCCGTGGCTGCCGCACCGGTTGCCGCGATGTTCGCCGTCATGACCAAGGTGGGCATCTACGCGCTGCTGCGCTTCTCCTACCTGCTGTTCGCCGCCGAAGCCGAGGGGGTGCTCGGGTTCAATCACACTGTGCTGTTCGTCGGTGGCCTGGCCACCCTCGCCTTCGGCGCGATCGGAGTCTTGTCGGCGCAAACCAGCATGCGGATGGCTAGCTATCTGGTACTCGTCTCGTCCGGCACGTTGTTGTCCGCCATAGGCTTCGGCGGCGCGGCAGTGCTGAGCGGAGCGCTCTTCTACCTTGTCATCTCGACCTTCGCGATCGCCGCGCTGTTCCTGCTGATCGAGATTATCGAACGCTCGCGAATTGTCGGTGCCGACGTGCTCGCTGTCACCCTCGAAGCCTACGGCGAGGGCGATGACGAGGAGCTCGAGCCCGAGCATCAGGAGGCTGGACTGGTCATCCCCGCGAGCACGGCATTTCTGGGAATCAGCTTCGGCCTCTGCTGTCTGCTTCTGGCCGGCCTTCCGCCCTTGTCGGGCTTCCTGGCCAAGTTCGCGATGCTCGGCACCGCGCTCGGCGGCAACGCGCCGCCCGGCGCAGAGGCATGGTGGATGACGGGCACGATGATCGTTTCCGGCCTCGCCGTCCTCATCGCCATGGCCCGCAGCGGCATCAACATCTTCTGGGCAACCCTTGAGCCGGGCGCCGTCGCCGCACGCCTAAGCGAGATGGCGCCCATCGTCGTGCTGCTGGCGCTATGCATCGCCATCGGCATCCTGCCGGCGCCAATCCTCGACTACATGGCAGGTGCTGCGAACCTCGTCAGCGTGCCCGAGTTCTACGTGCTGGAGATCATGGGACCAGAAGCGGCGACGACGCTAATTCGGGAGACGAGCCAATGAGGCGGATCCTCCCCTACCCGCTGCTGACCATCGCACTGACGCTGATGTGGCTGCTGCTGCAGCAGTCGGTGGGCCTCGGCCACGTCCTGTTCGGCTTCGTGGTCGCCTGGTCGGCATCGCAGGCGATGGCACGGCTTCAGGCGCACAAGCCTGTAATCCGCCGGCCCGGACTGGCGATCAGGCTCGCCGCCCTCGTCACCATCGATGTCATCCGCTCCAACATCGCCTTGTGCAGGATCATCCTCGCCGGCAGGCGGCGCGAAACAGCGGCCGGCTTCATCAGGATGCCGCTCGACCTGAGGGACCCTGCAGGGTTGGCGGTGTTGTCCTGCATCATCACCGCTACTCCAGGCAGCGCCTGGCTCGAGTACAGCCCCGCCGAAAGCACCGTTCTCATCCACGTGCTGGACCTGATCGACGAGCAAGAGTGGGTGCGCACGGTGAAGCACCGCTATGAGACCCTTCTGCTGGAGATCTTCCGATGAGCGCCACTCTGCTGTTCTGGAGCATCAGCATCGCCCAGATTGTGCTCGCCGCGGCGATGCTTGTCACGCTGTGGCGGCTGGTCGTCGGCCCCCGCGCCCAGGATCGCGTCCTGAGCCTCGACTCCCTCTATGTCGTGGCCATGCTGCTGCTCGTCACCTTTGGGATGCGGGCAAGCACAGTCGTCTACTTCGAGATCGCGCTGCTGATCGGACTTCTTGGCTTCGTCGGCACGGTGGCGCTGGCAAAATTCCTTATGCGCGGCGAGGTGATCGAATGAACTATGAGCAGATCCCGCTCTGGGCAGCGATCCTGATTTCCATTTCCGTGCTCGTCGGAGCGCTACTGACCTTGGTCGGCGCCATTGGGCTGGTGCGCGCGCGGTCCTTCTACGAGCGCATCCACATGCCGACCTTGGGCACCAGCTTCGGCGCCATCGGCATCCTGCTTGGCTCGTCAGTACTCGCTTCGGTGGGCGAGGGCCGCTTCATCGCACACGAAGTGCTGATCTTTGTTTTCGTAAGCGTGACGACACCGGTGACGCTGATGCTCCTCGCACGTGCAGCTTTACATCGCGACCGTGTCGAGGGCTCGCCCGAAGTTGCCGCGACCCAAGCCGAGCCTTCCGATCGTTAAGGTTCAATTCGCCCCGTCGAGAACGGCGAGGATCTTGGTCACCTCATCAGACGAAACGGCGTTGCGCAGGGCATTTACCGTTGCCTCGTCGCGCGCCACCTTGGCGATGCGCGACAGTGCCTTGATCTGATCGCCGCCGGCCTGCTCGGGCATGAGTAGCATCATGACAAGGTCGACCGGCTCGCCGTCGACCGCCTCGAAATCGATCGGCCGCGCCAACGTGGCAAGCAGACCCACCACCCCGGTCAGGCCCTTGATCCGCGCATGCGGGATGGCAATCCCGTTGCCCAGTCCAGTGGAGCCCAACTCTTCCCGGGTATGCAGCGCTCGGGTGCAAGGCCTACTGTCAACGATCCCGAGTTGCTCCGCGCGTTCTGCCAGATACGCAAACAACGCATCGCGACTGGAGAGGCCAACGTTGAGAAACACCAAGTCTTGGGGAAAGAGCTTCGTCAGTTCCATGCCATCATCATAGCCAGTCCATCTGACCGGTGCACATCAAAAAGGTCTCTGTCACCGCCGCCGCGACGAAACGCCACCAGCGGCAACCAGTCACCAAGAGCAGGCCGATGTCAGCCGGACTGGACCTTGTGCGCAAGCTACCGAGTCAGGGGTTACGGGACCATACGCATTCGGCGACGCGACTATTCCACGGCGGATTATTCGGTCGAACGAGGCCGCACAAAATCAATTCGGTGTAACTTTGAGCGGCACCCGTGCGGAACTCGGTACACCCACCTTTAGTCGGCTGTTGTGCTTGTCGATCGCACAGAATGCCACGATATAGCTACGCCACGATATTTGTCGGAACACGCTACCATCCACCTCTGGTCAGAACCAGCCTCCCAAGTTCGTCAATAGCTGCACGGGTTGTGACACCTGCCGAGCGATGGGTGAACATCGACATTACGAAAGCCTCACCCATGCTGTTGCTAGTTTCTAAATGATCTTTCCTGATGATCAGCAAAAAGCCAGGATTTCCGGGCTTTTTCGCATCTCGGCTCTCGTTTGGGAATTTCCTGATCGACCCAAATCACCAACATGAGCGTGCAAGAGAGTTGCTGAGACTGCGCGATCGACACGGTGGTCCCAGCCCGAACG
>JAEYYP010000078.1 GCA_023428425.1 Pseudomonadota bacterium
CGCGGCGCCGGCGGGGCGCCCTCGGCCATTCTGGCCGCAAGGACGTAAAGTCAAGCCATGCAGTTCTCGCCGCTTCGCACAGCCATCATCGTCATCGTTTCGGTGCTCGGCATCCTGTTCACGATCCCGAGTTTCCTTCCGCCCGATGTGCTGCGCGCGTGGCCCGGCTTCCTGCCCAAGCAGACGGTTGTCCTTGGCCTCGATCTCCAGGGCGGTTCGCACCTGCTGTTGCAGGTGAACAAGGAGTCGATCATCAGCGAACGGGTCAAGACGCTGCGGCGCGACGTGCGCACGGCGCTGACCAATGAGGGCATCGGGAACCTTATTACGGCCTCGACGAACTCGTTGAGCGTCGAGCTGACCGACCCCTCGCAGAAGGCCGCGGCGACGGCGGCGCTCCAGAAGCTGCAGAACACCATCTCGAGCAGCTTCGGATCGGTCGGAGCCCAGGAACTGGCCTTCTCCGAGACCGCAGATGGCAAGCTCGTCGTCACGCTGACCGACGAGGGCGTGACGGCGCGCATGGCCGCCCTCGTCGCCCAGTCGATGGAAGTGATCCGTAACCGCGTCGACGCCGTCGGCACCACGGAGCCGACGATCCAGCGCCAGGGCGAGAACCGGGTGCTGCTGCAGGTGCCGGGCTTCGGCGATACCGAGCGCCTGATCAACCTCGTCTCTCAGACGGCGCGCATGACCTTCCACCTCGTCCATCCGACCATGTCGGCGGCGCAGGCCGAGGCACAGGGCATCCCCTCCGGCTACATGATCCTGCCGTCCAAGGATGGCGGTTCGGAACTGCTGAACGAGAATGTCGAGCTCGGCGGCGAGTCGCTGACCAACGCCTCCTCCGGCTTCGACCAGCAGACCGGTCAGCCGGTGGTGAGCTTCCAGTTCAACACGTCGGGCGCCATCACCTTCGGGCAGATCACGTCGGCCAATGTCGGCAAGCGCTTCGCCATTGTGCTCGACAACCAGGTCATCACCGCGCCGGTGATCAACCAGCCGATCACGGGCGGCTCGGGCCAGATTTCGGGCAGTTTCACCTCGCAGACCGCCGCCGACCTCTCGGTCCAGCTCAAGGCCGGCGCGCTGCCTGCGAGCCTCGACGTCGTCGAGCAGCGGTCGGTGGGGCCGAGCCTCGGCGCCGACTCGATCCGGGCCGGTGTGACCGCCGGCGCCGTCGCCGCCGTCCTGGTCGTTGTGTTCATGGTCATCGCCTACGGCATGTTCGGACTGTTCGCCAACGTTGCGCTGGTGTTGAACGTCATCCTGATCCTCGGTTCGCTCTCGGCTCTCGGGGCGACGCTGACGCTGCCGGGCATCGCCGGCATCGTGCTCACCATTGGTGTGGCGGTCGACGCGAACGTGCTGATCTACGAGCGCATGCGAGAGGAGCAGCGGGCCGGCAAGTCGATCCTCGCGTCGCTGGACGCGGGCTTCCACCGTGCCTGGGGCACCATCATTGACTCGCACCTGACGCAGCTCATCGCCGCAGTCGTACTGTACTTCCTCGGCTCCGGCCCGATCCAGGGCTTTGCGGTGACGCTGGCGCTCGGCATCATCACCTCGCTGTTCACCGCCTACACGGTGACCCGCCTGTTCATCTCGCTGTGGTACCGCTGGAAGCGTCCGAAGACGTTGAAGATCCAGCACTTCCGCTTCATCCCGGATGGCACCAACATCGACTTCATGCGGATTTCGCGCGTAGCGATCGTGGTGTCGATCCTGCTGACCGTAGGTGCCATCGGCCTCGCCTTCACCAAGGGCTTCAACCTCGGCATCGACTTCATCGGCGGCTCCGCCATCGAGATTCAGCACACCGGCGAGGGCGTAGCCGATCCGGCCAAGGTCCGCGAGGATCTGGCGCCGCTGGGGCTCGGCGAGGTGCAGGTGCAGAGCTTCGGTTCGGACCAGGACCTGCTCGTCCGTATCCAGTTGCAGCCCGGCGGCGATGCCGAGCAGCGAGAAGCGGTGAGCAAGGTCGTCGAAACCCTTGCGGCCGACAACTACGAACTCCGTCGCACCGAAGCCGTATCCGGTACCGTCTCTGGCGAACTCGCCATGCACGGTACCATTGCGGTGCTCGTGTCGCTCGTCGCCATCCTGATTTATGTCTGGTTCCGCTTCGAGTGGCAGTTCGGCGTTGCCGCAATCGTCACCACCGCGCACGACGTCATCATGACGGTGGGCTTGTTCTCACTGACCGGGCTTGAGTTCAATCTCAGTTCCATTGCAGCGGTGCTGACGCTCGTCGGCCTGTCGCTGAACGAAACAGTGGTCATTTCCGACCGCGTCCGCGAGAACTTGCGAAAATACAAGAAGATGGAACTGCGGGACATCATCAACATGTCCATCAACCAGACCATCGTACGTACCTCGCTGACGCAGTTCACGGTGCTGCTGGCATTGTTCCCGCTGGTGTTCTTCGGCGGCGAATCCATTCGCGGGTTCACCATTGCCATGACCTTCGGCTCGATCTTCGGCATGTACTCCTCGGTGCTCGTCGGCGGCCCCATCCTCATCTTCTTCAACCTCCGCCCGAAGGCCGAGCCGACCGAAGAGGAAAAGGCTAAGTCCGCCAAACGCGCCGACGGCGCCGTCGTCTGAGCCGATGGCTGAGCCAGGGCAGGGGTACTACCCGTACCAGGCGCAGATCGACGCCTACGGCGGTGGCGGCTTCCGCTTCGCCGAGATGTCGCACAAGGGCTCGCTCCTGTGCCTGCCGACCGGCATGCACAAGTGGGAGGTCGCGACCCCGGCCGACATCACGCTCGCGAGCCTTGCCCCGGTCTTCGCCGCGGCCGCCGATCTCGACGTCCTGCTGGTTGGCCTGGGCAAGGACATCGTAGGTCTCGACCGCTCGATCCGCGAGGCACTGCGCGCCCAGGGCGTCATCGTCGAGGCCATCGCCACGGGCGGGGCGGTCCGCACCTACAATATCCTCCTCGGCGAGCGGCGCGCGGTGGGCGCGGCGCTGATCGCCGTGGATTCTGTGCGATGACCGAGGCCGGCGGCTATGTCGCCAGCTTCCTGCGCGAAGCCGATCGGGATCGCTATTTCGCGTCGCTGTTGCTGAAGCCCGCCGAGCGTCACGCGGTCCAGGCGCTCTATGCCTTCTCGGCCGATGTCGCCTCGATCCGCGATCGTGCCCGCGAGCCTGCTGCCGGCGAAATCCGGCTGCAATGGTGGGTATACGCGATCAAGGGCGCAGGTCACGGCAACGTTCGCCAGAACCCGCTCGCCGCCGCGCTGCTCGATGCGCTCTCGGCCCATCGCCTGCCCACCGGCCCGCTCTTGCGGCTGCTCGCGGCACGACGTTTCGACCTCTACCAGGACCCCATGCCGGATGTTCCGAGCTTCGAGGGCTACGCCGGCGAGACGGTCTCGGTGCTCTACCAGTTCGCCGCAATGGTGCTGAATGGCGGCGATGAGGTCGAGACGGGCGACGCCGCCGGTCACCTCGGTGTCGCCCATGCGCTTGTCGGACACCTGCGGGCTTTCGGCTTCAACGCCTCGACCGGCCGCATTTTCCTGCCGATGAGCATTTTCTCGGCCAACTGCGTCACGGACGGCGAAATCCTCGCCGGACAGGAAAGCGAAGGGCTGTTCGCGGCCTTGGCGCAGATCGCCGACCTCGCGGCCGAACACCTGTCTGCCGCCGAGTCCGCGACGAGGCGCTTGCCGCGCCGGCTTCGTCCCGCCTTTGCCCCGCTGGCGCTGTTGCGCGGACAGCTGAAGCGAGCCGCGGCAACTCCCCGCCCGTTTGCCTCGCTGCCGGACATCCCCGACTGGCGAAAGATTGGCGCCCTTCAGCTTTGGGCCCTTCGTAACGGCTGACCCATTGCGCCGAATCGCGAATACTGTATATCGGGACAGTATTTTATTCTCATCAGTCGTTTTGCCAGTATTGTGCAGGGCGATATCGCCCTGTCAGTCACTCGTGTTGGAACTACCCTTGCCAAACGAAATGGATCGCGATCACGTAGATTTGATCGCGGCTGTGTACGACGCGGTTATTGAGCCTGCCGGCTGGCACGATGCACTGGATGCGGTGCGAGAGCGGTTCAATTTCTACAATGCGATGATGTCGGTCATCTCGCTGCCGTCCGGCGGTGCGCTGATCAACCTGTCCGTCAACGTCCCCGAGCCGTTTGCCGGAATGACGAGCCCCGACTACATCGAGGATATCGTTCGCCTGTGGGGCGGGCCGGAGCGCCTGAGCCAGATGCCGCTCGAGGAGCCGATTGTCCTGTCGGAGTACGCCGACACGTCGCTATGGCCGAGCAGCCGCTACTACAATGACTTCGCCAAGCCGCAGGGCATATTCGATCTGGTCGCAATTGCCCTGGCGCGTGACAGCACAATGATCGGCAATATCGGCTTCGGACGGCACGAAAGTGCAGGACGACCGGGCCAGATGGAGCGCGACGGTTTCCGCCGTCTGGCTCCGCACCTCCGACGCGCCGCACTGATCAGCGGCATTCTTGGCCTGAGCCAGCAGCGCGCCGCAACGTTCGAGACGGCCCTCGACAGCACACGATCGGGTGTCATCCTGGTCGATGCCGGCATGAGTATCGTCCACGCCAATGCCGCGGCCCAGGCCATGCTGGCCGGCGGCGACCCCGTACGCGACCGCCTCGGCCGGCTGGAGTTGCGGTTCGAGATGCTGCCCGGACAGCTGAAGTCTGCCGTCGCCGCCAGCCATAGCGATGCCGGCATGGGAAGGCGCGGGATCGGTATTCCGACCCGCCGCCTGGATGGCTCGCCTCTCATCGTCCACGTGATGCCGCTTGAACAGCGCAGCATTCGAGGCGGCCTGCCATCGAATGCCAGCGCGGCCGTGTTCATTTCCGATGGCAGCGGCGGCATTGCCCCGATGCACGATGCTCTGGGCCTGCTGTTCGGGTTGACCCCGGCTGAGGCGCGAGTCTTCGAACTCACCGTGGACGGTCTCGAAAATGAGGCGGTGGCAGCTACGCTCGGCGTTGCTGCCAGCACCGTGAAAACTCACCTGCTGCGCGTCTTCGACAAGACCGGGGCGCATAGCCGGGCCGAGCTCGTCCGCCTCGCAAGGCAGATTTCGCCTACTCTGTAGCGCCGACCGGTTTGCATCGCAGATTGGCCATGGTTGGCCGCTCATCCTGTCGGCTGGCGTTCATCGCCGGTGCAGCTTCGCCCTGCGAAAGACGGCGGCCGAGAGTGACGAGGACGCGATGCGGTTCAAGGCGTGGCTGGAGCGGCAGGCTCCCGATTTCCTGCAGACATGGCAGCGGTTCCCGCTTGCCATCGTGATGGCAGCGCTGACCACGGCGATCGTGCTCGGCGCCATCAACGATCAGGTCTGGCTGCAGCAGGAAGTCTGGGCGCGCGCCAGCGTCGGCCTTGCGACCGGCGCGGTGCTGGCAGTCGCTGGCGTCTACTTCGCCGAGAGCCGCCCGCAGTCGAAGCTGTGGGCGCTGTTGCTGAAGTACGTCCTTCCACTAGCTGCCGTCGGCCTGTTCCAGATCACCGATGTTGCGTGGTTCGTTCCCTTCGCGCTTCCGGCCATTGCCGTCCTGTGGCTCTCGGTATCGCCGTTCACGCGTGTTGCCCGTGGGGAAGCTCGCGAGGAGCAGCAGAACCGCTTCTGGATCGTCAACCACCAGGCCCTCGCCACCGCTGCCATCGCGGCGTCGGCATTCTGCATCATCGCGCTCGGTCTCCTCTTGATCGAACGGTCGCTATCGATCCTGTTCGGGCTGCAGGTCGCCGACCTGTTCTATCGCTGGCTGCTGCCCTTCACGGGACTGTTCCTCACCCCGGTCTACTGGCTTGCGACGCTGCCACGCCTCGACGGGGTGCAGGTTACCGAGGCCGAGCGGCCCGAGTTTGTCGGCAAGGCGGTCGGCTTCCTGGGCCAGTTCGTGCTCGTTCCCATGCTGCTGGTCTATGCTCTGATCCTGCTCGCCTATACCGGACAGATCGCAGTCACCCAGAGCCTGCCGCAGGGCATGATCGGTTGGATGGTGCTGGGTTTCGTCATCGTGGGCGCCGCCACCTGGCTGGTGCTGCATCCGCCATTCATGCGGAGCAAACCGCTGGTGCGGCTGTTCAGACGGGTGTGGTTCTGGCTCACATTGGTGCCGCTCGGCCTGTTCTTCTTCGCCGTGTGGGTGCGGGTCGATGCCTATGGACTCACACCCGAGCGCGTGCTGCTGCTCGCCGGTGGCGTGTGGGCGCTGGGGCTCGCGGCGACCTTTCTCGTCGGCCGCGGCGACATCCGCCTGATCCCGGCGCTCGCCGCCGCAACTCTCCTCGTGCTGTCCGTGGGGCCTTGGAACTTCGTCAATCTGCCGCTGCAGCAACAACTCGGCCGACTGGACGCATTGGTGATGAACGCGGGGCCCGACAAGTCCGCCAGCCCGCCGCGCGGCAACTGGTCGAGCGAGGAGGTGGCCGATGCCCGCGGCATCATCGACTTCCTCGTCACCACCCGCGAGGGCCGCGCCGGCGTGCGCGAGGTCATGGGCAAGTACGGCGTCACCTGGGCCGAGGGGCTCGATGGCAGCTATGCTGTACTGACCGCGCTGGGATTGGACCAGGCGACCGTCGAGGGGTCGCCGCGCTACGTCAACCTCTGGCGCAACTACGAGACCGAGACCGTTGATGTTTCCGCTACGCCAATCCTGATCCGTCCGGTTGGCCTCTACGGCGACAACATGATCGAAGCGCCGCCGCTATGGGTGCAGGTCAAGAATGGAGTGTTGCGTGTCGGTCCCCACGGCTCCCCGACGAACGCCGGAGCGTCGCTGGACCTGCAGGCTTGGCTCGACCGCCAGCCCGAACGGGGCATTGACGAGCCGTGGTTCGATTTCACGCTCGAGGGGGTCGGCTATCGTCTCGTCGTCAACACCGTGAGCTTCGACCGGGGCGAGGACAGCGCCGGCCCTCGAACCTTCTCGAGCCTCGAAGCTTTGCTGTTCGCCGATCGGGCTCCGGTGCCTAGGCCCACGCCATGATGTCTTCAAGGGCCCGTGCGGTGATCGCCTCCTTCTTTGCGATCGTCTTCTCGGTCGACTTCCAGCGGCCTACGTGGCCTTCGGGCTTCTTGATCGATACCGGCGGGAAAAGGCCGAAATTCACGTTCATCGGCTGGAAGCTGCGCGCTCCGGAATAAGCCTCGGCCTCGATGTGGCCACCGGTAATGTGGTTGATCAGCGCGCCCATCGCCGTCGTCGCCGGCGGGATCGTCAGCGTCTCTCCCCGGGCATCGGCGGCAGCGAGGCGGCCGGCCATGAGGCCCACGGCAGCGCTTTCGACGTAGCCCTCGACGCCGGTCACCTGGCCGGCGAAACGCAGCCGCGGCATGGCCTTCAGCCTGAGATCAGGCCCCAGAACCTTGGGCGAGTTGAGGAACGTGTTGCGATGCAGCCCGCCGAGCCGGGCGAACTGGGCATTCTCGAGCCCCGGGATCAGGCGGAAGATCTCGGTCTGGACGCCGTAGCGCATCTTGGTCTGGAACCCGACCATGTTCCACAGCGTGCCCAGGGCATTGTCCTGTCGCAGTTGCACGATGGCGTGGGCCTTCACCGTCGGGTTGCGCGGATTGGTGAGTCCCACCGGCTTCATCGGCCCCCAGCGCAGGGTGTCGCGACCACGCTCGGCCATCACCTCGATTGGCAGGCAGCCGTCGAAATACGGCACCTTCTCCCAGTCCTTGAACTGATGGAGCGGCGCCGACAACAGCGCATCGACGAATCGGTTGTACTGGGCCTCGTCCATCGGGCAGTTGAGGTAATCCCGCCCGTCGCCCATCGGCCCGACCTTGTCGTAGCGCGACTGGGCCCAGACGACGTCCATGTCGATCGAGTCCTTGTGGACGATCGGTGCGATGGCATCGAAGAAGGCGAGCGAATCCTCGCCCGTCAGCCCCTGGATCGCCTCGGCGAGGGCTGGGGAGGTCAGTGGCCCGGTCGCCACCACCACGTTCGCCCAGTCCTGCGGCGGCAAGCCGGCCACCTCGCCCCGCTCGATGGAGATGCCGGGGTGATTGTGGATAGCCGCCGTAACGGCGTCGGCAAAGGCGTCGCGATCCACCGCCAGCGCACCGCCGGCAGGCAGCTTGTGCGCGTCGGCGGCCCGCATGATCAACGAGTTGCAGCGCCGCATTTCCTCGTGCAGCAGGCCGACGGCATTATGTCGATAGTCGTCCGAACGGAAGCTGTTGGAGCAGACCAGCTCCGCGAGGCTGTCAGTCTGGTGCGCGTCGGTCTTCTGCACCGGGCGCATCTCGTGAAGAATGACCCTGGCGCCAGCCTCGGCCGCCTGCCAGGCCGCCTCGGATCCGGCGAGTCCGCCGCCGATGACGTGGATGATCGACTTGTCGTTTGTGTGCATGGGCGCGGGAGATAACAGCCCGCCAGCAGCGGTGCAACCGAGCTGGTCGATCCAGGGAAAGCCGTCGGGCTCGGCGCGGGCACGGGCGAACGTCGACTCACGGTCATGGCCGCGAATACGATGGAGCAGCGGAAAATCTTCCGGGACGATTTCGATCCTGGCCAGCGGGGTTACCGGCTCGGCACTGGCCCATTGCTGGATCACGGCGCGCACACCGGCCATTTCGACGACTGGCTGCTGCTCGAAGGTGTCGCGCGGCAGGAAATAGAGCGTGCCGCGACGCCAGGGCTCAGCAGTGAGCGCCTTCTCGCAGATCGAGAAGAAGTACAGATGCTCGCCCATTGTCCCGTCGGGCTGCACGGGCCGCACCGCGCTGTTGATCAGCGACATCTGGTGGCGATCCCGGTCGAGGATCGCGAAATACATCGGCCAGAGGCCATCCGAGGCAGCATAGACAGCATTGCGGTTGCCGAATTCGGTCGTGTCCTCGGGCTGCCGCGGCTCGAAGCGGGCAATGGTCGGGTTGCCCGAGCCGTGCAGCACGACCGGTCGGGTATCCGCGATATGGCAGATGAACTGCCAGCGCGGCGCCGCCAACTGGTAGTCGATCGCTCCGTCGCCTGCCACCGCGCGGTCGAACGTGGCGTCGAACTCGGCAAGCGTCTCGAGATCGGTCGGCATGGCTGGCCGAGGTTCGAGAAAATCGAATACGTTGCGCATATCACCCCGCGTGGCGACTGTGCTGCCAAGGATGCAGGGAGGAGTTGCGAATGTCCATCACGCTATGGGGACGCCTGAACTCGGCCAACGTACAGAAGGCCGTATGGGCGCTGGAAGAACTGGAACTGCCCTATGAGCAAATCCCGCTGGGCGGCGCGTGGGGCGGCCTCGATACGGCCGAGTATCGGGCGATGAACCCGAATGGGCTGGTGCCTACCCTGCGCGATGGCGACCTGACGATCTGGGAAAGCCATGCCATCGTTCGCTACCTAGGGGCGGAGTACGGCAGCGGGCTGCTGTTCCCGATCGAAGCGCGTGACCGGGCCGCGATCGATCAATGGACGGACTGGACCGCCACGACCTTCCAGCCGGCCTGGATTGCGCTGTTCTGGAACCTGGTGCGAACACCTCCTTCCCAGCAGAGCCCGGAGGCGATCGAGCGGTCGCTGAATGCGACCACGCGCTGCTTCACCATACTGGAAAGCCGGCTGTCGGCGGTGCCATACCTCGGAGGGTCCGAGTTCAGCTACGCCGATATCGTCGCCGGAGCGGCGCTTTTTCGCTGGAGTACAATGGAAATCGAGAGACCTGCGTTGCCGGCAGTCGAGGACTGGCACGAGCGGCTCGGCGAGCGCCGTGCATTCCGCAAGGCAGTGAACGTTCCTTACGACGAACTGCGTGGTCGCGAGGCGTTCTGATCGTGAAAAGACTGAACGCCCGCTTCTTTTCAGGAAGCGAGCGTTCGGAAGTCTACCGGCACAGCGGTGGAGGCGACTGGCGAATCGTTAGAGGGTGCGCGCATGGTCGCGAGCAACACGCTGGATGTCGGTGCGCGTGATGCCGAGGTCGCTCAGCTGGCGGTTGTCGAGAGCGGTGAGCTCACGGACGGTCTGCTGGTAAGCGGCCCACTTCTTGAAAGTCTGGCGAATGCCCATTTGGAAGTCTCCTTTCGTTTGCAGCTCCTAGATAGTCCGGTTCAGCCGAGAGGAGCAGGCCGGAAAGTCTCAAAACCGTCATGCGTCTTGTGCATAGCTGGCTGAGGTGGCGTTCACCGTCCCTTCATCCCTGTGGCGAAGTCGAGACGGAAGGATGGCCACCAGTAGCCCGGCAGCCATCCCAGCCATGGTTAAGCAAAACTGAAGTCAGCGATCGAACAGTCCGCGGGTCATTTTGCGAAAGTCGTTCCCGGAAAGCCCTAGGCCGTCGCGGGTTGTCGGCACGTCCGTCTCCCGCAGCGTCTGCTTGATGTCGACCAGCCGCTTGAGCCGCCATACGGCACGCACAAACATCGCATCGTCTCCTGTCACATCAGACGAAAGGAGAATGGGGTGATTTGGCGTGGATATGAACCGAGAACGCAACAGTGCCGACATGCGTAGGCTGCATGGCAATTTCACACCTGCGTCACAATCCAGGCTCCTGAGGCACTCTGTTCGGCTTACCCGATCGTCCGATCGAGCAGCGACAGCCAGTTGCCGTGCGCCAGGCGCTCCAGCAAAGGCCGATCGTAGCCGTGCCGTGCCAGCGCGTCGAACAGGACGGGCAGCCCGGCGGCCGAGCCGATGGTTGCAGGAATCACCGCACCGTCGAAATCCGAGCCGAGGCCCACGTGTGTTTCCCCGGCGACCTCGATCATGTGGTCCAGATGCTGCACCATGAGTTCCACGTTGGTCGTTGGGTCCATCCGTCCGTCGGGGCGGAGGAAGCCCGTGGCGAAGTTGAGGCCGACCATGCCGTCGGTGTCTCGGATGGCGCGCAGCTGATCGTCGGTGAGGTTGCGCGGAGTCGGGCAGAGCGCGTGCGCATTGGAGTGCGTGGCCACGAGGGGCGCCGTCGACAGTTCCGCCACGTCCCAGAACCCGCGCTCGTTGATGTGTGACAGGTCGACGAGCACGCCAAGTCGGTTGCATGCAGCTACCAGCCGACGCCCAGCCTCTGTGAGTCCCGGACCGGTGTCGGGTGAGCCGGGAAAGCGGAATGGCACACCGTGGCCGAAGATATTGTGCCGACTCCAGACCGGGCCAAGCGAACGGAGACCCGCTGCGTACAGCACCGCGAGAAAGTCGAGGTCGGCATCGATGCACTCCACCCCCTCGATATGCAGCACCGTTGCCAACGCCCCCTGGTCCATGGCCGCGCGGATGTCCGCGGTGCTGCGACAGACTGACACCTGCCCGTCCGACGCCCGCTCCAGCTGGAACAGCAGCGAGATCATCCGGACCGCGCTCGCCCGGGCCATGTCCATCGGCAGCGGCGGGGGCATCGGCACTTCGCCGCCGGCCGCGAAGGCGGTGAAATCCAGCTTCTCCGGCGACGGACAAAACACCGCGAACAGCCCGCCGGCAAGCCCGCCCGCCCGCGCCTTGGTTATGTCGATGTGCCCCTCGGCAGTGCCGGCGAGGAACCCAGCGACCGGATCACCCTGGCGCTGCAGGTGAAGACGCAGCAGCGCATCATTGTGGCCATCGAAAACGGGAATCGGGTCGATCAAGGCAGGTCCATCCGGCGAGTTTTGTGTCGCGTGAGCAGAACAGGGGAACGACGTCTCGGCAAGCCTCCGTGCAACTGCGTAGATTCTGGCAACTTCTATGGAAGCAAGAATTAACCAAAATCTGGAACAATAGAACGTGCAGCAATCCTGTAGTGGACGACAGGCAGAGCCGATCAAGAAAAGACCCTGGAGGGGTGCGCCCTTATGTCATCGACCACGTCAACCCAGTCTGCCGACCTAGACGAGAGGCTGGACTTTATCGGCCTGGACGATGCGGCGCTTGATCGCCTGCGTTCGGCGAGCGGGCACATCGAAAAACACCTGGTGCCCTCGCTGGAGCGCTTCTACGGCAAGCTCGCCAAGGTGCCGGCGGTGGCAAGGTTCTTCGACGGACAGTCTAGCATGGGCCGGGCGCAGTCGAAGCAGGCGAGCCACTGGAGCGTGATCGCCACAGGCCAGTTCGACCAGTCCTATGTCGAATCGGCGCGCCGTATCGGCCTGCGCCACGCCAAGATCGGGCTCGAGCCTCGCTGGTATGTCGGCGGCTATGGGCTGATCCTCGACGGGCTGATCAAGGGCGTGCTCCATGACCTGATCGCCGAGCAGCTCGCCGCCCAACCGAAAAAGCTGTTCGGCAAAGCGCCCACGCTCGATATCGATGCCATCTCCGGCGTCATGTCCGCCATGATGAAGGCCGTGCTGGTCGACGTCGACATGGCCGTCACAGTCTACTTTGACAAGCTGACCGAAGAAGCGGCGGAGCGCGATCGGGCCGCCAAGGCGGAGATCGAACGCACCGTCTCCCTCACCGGCGCAGCCCTCAAGCGCCTGTCCGAGTTCAACCTCGCTACCCGCATGACCGACCAGTTCGCTCCCGAGTTCGAGCAGATCAAGACCGATACCAACACGGTCTTCAGCCAGCTCGAACAACTGGTGCAGCGCCTCTCTGCGGCTTCGCACTCGCTGCGGGTGGCAACCGGAGAAATCCTCTCGGGTGCCAACGATCTCTCGGAGCGCACCACCAGGCAGGCAGCCGCGATCGAGCAGACGTCAGCGGCGATGGAACGGCTGATGCATACTGTCACCGACAATGCAGCGCGGGCCGAGCAGGCAAGCGGCAAGGCGGCAGCGGCCTCCTCCCTCGCCGCCGAGGGCGGGAAAGTCATGGACGACGCGAACGCCGCCATGGAGCGGATTGCCTCCTCATCCGATCAGATCAGCAACATCATCGGCATGATCGACGACATCGCCTTCCAGACCAACCTGCTGGCGCTGAACGCATCGGTGGAGGCAGCACGCGCCGGTGAGGCCGGCAAGGGGTTTGCGGTCGTCGCTGTCGAAGTCCGGCGGCTTGCACAGAATGCCGCGCAGGCTTCGCATGACGTCAAGGAGCTTATCGATCGCAGCGAGAAGGAAGTTCGCGGAGGCGGCCAGCTCGTCTCGGATGCGACGCGCAAGCTCGAGCGGATCGTCGCAGCCGTGGACGAGAACGCCACCCTGATGCGGGAGATGGCCGAAGCCGGCAGCAGCCAGACCGCCGCCATCCAGCAGATCTCGGTGGCGATCCGGCAGATGGACGAGATGACCCAGCACAATGCGGCCCTCGTCGAGCAAACCAACGCCGCCATCGAGCAGACCGAGACTCAGGCGGGCGAACTCGACATGATCGTCGATACATTCACCGTCTCGGCCATCACGGGCCGGGATCGCCGAGCGGCTTGATGCCTAGGAACGGGCGGCGGCAGGCTACTCCGCCGCCTCGACTCTTCGGCCCTGTGGCCTGCGTTCCATGACGTCCTTGAGGAAGCGGCCGGTGTGGGAGCGCTTGTTGGCGATGATGTCCTCGGGAGTGCCGGTGCCGACCACTTCGCCGCCGCCGTCGCCGCCTTCGGGACCCATGTCGATCAGCCAGTCGGCTGTCTTGATCACCTCGAGGTTGTGCTCGATGACGATCACCGAATTGCCACTTTCCACCAGTTCGTGCAGCACTTCGAGCAGCTTGGCGATATCGTGGAAGTGGAGCCCGGTCGTCGGTTCATCCAGCATGTAGAGCGTACGACCGGTCGCCCGCTTCGACAGTTCCTTGCTCAGCTTCACGCGCTGCGCCTCGCCGCCCGACAGCGTCGTCGCCGGTTGGCCAACCTTGACGTAGCCGAGCCCGACGCGCTGTAGCGTAAGGAACTTGTCACGGATCGAAGGCACGGCGGCGAAGAACTCGACGGCTTCGTCAATGGTCATGTCGAGCACGTCGGCGATCGATTTGCCCCTGAACTGCACTTCGAGCGTCTCGCGGTTGTAGCGGTGGCCCTTGCACACCTCGCAGGTGACGTAGACGTCGGGCAGGAAGTGCATCTCGATCTTGATGACGCCGTCGCCCTCGCACTTCTCGCAGCGTCCGCCTTTCACGTTGAACGAGAAGCGGCCTGGCCCATAGCCGCGCGCCTTGGCTTCGGGCAAGCCGGCGAACCACTCGCGCATCGGGCCGAACGCACCGGTATAGGTGGCGGGGTTCGAGCGAGGGGTGCGGCCGATCGGCGACTGATCGATGTCGATGACCTTGTCGAGATGTTCGAGGCCGGTCAGGTGGTTGTGTGGGGCAGGGGTGACCCGCGCGCCATTCAGCCTCCGCGCGATCGCCTGGTACATGGTGTCGATCATCAGTGTCGACTTGCCGCCGCCCGACACGCCGGTAATTGCCACGAACAGGCCCAGTGGCACGTCCACCGACACATTCTTGAGATTGTTGCCCGTGGCACCGTCGATGTGGAGCTGCTTCGATTTCTTCGGCTTCCGCCGCTCGACCGGTGTGGGGATCTCGAGCTGGCCGGTGAGGTACTTGCCGGTGATCGAGTTGGGGTTCGCCATCACCTCCTGCGGCGTGCCTTCGGCCATGATGCGGCCGCCGTTCGATCCTGCGCCCGGTCCCATGTCGATCACATAGTCGGCGGCCAGCACGGCGTCCTCGTCGTGCTCGACCACGATCACCGTGTTGCCGATATCGCGCAGGCGGCGCAGCGTCTCCAGCAGGCGCTCGTTGTCGCGCTGATGGAGGCCGATCGACGGCTCGTCGAGAACGTAAAGCACGCCTGTCAGGCCGGAACCGATCTGGCTCGCGAGCCGGATACGCTGGCTCTCGCCACCCGACAGCGAGCCGGAATTGCGAGCGAGTGTCAGGTAGTCGAGGCCCACATCGTTGAGGAAACCGAGCCGCTCGCGGATTTCCTTGAAGATGCGTTCACCGATCTGGTTCTGCTGCGCGCTGAGCTTGGCCGGCAGGTCCTTGAACCAGTCGGCGGCGGCGCGGATCGACTTCTCCGAGACTTGGCCGATATGCAGTCCGTCGATCTTCACGGCCAGCGCCTCGGGCTTGAGTCGATAGCCGTTGCAGGCGAGGCAGGGCGCCTGCGACATGTAGCGCTCGATCTCCTCGCGCATGCCCGCGCTCTCGGTTTCCTTGTAGCGCCGCTCGAGGTTGCCGATCACGCCCTCGAAGGGCTTGCTGCTCTTGTAGGTCCGCAATCCGTCGTCATAGACGAAGTCGATCTTGGTCGTGCCGGTGCCGTAGAGCACGGCGTGCTGCACCTCGAAGGGCAGATCCTGCCACGACGTGCCGAGCGAGGCGCCGTAATGCTTCACCACCGCGCCAAGCGTCTGCTGGTAGTAGGGCGCGCTGGTCTTCGACCACGGCAGGATGGCGCCGTCGCGCAGCGACAACTCGGCATCCGGCACGATCAGGTTGGGATCGATCTTCTGCTCGGTGCCCAGGCCATCGCAGACCGGGCAGGCGCCGTAGGGGTTGTTGAACGAGAAGAGCCGCGGCTCGATTTCGGGAATGGTGAAGCCGGAGATCGGATCGGCAAACTTCTCCGAGAAGATCATCCGTTTGGGCGTCTTGCCGTCTTCCTCGAACTGGGCGGCGAACTCGGCGAAGGCGATGCCATCGGCGAGCTTCAGCGCCGTCTCGAAGCTCTCGGCCAGTCGCGAAGCAATGTCGGGGCCGGTCACCACGCGATCGACCACGACCTCGATGTCGTGCTTGATCTTCTTGTCGAGCGCTGGCGCGTCCTCGATATCGTGGAACTCGCCATCGATCTTCACGCGCTGAAAACCCTTGCGCATGAGCTCGTTGAGCTCCTTCTTGTACTCGCCCTTGCGGCCGCGGGCGATCGGCGCCAGCAGGTAGAGGCGAGTCTCCTCGGGCAGCGCCATGACCTTGTCGACCATCTGGCTCACCGTCTGGCTCTCGATCGGCAGACCAGTGACGGGCGAGTAGGGGATGCCGACGCGGGCGAACAGCAGCCTGAGGTAGTCGTAGATTTCGGTGACGGTGCCAACCGTAGAGCGCGGGTTACGCGACGTGGTCTTCTGCTCGATGGAAATCGCCGGGCTCAGGCCCTCGATCGACTCCACATCCGGCTTCTGCATCATCTCGAGGAACTGACGGGCATAGGCCGACAGCGACTCGACGTAGCGGCGCTGCCCCTCGGCATAGATGGTGTCAAAGGCGAGCGATGACTTCCCGGAACCCGACAGGCCCGTCATGACGATCAGGCTGTCGCGCGGCAGCCGCAGGTCCACATTCTTCAGGTTGTGTTCCTTGGCGCCACGGATGACGATTTCACGGTTCGGGTTGCGCTTTTCGGCCATAAACGGTTCCACCTACGAAGGGCGCGAGCTTTACAGTCGCTCTCTGCCAGATCGTGTCAGGGTTTCACAAGAAGAGGGGTCGGCTGCCTAGTTGGGAGTTGCGGGCCGGGTGCGCAATCTAACCACGTCTCACGACGTCGTGTCATCCGGCGCGGGCTCCATTCACTATCAAACCTGACGCGAACATAAGCAGAACATAAAGCGAGGGGTCAAGTGAGTCGAGACGGCTGCCACGGTAGACGACGCCCGGATCGGGATTGACATCTCGGCGAGAAAGAAGAACATATGCGGAACGATCGTAGATCGGGAAACTGTGGGCTTACGGCGATTTGTCGCGCGCCCGCCGGGCTTCGGCGATAGGGTACGCGCCGAATGTCCGGGCAAGCCCGGAGAGAAGTCGAAAGGAAGTGCCATGGCTGGCGGCGTCAACAAAGTGATCCTCGTGGGCAATCTCGGAGCGGACCCCGAGGTGCGCAACCTGCCATCGGGCGGCAAGGTGGTGAACCTGCGCGTCGCCACCACCGACACCTGGCGCGACAAGAACACTGGCGAGCGCCGTGACCGTACCGAGTGGCACAGCGTCGTCATCTTCAACGAGGCGCTGGGCCGTGTGGCGGAGCAGTACCTGCGCAAGGGCGGCAAGGTCTATCTCGAGGGCTCGCTGCAAACCCGCAAGTGGCAGGACCAGTCGGGCGCCGACCGCTACTCGACCGAGGTGGTGCTGCAGAACTTCAATTCCACCCTGGTGCTGCTCGACAGCCGTGGCGACGGCGACAACGCCGGCGGCGGCTTCTCCAGCCCGTCGGAGCGGGGCGGCAGCTATGGCGGCGGCGGCCAGCGCGACAGTGGCTTCGGGGGCGGCGGTGGCCGTCCCGAACGGCGTCCCAGTGCAGCTCCGGCCTTCGAGGGCGGCGCGGACGACGACATCCCGTTCTGAGGCCCGGCAGCCGCCGACGGTTCGAAGGGTCGCCACGGGCGGCCCTTTTTGTTTCCTCTGCCTTGCCCAACAAAAAAGGGCGGCTGGTGCCGCCCTTTTAAAATCAATCAGGTGTCTGTCTCACTTGGAGAACGGCACGGAGGCTGAGAGCTTGTCGCCGTTGTCGAAAGCCACGTCGAAATTCACGGCGATCTTGTCGGGGTTCAGCGTGATGGCGGCGTTGACGTTCAGGCCCATGCCTTCCTCGTCCTTGTTCCGCTCCTTGAAATTGAACAGCACGCCGCCGCCCTGGCGCTTGCCGATGGCGAGGCCGGAGAACGATACGTTCGAGGTCATCGCCGCTTCGTAGCGCTTGCCCGCATCGTTGTAGACGATGGTGCCCTTCACAGTCATCGACGTGCCGGCGAGCGTGCAGTTGCCGGCGTAGTTGACCTTGTCTCCGTTGCCCTTGCTGAGCGAGAGCTGGCACGACACCCTGCCGCCATCCTTGCCGCGGAAGCGGCCCTTCAGTTCGCTGCTGCCCTTCCAGGTGCCAACATAGGACTGCAGCAGTTCCACGTCGGCCTTGGCGGCATAGGCCGGCCCGGCAGCCGGCAGGGACAGGATAGTCAGACCGGCGAGCGCGACGATGCGCGACAGGGGCCCGGCAAAGTTCATTTCTTGACGCCTCCCAACGGATGAAAGAATCGCCCTCCGGCGACCAGCAAGGCTGGCAGAATGAACACGTCGCCGATCAAAGCAAGCCCCAGTGTCGAGACGAACAATGTTCCGAACAGTGCTACCTGGGGCAGGGCCGAGGTCATCACGATGGCCACGCCCGAGCAGAGGATTAGCGTCGTGGCGACGATTGCCCCACCAATGCGCTCCATCGTGTGCTTGATCGCATCGTGGTGGTTGAAACCCTCCTCGCGCCGTGCATGCAGGTAGTGCGACAGGAAGTGCGTCGTGTCGTCCACCGCAATGCCGAAGGCTATGGTCAGCGCAAGGACGGTGGTCAGTTGCAGGCCCTGGCCGGTGAAGAACAGCCAGCCCTCGGTGCCAAGCACCGGGAACAGGTTCGGGATGGCAGTCGCCAGTGCGACACGCCATGAACGGAACGCGAGGCCGATAAGGAAGAGGTTGACCACGACCGAGGCGGTCAGGTCGAACTGCAGGCCGCGCACGATGTTGTCGGTGGCGTAGGTCGTCATGACGCGGAAGCCACCGACTTCGGCACCTTCGATGCCGGCCCGGAGCAGGTCGGCCTGAATCCCCTCCCTCAGGCCCTTCAGTTCGTCGGAACTCGTGATCAGCGGCATGAAGCCGGTGATCAGCGCGCGGGTGCCGTCTTCGTTGATGAAGCGTGAGCGCAGGTCGCCGACGGCATCGAGGATCTGCTGCCGGTCGAACCCGGCCGACTCGTACTGGGTGAAGGCGGCGGCGGATATCGCCTTGTCGTTGCCGAGGCGCGCCTCGACGATCTCCTGCACCTGACGGATCTTCTCGAAATCCTGATCGCCGACATCAGGGTCGGCCTGGTCGAGCGGGATGCTCACGTAGAGCGGCGCGACGCCACCGACGCCCTCATCGATGGTCTCCGCCGCAGTCAGCGCGGCCGACCCCTTCGACATGAACTCCTCGAACGAGAAATGCGGCTGGATGATCGAATAGGGGACAAGCAGGAACGCCGTCAGGACGATGGCCACCGCAGTCAGCGGACGGGCGAACCGGCTGGCAATGAACCACGCGACCGGGATCGGCGCTGTGATGGCGACGCTCGGCTTGGGCAGCTTGAAACCGCATTTCACCGCCAGCTTCATCAGCAGCGGCAGGAAGGTCATCAGGCACACGAAGTTCGTTACGGAGGCGAGCACGCCCGCCATCGAGAACTCCTGGATGCCCTGGCCGGGAGTCAGCGACAGTGAGGCAAACGACACCACCGTTGTCAGCATGGTCAGCGCGCTTGCCGGCCCCACCACCCGCACGGTCTCGTTCACCGCCTTGTAGGGGTCCATGCCGCCACGCCAATAGGCGAGCCAGTTGAAGATGAGGAACAGGCTCTCGGCGAAGGCGATCACCAGCACGATGGTGGTGACGATGATGGTCAGGAAGGAGAACGAGCCGAACAGGAATATGATCAGCCCCATCACCCACATCACTGCGACGAACGGCGTGGCGGCGACGATGATCGCGCCCATGAGCGAGCGCAACGAGATCAGCGCGATCAGGGCGCCGAGGCCGAAGCCCCACACCGTGAACCGAACCTGATCGTCCACGGCGGCACCCAGCATCTCCGAGGTCCAGATCGGTGGACCGGTGAGAGTGACCTCGATATCCGGGCTCTGGTAGAAGCTGACGAGCTCCCGAAGGTCGGCGATCATCGCCTTCGTGCTGTTGGCGTTTACCGCCTCCTGGTCGGGAAACACTATGATCACAGCGCTCTGCAGGTCCGGACTCAGCAGGTTGCGCATCATGGGGTCAGACTGCTGCAGCTGGGTCAGCGCCGTCCGAACCTCGTCCTCGGTGGCCAGGTCTTCCGGGATAGCAGCCGTCGTCGTGCCGTCCGGCAGCGGCTGGCGCAGCGTGAAGGCGGACATGGTGCCGCTGACGTATTCCGAAGTGCCCAGATCCAGCGACATCTCGCGGATAGCGGCGAGCACATCGGGGTCGGTCAGCTTGGTCGTCGATACCAGGATGTTGATATCGTTCTCGAAGGTGCCGAAGGTCTGCGACAGGTCTTCGTAGTCAGTGTATTCCTGCCCCGAATGCGCAAATACGCGGAGCATGTCGCCATCGACGCTGATCCGCGGGATGTTGGCGACGCAGAAGATGGTCATGACTATGACGAGTACGGTCAGCAGGCGGGGGAACCGCAGCGTCGTATGACCCAGATACTCCAGCCCGAAGCCGATCGAACGATCATGGCCGAAGGCCCAGTTCTTGATCCGGGACCACACTGATTTGCTCGACAATAGAATCAACTCCCCGGAACGGACGTGCCCCACCCTTGGCGGCGCGTTCAATAAGGCCTGAGCGTCGGGCCCGCCCCCCCCCCAAGC
>JAEYYP010000080.1 GCA_023428425.1 Pseudomonadota bacterium
ACCTTGGCCGCGTCATCGGCCAGCTCGCCGAGACCGCCACTCTCCTCGGCCGGGGGCTCTGCGGTGAGGCTGGTCTCTGCGACGACGGCCTCGACGAGGGCCTTGATCGGCGAGGTCCCAGGGTTGGATGCGACGCTCAGCGGCACATAGGCAGGCTTCTCGCCCGGCAGCGACTTGAGCTTGACGTTGTCGAGCAATCCGGTCCAGGCAGCACCGAAATCGCGATAGTAATACTCGAGAAGCTTGGGACCAAGCTTCCGCAGTTCAGCGTCGGACGAAAGTTCTGGCGCCAGCTCGCCGCGCACCCACTTCTCTTCCACCAGCTTCTCAGCAATGGAGCCGAGTTGCGGCAGGAACAACTCGTGGAAGCCGCGATAGGTGAACAGCGCCGGAACTGAAAGCGCATTGAAGTCCGAACCATCGGTGGCCTCGAACACAACCGATGACTCGACACCCGCCCTCTCCGCCACTCTGAAGTCCGGCAGCGGGCTTTGAAGTGCCAGTGACTCCAGATAGCCATAGGCCTGTTCGGCGATCGACAGACGGGTCAGGGTTCGCCGAGCGGAGTCGATCAGCAGCTGATTGAGTTCGAAGGTCGGTGCGCGGCCGATATCCAGGGCGAGCATGGCGCGCAGGTGCTCCTCGAGCTGCCCGCGCTCACGAGAATAGTGAGCCCCCGAATAGAGATTGCGCTCCCAGTCCGCCTTCATCCAGGCAATGATGTAGTCGGTGTCGACCTTGGGTGCGCCACCACCGATCATGAGGTAGACCTTCAGAGCCTCGTAAGCTGCCCGCGGGTCGTCGATGCTGTCCTGCAGCTGATTTTCGAGCCTGAGAATGAGGCGCGAGCGCAGCATTCGCTCGAGCGCCTGCCGGTAGCTGGCCTCCGAGGCCGCAACGAGGCGTTGGCGCTGGGAGAGCCCGAACGTCTCCTCCACCGGGACAGCGTCGCTCCGGTGCTCGTAGCCCACGGGGTTGCCCGCCAGCATGTTGAGCGAAGGCAAGACCTTCAGCAGGTCGAAGTCGGAGATCGTGGTCTCCTTGAGCTGCTCGGCGGCCTCTAGGCTGTAGGTTGCCACGAAGCTGTTCGTGCTGTCGATCAGGTTGCGGTTGTTGGTGTAGCTCCAGGCCCAGGCCCCCAGCGCCAGTGCGACCGCGAGACCGATGGCGCCCATGGTGCCGTACCGGAATACGGCCGAGCGACGCACGGCAGCCATATCCATCGATACCCACCCGGTCTCCGAGAAGATGACCTGGGTGATGAGGTCGTGCAGGAAGTAGCTCTTCCCCAGCCCGGACATCTGGCGCTGGCCCTGCCCCTGACCGCCAAAACTGCGGTCCATGGCACCCAGGACCTGGTCGATGGGCGTACCCTCCTGGGTGCCCGACGAAAAATAGAACCCGCGAAGGTTCGCGTCGACCTGATAGCGGTTGGGCTCGAATATCTGACGCAGGAAATCGTAGACGCGGGAGCGCAGCATCGCGAACTGCGCCGGAAAGCCAAAAATGCCGATGCGGGAGACCGCATCGGGTTCTTCCTGCAACCGATCGGGCAGTTCCTCGGTGAGGCGGCGCACCAGTGCGTCATACTCGGCCGGTACTTCACCGATCAGATTCTTGCGTCGGCTCTCGGTCTGGAACGTGGCGCCCCACACCTTGCGCCGGCGCGACTCGGTGAAGTTGCCGAAGTATTCGTTGAAGCCGACGACCAGGTCAGCCTTGGTGAACAGGGCGTAGACCGGGAAATCGATCTTGAGTTCCTGGTGGACCTCGATGAGTCGCTTGCGGATCGCCGCCGAGTGAAGGGCGAGGTCGGCCTCCGACAACGTCATGACGTCGGAAAGGCTGATAGCGACGATGACGCCGTTGATGGGCTGGCGCGGGCGATTGCGCTTCAGGAGCTTCAGGAAGGCCAGCCAGCTCTTCTTGTCGGACTGCGCATCGGAATCCTGGGTCGTGTAGCGACCCGCGGTGTCGATCAGCACTGCCTCGTCGGTGAACCACCAGTCGCAGTATCGGGTGCCGCCGGTACCGGCAACGGCGGCGCCACCATCGGCTCCTGCCAGAGGAAACTTCAGGCCGGACTTGAGCAGCGCCGTCGTCTTGCCGGCGCCCGGGGGGCCGATGATGATGTACCATGGCAGGCTGTAGAGATAATCGCTCCGACCACTCGCCTGCTTGAGTGTCTCGAGGGCCTCGCCCATGCGCTCGGAGAGCACACCGGAATCGCCGTCGTTGTCGGCTGCAAGCAGGCCTTCCTCGAGTTTCTTGGCCGCGCGGCGACGCAGGAAGAAGCGGATGCCATAGAAGAGGCCTGCGGCCAGCCAGACCACCGCGATGATGGTGAAGCGGACCCACTCGGACTCGAGAGGCGCGAAATCGCCGAAGCCCAGGAACGGTCCGGCGAACCAGATCACGGCCGCGAAGGCGAGTAAACCAACAACAACCAGCCCGATGAACAGCCACTTTCTCATGTTGCGCGCGCCTACTGAGGTAGCGTTTCTTCGCGCGGGATCATGATTTCCACGCGACGGTTCTGGGCCCGACCCTTGTCTGTCGCATTCTCAGCGATCGGATCGTAGTCACCGCGTCCCTCCACAGTGAGGCGACTGGGGTCGGTCAGGTTCTTGGTCATGATCGCCGCGACCGCGGCGGCACGGGCCTCCGAAAGCTCCTGGTTGGATTTGAACCGCCCTACGCCCGACGGCTTCACGTTGTCGGTGTGGCCGATGATGTTGATAGGGCCAGGTTCGGTCTGGAGCGCCTGCGCGATGCGCACGGCAAGCGGCGAGAACTCGGGCCCCACCGTTGCCGAGCCGGAAGCAAACAGCAGTATGTTGGGGACCCGGATGACGATGTAGTCGCCGATGCCATCGACCGCGAGGCCGCCGGCGCGCAGTTCGTCGGGAAGCCTGCCGCGTATCCGCTCGATCTGCGTCGGGTCGCGGGTATCGACAACCGGAGCCGGCACGAAGGACGCGCGCTCGATCTGCACCTGCTGACCGGAGTGGAGACCGGCCAGGCGATCGGCCACCGTATCGGCGGGGCCGCCAAGGAGAAATCGCAGCATGAAGTAGACAGCAAGCAGAATGGCCGCCGCCGCGCTGCCGATGGCCCATACCGGCACCCGCGACGTGAGCGTCTTCATCTTGAGGTCGAGGCCGCGCCAGCGCGGCGAGATATCGTCGTCGAGACGGCTCCGCACGTGGCGCAGCGCGGCATAGACGTCGCGCCGCACCTTCTGCAGTTCGTTCTGCCCGTTCGCAGTGGCGCGATACCCGCCCTCGAACCCCAGCGACAGGCAGGCATGCATCAGTTCCAACAGATCGTAGTGAGCTGCGGGGTTGTGAAGGATCTTCGTGAGTTGATCGTAGAAGCCCACGCCTGATGTACGGTCGCCGAAATAGTGCGCCACCATGCTGTACTTCAACCACAGATCGCGGTCTGTGCCGGGCAGGTTCTGCACGATGTCGTCGGCCGTCGCACAGAGCGCATACTTGGCAACCTGCGCATCCTGCGGGGACACTCCTGCATCGCGAACGCGGCGCTCGAACTGCATCACCTCGCTGCCGAAGTGCTCCATCAGTGGACGGGCCTGCATGTCGACGATCATGACCCGCAGCCGGCCGAGCAGGATCAGCAGCGGCGTGGCGGCGGCGGTTATCGGGTTAGCGGCAGCCATGTCGCCACCGTCCCGAGCGCTGAGCGCGACCGCCAACGGGATCTTGGGGGCCGCCGGAGCGCTGGGCTGCTGCGGCCGATAGTCGGGGAACATGTTCTGGTTGGGAGCGGCCCCGCTCAACCAGGCATCAGGATCCTGCCCTGGCGACATCCCTCCGATGCCCGGCATGGGGCGCGGCTGAAACGCCTGGCGACCGCCTGATCCGGGGGCAGGCCAGGCGCGCGCCGGAGGCTGTCCACCGGGACTCGGCCATTGTGTCTGGCCGCCTGGGTTTGGCCACTGTGTCTGGCCGCCTGGGCTAGGCCATTGCGGCGGAGCCTGAGGCTGCGGCGGGGCGCCGGGCGTCGGCCACTGCGGTTGCTGCGGCTGGCCACCTGGCGTCGGCCATTGCAGTGAGCCGCCGGAATTGGGGGGCGCGCCTCCGGGGGTGGGCCGGATGACCGTCTTGCCGCCTGGACCAAACGGATCGTCCGCGTCGCTCATCTGCGATCTTCCATGATCGCCCAGAGGTCAAGTTCCAGCCCGGGCCAGTCGCCGCTCAGGTGCATGCCCATGCCGCTGGCGGCAGAAAACTCCGGCCAGTGCGGCGAGGTCTTGTCGAGCTGGAAATAGACGTGGTCGGAGATCGAACGAATTTGCCGAGGCGGCGTCGGCATGTGAATGAGGTCGATGCCGCGCAGGTTGGCCTGCACGAGTTCGTTCATCCTCGTGTTGGGCCCGATCTTGCAGAGCGTCGGAAACTGATGCTGGATCTGGATCAGCGGCAGGTTGGCCGCCACCTCCAGCACGAAGGTTGCGCTGCGGAAGAGATTTCGATCGTGGACCGTCGCCAGGTAGGCATTCTGGCTACGCATGATCAGATCGAGATGGATGGCGCGGCTGAGATCCAGGCTGAGCAGCCGATGGATATCGTCCAGCATCGCGGCAAACGTCTCGGTGAGATTGTCGTGGTCATAGGCCGGGTAGCTCTTGGCCAGGCGCCCCTCAGAGAACGTCCAGAGCTCCCCGGAGAGTCGCAGCAGCACCTCGTAGAACTGCTCGGGGTGCACATAGCGCGAGTTGCGCATGTGCTTGAGCCCGTTGATCTCTCGGTTGAGCGCCTGCAACATGAAATAGTCGAAGGCCTGCAAGCCGCCGCCCGATGTCGGATCTGCCGCGTACCGCGCCAACCCCTCCAGCTTGGTATCGATCCAGCCGATGACGCGATCCACCCAGCCGGCGACGACCCCGTGAGCGTGCGTCACCAGCACAGGGGGTGCGAACGTCGTGTCGAACACAATGTTCTTGTCGCGGACCTCGAGGATCCGGGCGACCTTGAGGCAGTGATATCCCTGCTTCAGGGTCTGTCGTACATCGTAGCCGACGCGCAGGTGCGCGACCTCGATCTCCTGCTCCACATGCATGCCAACCGATGAATCGACGACGCTCTCCAGCTCGCGGAAGTAGCGGGTGCCGGTCGTTGCGTCCGCCATGTCGATCTCCCGGGCGTTCGACGTGATCGCCGGGACGGTGAGCCAGACCGTGTGCTTGTCGGAGCCCTCGGGAACGTCGATCGGCGGCGGCAGCGGCGACGTGAACGGCATGTCGAATGGCGTGCCGTCCTGAAAGATGCCGGTAGCCTGGCGCAAGGCAAACTTGTTGCGTTGCGCCAGGTCCATGTCGATCTTCAGCTGCGAAAACCCCCAAGGATAGGGGCTGCTGTAGCGGGTGCGGCTCTCGACCAGTTGTTCAGCATAGCGGTCGGCCTGCTGCAAATGATGCTGGCGCAGGAACAGTCCCTCGGACCAGGTCACCTTGCTGTACCGCGACATTAGACTAGCACTCCGTCCGGTTCGACCGGCGCCCATCATAGCAGGCTACGACACCAGAAATGAAGGACACCGATGCCGGTCACTCGGAGGGCGGCTAAATCCTGGCGAAGGCCGCCGTAAATCCCTTGAGCGACAGTTGAAACTCGATGCGTTCCTCGCTCGCGGAGGTGACCGCGACATGGAGAACTCCGCCCGCCTGCAGGACAACTATGAAATTTCCGTCGAGCTTCACGTCGGCGTAGCTGCCATTCTGATCGGCGATGGTGATCGGGTAGTTGACCGCAGGCGATGTATCGACCCAGACGTCAACGCCTTTCTGCAGGAGCACGCCATGCGGCAGGCTGAGCCGAAGAACGGCCGGTTCTTCCGGCTTCGGGCGGACAATCGCTGCAGAAACGATGCGCTGGCCGCTGCGGCCGTCGACCATCTGCAGGGACATCATGCAGACCAGATTACCCGTCTGTGGCTGGCTGTTGCAGCTGACCATCCACGGGAACGGCACCCCACCTGTCGGATCACCGAGCACCTTGGGAGCAGGCGCTGTTTCCTGCGCCTGCACACCCGACGGTGAACCCATGCCGAGGACTACCACGGCAGTCAGAAGCGCACGGTAGACCCGCCCCATATCCGATACTCTCATGGACGCAACGATCTTTGCCAGGCCAGTCGCCTTAGAACTGACCACGGACTTGCGCCGTCACGCCCAGGCCAGTCACGGTGTCGCTGTACTTGGCGTCCACGCGGACAGTCGCACTCATCTGACGCAGGTCCTGCTCGCCGAAGATCTTTGCGTAGTTCACACCGACGCTCAACTCACCGAACATCCCGAGGTTGGTCGACTCGAACTCGATCGGGCCGCCGGGGGCGTTCGGATTCTCGAACGTCGAGGTCGAAGGACCGGCGAAGTCGTTGTAGATGTTGCCGCTCACGAACGGCACGATGGCCGCAGTGTTGTTGGAGACGACGAACAGCTTGGCGACCGATCCGCCAGCGAAGGCGACGAGGTTTACTGCGTCCTCCGGAGTGAGCGTCTGATCGTTGCCGAAGTCGATGGAACCCGACTTGGTCAGCGATGCATTGAAGCCGGCATTGGGAACGACATCGAGGCCCGACACAGACATGGCGTAGCTGGCGCTGCCGCCCACCGAGTACCGCGTCGTGTCGAGCTTGGCATCGACGAGGTTGATCGAGCTGTTGTCGAACGTGAAGTCCGAGTAATCGACGCGTGCCTGAAGATCGAACGACACCTGGCCCTTGTGGCCGCTGATGTAGACGCCACCGTAGCCCTGGGTGAAGTCCGAAGCCGTGGTGCTGTCGTTGCTCAGGTTCTGCGTGGTCGAGCCCTGGTTGTAGCCACCGATTGCACCGTAGGCGATGTCGAAGCCCTCGCCATCGGTATTGAAGCAGGCCATGTCGAGACCGAACTGGATACCGGCATATTCGAGGTCGACTTCGGAGGTCGAGGTCAGATCGCCGCCCGTCGTCGTGCCGCTTGCGGTCGCGTTGCCACCGGTGCCGCGCAGCCACGGACCGGCACCACAGTGTCCAGCCTCGGCCGCGGCAAGGCCAGTAACGAAGGCGCTGCTCGGACGGTTGACCACCGCACCAATCGTTGCCTGCACGATCGCGACGTTGGCAGCGATACTGCCAGGCGCTTCGGGATTGATGTCGGTCGTCAGGTACCAGTCGTCGCCCTGACGCTCGAACCCATAGATGACCAGGCCGTTGCTTGACGGCAGGTTACTGGCGTCAAAGCTGGCACCATTCGCTGCACTACCGTCAACGACCAGGATATCGCCAACGTACACCTGGGCGTTCGGGTTCAGGATGTTGAAGTCGATAGTCGTCGAGTTGCCGGCGGTGCCTGTGAAATAGAAGACGTCTGAGGTCGCCAGGTTGCTGACGTCGGTATCGAGAGTGATGGTACCGTTGCCGGAGAAATCACCGACCGTCAGCGACTGGTTTGCCGCCCCGTCGTCCATGTGGACGTTGCCGGTATTGGCCAGGTTCCCGCCAAGTGTCAGGATGGCGACGTTGACGTTGAAGGTACCCGCATTGTCGACGTGGTTGAAACTGCCACCGGTGTTGGCGTTGATCACGCCCGTTGCGTCCGTGCTGGCGGTCCCACCGATGCTGCCAGTGTTGTTAAGCGTCGCACCCAGCACCTCGATGTCGCCGCCGATCGAGCCCTGATTGTCGAACACACCCTCGTTGACAGTCGTCATGCCGGTGTAGGTCGTGCTGCCAGTCGACGCCAGCGTGAAGGTACCAGACCCCGTCTTGGTGACCCCGCCCGTGCTACCGCTGATCGAACCAGCGAAGCTCGTGCTTGTGTCGTTTCCGCCAAAGATCAGGCGGAACGTGTCGAGGGTCACCGAAGTGCCCGCGACGCCGGCCAGCGAGCCGATCTCTTCGGTTGCGTTCACATCGAGGACCGCACCCGACGTGTCGAGGTTGACCGCCACCGTGTCTTCAAGCGCCGAGCCGCCGTCCAGGACCAGCGTACCTTCCGAAACGATTGCGCTGCCAGTGAATGTGTTCGTGCCGGACAGGGTGAACGTGCCGGTGCCGGTCTTGGTGATCCCGCCCGAACCGCTGATCACGCCAGCGAAAGTCGTCGAACCATCGTTGCCGCCAGTCGTCAGGCGGTTCACATCCAGGGTCACGGAAGTGCCTGCGACACCGGCCAGAGAACCAATCTCTTCGTTGGCATTGACATCGAGGGTGGCACCGGACGTGTCCAGGTTGACCGCCACCGTGTCTTCAAGCGCCGAACCGCCGTCC
>JAEYYP010000129.1 GCA_023428425.1 Pseudomonadota bacterium
CCTTCGATCAGCTTCGGCACGATCTCGAAAAGATCGCCGATGAGAGCGTAATCGGCGATCTTCATGATCGGGGCTTCGGGATCCTTGTTGATGGCGATGATCTTCTTGGCGCCCTGGATGCCGGCGAGGTGCTGCAGCGCGCCGGAAATGCCGATGGCGATGTAGAGGTCGGGTGCGATGATCTTGCCGGTCTGGCCAACCTGCCAGTCATTGGGCGCGTAGCCGGCATCGACGGCGGCACGCGTCGCGCCCACGGCTGCGCCGAGAGTGCCGGCGAGGTCGGCGACGAGCGCGAACTTTTCGGCAGACCCGAAGCTCACGCCGCCGGCGACGACGACCTGGGCCGTCGACAGGTCAGGCAGGTCGCCCTCGCTGCGGTGTGCGGCAAGGAACTTGGTCACGGTGTGCACCGACGGCAGCAGCGGCTCGATGGGCGCGGCGTTTCCGGAGGCCGCAGGACGGAAGGCGGAGGCGCGCACGGTGAGCAGGTGCTTCGGCTGCCCGGACGAGACCGTCTCGACAGCATTGCCGGCGTAGATCGGGCGGTCGAACCGGGTCGGGCCGTGAATGGCGATGACGTCGGTGACCGGCATGAGGTCCAGCTTCGCGGCCAGCCGGGGGATCAGGTCGCGGCCGGTGGCGGCCGCAGCGGCGACGATGTGGGTGTAGCGTTGGCTCAGCGGCGCGACGAGGCCGACCAGCGCATCGGAGGCGAGGCCGGCCAGCGTGTCGTTGTCGGCGACAAGGACACGACCGACACCGGCGATTTCGGAGGCTTCGGCGGCAACGCGCGAGACGCCCTGTCCGGCGACGAGCACATCGACCGGGCCGAGCTTTTCGGCGGCGGCGACGATGCGGGCGGTGGCGGGGGAGAGGTGGCCGAGATCGTGTTCGGCCAGAACGAGGACGGCCATCAGAGCGCCTCCAGCTCGGAGAATTCGGACTTCAGCGCAGCGATCAGGTCGTCGGTGCTGCCGACCTGCCTGCCGCCGGGGCGCTCGGCCGGCGGGCTGACCTTCTCGACCGTGAGCCGCGGCGTGATGTCGACGCCGAATTCGGCGACCGGACGGACGGCGAGCGGCTTGCTTCGCGCCTTCATCACCATGGGAAGCGCGGCGTTGCGCGGCTCGTTGAGGCGCAGATCGGCCGTTACGACGGCCGGGAGCGGCAGGCTGATGGTGGCGCGGCCGTAGTCGACCTCGCGGGTGACCTCGAGACGGCCGTCGGCCACCTTGATCTCGGACGCGAAGGTTGCCTGTGGCCACTCCAGCAGGCCGGCGAGCATCTGGCCGACGTGGTTCGAATCGTCGTCGACGGCCTGCTTGCCCAGCAGCACCAGGTCCGGCGCTTCCTCTGCAACCACCGCCCGCAGGAGCTTTGCGACCGCCAGCGTCTCCACGCGGGCGTCCGTTTCGATGAGGATGCCGCCATGCGCGCCCATGGCGAGGGCGGTGAGGATGACGTCGGTCGCCTGCTTCGGGCCGATCGAGACCACGACGATCTCGGCGGCGGCACCCGCCTCGACGAGCCGGACGGCCGCTTCCACGGCATGCTTGTCGAAGGGGTTCATCGACATGCGCACATTGGCGGTTTCGACGCCCGTACCATCTGGCTTCACCCGCACGCGCACGGCGTGATCGACCACGCGCTTGACGGCAACGAGGATTTTCATCGTGTCCTCCTGAGTTGCGCGGTCTTTCCCAGAAATGCGGCGGGCGGGCAAGTTCGGGGGGAGAAAATCCGCCTAATGCCTGCACCACAAGGAGAAACGCTTGCTTGCCGGGTTGACCCTCCCCGGACCGACCGGCACAGTGACGACTTAACATCACCAGAGCCTGATATGCCCGTCATAAACCGCATCGCCGAGTTCTCCGAAGAGATCGTCGGCTGGCGTCACGATTTCCATGCCCACCCCGAAACGCTGTACGATGTGCACCGCACCGCCGCGCGGGTCGCCGAACTGCTACGGTCGTTCGGTGTCGACGAGGTGGTCGAGGGAATCGGGCAGACCGGGGTCGTCGGGGTGATCAAGGGGCGCGGGCCGGGCCGCAATATCGGGCTCCGCGCCGACATGGACGCGCTGCCCATCGTCGAGCGCAGCGGCAAGCCGCATGCCAGCACGGTACCCGGCAAGATGCACGCCTGCGGCCATGACGGGCACACCGCCATGCTGCTGGGCGCAGCGAAGTATCTCGCCGAGACCCGCAACTTCGACGGCAACGCGGTGGTGATCTTCCAGCCGGCCGAAGAAGGCGGCGCGGGGGGCAAGGCAATGGTCGACGACGGACTGATGGAGCGCTTCGAGATCACCCGGGTGTTCGGCATGCACAACATGCCGGGCATCCCCAAGGGCAGCTTCGCGACGCGCGCCGGCGGCATCATGGCGGCGAGCGACAGGTTCGACATCGTCATCGAGGGCAAGGGCGGGCACGCGGCGCGCCCGCAGCACGCGGTGGACCCGCTGGCGATCGCGGCGCAGCTGATCGTCACCCTGCAGACGCTGGTGTCGCGCAATGTCGATCCGATGCGCTCGGCCGTACTGTCGGTCACCATGTTCCACGCCGGCGACGCCTTCAACATCATCCCCCAGCGCGTCGAGCTGGCCGGAACCGTGCGGACGCTCGACGAGGACGTCCGCGGGCTGATGGAGGAGCGGCTGAAGTCGGTAACGCTGGGTGTCGTATCGGCGCTCGGGGGCAAGGCGGCGGTCAGCTACCACCGGGGCTACCCGGTGACGGTGAACGATGCGGAGGCCGTGGAGTTTGCCGCGGGCATCGCCGCTTCGGTGGCCGGCGAGGAGCGCGTCGACGCCAGCACGGACCCGTCGATGGGCGGCGAGGATTTCTCCTACATGCTGCAGGCACGGCCGGGGGCGTTCATCTTCCTCGGCACCGGCGATGGGCCGGAACTGCATTCGGACACGTATGACTTCAACGACGATGTTATCCCGGTGGGGGTGAGCTACTGGGTGCGGCTGGTCGAGGGCGCGTCGGCGTCGTAACGGCGCTTCGCGCCTGAGCCCTCATCCGGCTGCAACCACCTCCTCCCACAGGGGGAGAAGGCGAACACTCTGCCACTTCCCCCCACAAGTCGGGTACGTAGCGGTTCCATCGCCTTCTGCCTGTGGGAGAAGGTGGCGGCAGCCGGATGAGGGTGGTCTCAGGTATCACAGGGCCTAAGCCCATCGGCCGATTTTCCGACCGCTCACCACTCCCTAAAGTCCCCGTCATGACTGACTCACCTTCCGCCGTCGTGATTGCGCGCCGGACCATCCTCACCATCCTGATCTCGGCGGCCGGCGGCGGGCTTGCGGCCGCGCTCGGGCTGCCGGCTGGGTGGCTGATGGGTGGAGCGCTGGCCGTGGCCATCGCCGCGCTATCGGGGGTGAAGGTGATGCTGCCGGGCTGGCTGCGCGACATCACCTTCGTCGCGACCGGGCTGTCCATGGGCGCCTCGGTGGCGCGGGACTCGGTGGCGATGATGATCCAGTGGCCAGTGACGCTTGCCGGGCTGGTGCTCGAGCTCATCCTCATCATCTCGATCACCGGCTACGTGCTGAGGAAGTTCTTCGGGCTCGACCGGGGCACGGCCTATCTCAGCTCGTTTCCGGGGCACCTGAGCTTCGTGATGTCGATCGCCGCGGCGGGCGTGGGCGACAGCCGGCAGATCGTCATCATCCAGGTGATCCGCATCCTGCTGCTGACCATCTGCGTGCCGATCGGGGCGCTGTTCCTGCCGATCGGGCATTTCGACGGACCCGTCGCCACGGCCACGCCGATGGAGGTGACGACGCTGCTGCCGGTGGCCATCGGCTGCGCCGTCGCCGGGTTCATCCTGACGAAGCTGCGGGCGCCGGCCGGCTATGTGCTCGGCGCCATGGCGTTCTCGATCGCCGCCAAGCTCGCCGGCTGGTTCGAGGGGCAGATACCGCCGCTGCTGCTCACCGCCACCTTCATCATGGTGGGCGCCATGATCGGCGTGCGCTTCAACGGCATCACCCGGCAGGAGTTCTGGCGGGCGGCGAAGGGCGGACTGGTGGGCACCGCCATCACGGTCGCGATCAGCACCACGGTGGTATTGGCGATCACCCCGCTGGTAGCGATGCCGTTCGGGCAGATCTGGCTCGGCCTGTCGCCGGGCGGGCTCGAGGGGATGGGGGCGCTCGGTATCGCGCTGGGGTTCGATACGGCGTTCATCGCCGCGCACCATGTCAGCCGGCTGTTGCTGCTGACCTTCGCCATTCCGGCCGTGACCATGCTGGTGCGGGAAAAGCCGAAGCCGTAGGCGTGCTCATTGTCTCGCCGGAATCATCGACTTATCTACGGCGACAACGACTATCGGAGTGCCGCCATGTTCCGCCGCCTGATCCTGCCGCTCTGCGCCGTGGCGCTGCTCGTACAGCCAGCATGGGCACAGGGTCGCGCTCGCTGCGATGCCGACGATAACAGGCCGGGGCTGCACATCGAGTTCAGTTTCTCGGGCGGCAACGTGAAGCGCGACAGCGAGACCGACAAGCAAATCTGGAAGATGCAGCTCAAGCAGCGCGGCATCGAGGCACGAGATGTGACCCGTACCGATGACGGCTGCCTCGAAGTGTTCGTGCAGAACCCGGACGGCTCGTGGAACACGCAGTACTACGACGAGAAGACGTTCAGGCTGGTGCAGGACTGAGGGGGCCCCGACGCGGAACACTCGGCCACCCCTCATCCGCCCTTCGGGCACCTTCTCCCACAAGGGGAGAAGGCGAGCACTCGGCGGTCTCCCCTCACTAACCGCGACACGAGCGCCGTCCTCCCAGCATCGCCTTCTCCCCTTGTGGGAGAAGGTGGCGGCAGCCGGATGAGGGGTCGGCAACACGCTCTAGGCTGAGCAACCTTACCGCTTCCGTCGTCCGCCGAAGGTCGGGGTCACGTCGCCGGTCGGCAGGAAGGCGAAGCCGTTGCCGGCGAGGGTGAGCTTCGACTTCTTCATCTCCGCGCCCTGTGAAAGGTCGAGCGGGGCAATACCCTCGGCCCCGGTCAGCGTTACCGTGATCGGGTCGGCGGAAAGGTTGAAGAGAGCGGTGATGGCTTCATTGCTGGACTTCGAGCCGAAGCGGCGGAAGGCGAGCAGTGGCTCGGCGACCTTGAAGAACTCGATGTCGCCGTCGGTCAGCACCGGGTGCGCCCTGCGGAAGGCGATCATGGCGCGGTAGAAGTGCAGCGTCGAGGCCGGGTCGGCTTCCTGCCGGGCGACGCTGAGAGCGGAGTGCTCGGGCTTCACCGGCAGCCAGGGCTTCCCCTCCGAAAAGCCGTTGGGCGCTGCGCCCTCATCCCAAGGCATGGGCGTGCGGCAGCCGTCGCGACCTTTGTATTCGGGCCAGAAGCGGATGCCGGGCGGGTCGGTGAGTTCCTCGAACAGCAGGTCAGCCTCGGGCAGGCCCAGTTCCTCGCCCTGATAGAGGCAGATGGAACCCTTGAAGCTCAACAGCATGGCGGCGGCCTGGCGGGAGAGCGCGGCCCGATCCGTGGAATGGGGGAGCCAGCGCGAGACGTGGCGGTTCACGTCGTGGTTGGAGAAGGCCCAGCAGGGCCAGCCATTGGGCGCGTGCGCGAAGAACTTGCGCTGCTTCTCGCGGAAGTGCTCGGCGGTGAACTCGTTGCCCAGCATGTCGAAGGTGTAGGCCATGTGCAGCTTGTCGCCCCCGGAGGTGTATTCCTCCATCAACTGCATACCCTTGTGGCTGTCGCCGATCTCGCCGACCGTGGTGCGGTCCTCGAACTCGTCGAGCAGGGTGCGGATGCGCTTCAGGAACGCGACGTTCTCTGGCTGGCTCTTGCCGTACCGGTGCTCCTGCATGTCGTAGGGGTTCACTGCGTAGGGCAGGTGTTTCGGGCGCCTGGCGGGCGGATTGTTGCGCAGGAGCTTGTCGTGGAAGTAGTAGTTCACCGTGTCGAGGCGGAAGCCATCGACGCCGCGCTCGAGCCAGAAGCGCAGCACATCGAGCAGAGCGTCCTGCACTTCCGGGTTGTGGAAGTTGAGGTCCGGCTGCGAGGTCAGGAAGTTGTGGAAGTAGTACTGCCCGCGGGAGGGATTCCACTCCCACGCGCGACCGCCGAACACCGACGGCCAGTTGTTGGGTGGCGAGCCATCCTTCTTGGGGTCGGCCCAGACATACCAGTCAGCGCGGGCGTTGGTGCGGCTGAGGCGCGACTCGCGGAACCACGGGTGCTGGTCGGAGGAGTGCGAGATCACCTGGTCGATGATCACCTTGAGGCCAAGCGCGTGGGCGCGTTTGACGAGGTCGTCGAAATCCTCGAGGCTGCCGAAGAGGCGGTCGACTTCCTTGTAGTCGGAAACGTCGTAGCCCATGTCGGCCTGCGGCGACTGGTTGATCGGCGAGAGCCAGATCGCATCGACGCCGAGGCTGGCGATGTGATCGAGCCGGCGCATGATGCCGGGCAGGTCCCCTACCCCGTCGCCGTTGGTATCCTGGAATGAGCGCGGATAGACCTGATAGATCACCGCGCCGCGCCACCACTCAGCCGTCATTGCCGTCTCCGCCGGTTTGATGCGCCGCGAGTGTTGCGGCGCATCGGACGGAAACGCAAATCCTTTGACGGCAAGGCAGGTTCCCGGTCGCTGCGATGCTGACCGGCCCCTCACCCGACCGCAGCGCGGCCACCCTCTTCCCCAAAGGCGCGAGGGGATGCGCCGAACAGGTCAGGGTTGCTCGTAGGCCAGCGAGGGGAACTGGGTGGCGTACTTGCCGCCCGAGCAATCGATGTGCGTGCCGGTGATGTACTGGGCGAGGTCGGAGGACATGAACGCCAGCAGGTTGGCGACGTCCTCCGGCGTGCCCCAGCGGCGCAGCGTCAGGGTGTCGAGCAGCTTTTCCTTGCGCTCGGGCGGCGCGTCGGCAAAGCGGTTCATCAGGGTCGGCACCATCCCCGGCGAGTAGCAGTTCACGGTGATGTCGTAGGGGCCGAGCTCGCCAGCGAGCACGCGGGTGAACCCGACCACGGCGTATTTCGAGCTGGCATAGGCAGCGCTGCCGATCGACGGTGTGATCGCCGCGTAGGACGCCGCGTTGAGGATGCGGCCCCATTTCTGGCGCTTCATGATCGGCGCTACCGCCTGGCACATCAGGAACGTGCCCTTGGCGTTGGTGTCGAAGTTGGCGTCCCAGATTTCCTCGGCGAGGTCGGTGACGCGGGCGCCCGAAGCGACGCCGGCATCGTTGACAAGAATGTCGATGCGGCCGTACTTCGCCTCGATTTCGCCGACGGCCTTCTGCACCTGGCCCTTGTCGCGGATATCGGCATGGACCTGGATACCGTCCCAGCCTTCCTTCTGCCATTCGGCAGCGGCGTCATCGAGCAGATCCTGCTTGAAGTCGACGATGGCGACCTTCGCCCCCTCCTGCGCGAAGGTGCGGGCGATGACGCGCCCGATGCCGCGGCCGCCGCCAGTGACGATGGCAACCTTGTTGTTCAGATCGATCTGCATAGTTCCTCCTGAGCCCTCTCCCGGGGGCAGATATCTGGGGATCAGACGACAGCGCTGATGAGCGGTTCGCCGGCGAAATGGGCAACGATGTTGGCGACGACGAGGTCGCCCATCTTGTTGCGGGTCTGGTGGGTGGCGCTGCCCATGTGCGGGCTGAGCACGACGTTGTCGAGGCCGAACAGGGCCTCGGGGACCTTCGGCTCGTCCTCGAATACATCGAGGGCCGCGCCGCCGATCTTGCCCGCCTGGAGCATCTCGACCAGCACGGGTTCATCGACCAGCGTGCCGCGACCCATGTTGACGAGGTAGCCCTCGGGGCCGAGCGCTTCGAGCACCTGGCGGTTGACGATCTTCTCGGTCGCCTTGCCACCCGGCGCGATCAGCACCAGCCAATCGACATCGCGGGCCATGTCGGTCAGGTCGGAATAGTAGATGTACGGCTCGTCGGGCTGGCGCTTGCGGCCGTGGTAGACGACGCGCATCTTCATGGCCTGCAGCCGCACCGCGATTTCCTTGCCGATGCGGCCGAGGCCAAGGATGCCAACGGTCTTGGCGTTGAGCTCGACCTGGAGCGGGTAGCCGCCCTTCAGCCACTTGCCGTCGCGGACGAAGCGGTCGGTCTGCGGGATCTTGCGGGCAAGCGCGATCATCAGCCCGACGGTGATCTCCGCCATGGCATCGTTCAGCACGTTGGGCGTGTTGGTGACGCGGATGCCGCGCTCCTTGGCGGCCCTGGTGTCGATCGAGTCGTAGCCGACACCGAAATTGGCGATCATCTCCAGCTTCGGCAGCCGATCTATCAGCTCGGCACTGACATTGCCGCCGGCAATGGCGCGAAGGCGCGGCGCGAGTTCGGCAATCAGCGCATCCTTGTCGGCCGCCTCGCGCAGCTTGTGCACGGTGAAGCGCTCGGCGAGCATCTTCTCGCAGCGGTCGAGCAGCTTGTGGGTCTGCAGGATTTCGTCAGCCATCAATTCCGTCCCTCTTTTCTTGCGCGCCTTTGTAGGGGGAATCGCGTGGAGGGTGAAGGAGACATTGGTCGGCCCCGTACACTGGCAAACAATCTGGCATCAGGGACGGAACTTGGCTTGTGGGCTACGCTTAAATGTGTAGCAATACTAGTGCAGTGGGTGGCCGCAGAGCCCGAAGCGGGAGTTAATGAGCGCAACGCCGTTCGACGAAATGCACAATGCGGATGGGTCGGTCCGCGAGCCTTATCTCGTCCTCGAAGAGTGGCTGAAGGAACAGCCGCCGCAGGCACTCAGCCTGATGTCGGGAGATGCCGAAGCGCTGTTCCGGCGCCTGGGGATCACATTTGCCGTCTATGGCAGCAACGAAGGCACCGAAAAGCTCATTCCGTTCGACGTCATCCCGCGGATCGTCTCGGCGATCGAGTGGCGGAAGCTGAGCAAGGGCATCGAACAGCGGGTGCGGGCGCTCAACGCCTTTCTCTACGACATCTACCACCGGCAGGAGATCCTGAAGGCCGGGCGGGTGCCGGAGAAGCTGATCCTCAACAACTCGGCGTTCTGCCCGGAGATGATGGGGCTGGACCCGGCGCGCGGGGTCTACTCGCATATCATCGGCGTGGACCTGGTCCGGGTCGGCCCGGACGACTGGTACGTGCTCGAGGACAACCTGCGCACTCCGTCGGGTGTGAGCTACATGCTCGAGAACCGCGAGGCGATGCTGCAACTGGCGCCCGAGCTGTTCCAGCGTTTCAAGGTGGCGCCCGTCGAGACTTACCCCGAGACGCTGCGGCGGACGATGGAGTCCGTGGCACCAGCAGGGGTGACCGGAGCGCCCAACCTCGTGGTGCTGACGCCGGGCATCTACAACTCGGCCTATTTCGAGCACTCGTTCCTCGCCGACCAGATGGGCGCCGAGCTCTGCGAGGGGCAGGACCTGTTCGTCGAAGGCGGCAAGGTCTACATGCGCACGACCACCGGGCCCGAGCGGGTGGATGTGATCTATCGTCGGATCGATGACGACTTCCTCGACCCCCTGACGTTCCGGCCGGACTCGATGCTGGGCGTGCCCGGGCTTTTCGACGCCTATCGCGCCGGCAATGTCACCCTGGTGAACGCCCCAGGCACCGGCATCGCGGACGACAAGGCGGTCTACACCTACGTGCCGGAGATCATCGAGTTCTACCTCGGCGAGAAGGCGCTGCTGAAGAACGTCCCGACCTACAACTGCACCGATGACGACGAGCGCGCCTATGTGCTCGACCACCTGCAGGAACTCGTGGTCAAGGAAGTGCATGGCTCGGGCGGCTACGGCATGCTGGTCGGCCCGGCTTCGACCAAGGCGATGCGCGAGGAATTCAGGAAGAAGATCCTGGCGCGGCCCGACAACTACATCGTGCAACCAACGCTGGCGCTCTCGACCTGCCCGACCTTCGTCGATCGCGGGATCGCACCGCGCCACGTGGACCTGAGGCCGTATGTGCTGGTGGGTGACGACATCCGGATCACGCCCGGCGGGCTGACGCGCGTGGCGCTGAAGAAGGGGTCGCTGGTGGTGAACTCGTCGCAGGGCGGCGGCACCAAGGACACCTGGGTGCTGGAGGACTGAAGATGGAGTGTTCCAGAACCAGCGTGCTGCGTACCCCGCTCCTAGCTGCGCCAGGCGCGGGCGCGCCAAGCTTCGCTACCTCCCCCACAAGGGGGGCGGTGAGCGTCGGGGTTGCTCCATGGTCATCGACAGCATCGCAATGGCCCACCGCCCCCCTTGTGGGGGAGGTAGCGAAGCTTAGGCGAAGCCTTAGCGCAGCTAGGAGGGGGGTGTTCGCCGCGCTTTGCAGGGAGACCGCGCATGCTCGGTAGAACCGCGCAGAACCTGTTCTGGCTCAGCCGCTACATCGAGCGGGCGGACAACATGGCCCGGCTTTTCGAGGTCGGCTATCGCATGAGCCTGACTTCGCGGCGCGAGGGATCGGCTTCGGAACACCTGATCTCGATGATGCAGGCCGCCGAGGTCGATGAGGGCTTCAACGCCAAGCACCAGCAGGCCGACGTGAAGTCGGTGGCCAACTACATGCTGTTCGACGAGGAGAACTATTCCTCGGTGAAGTCGTGCCTGCTGGCAGCGCGGACCAACGCCCGGTCGGTGCGCACTGCCCTGACCGGCGACATGTGGGAGTCGATCAACGCGGCCTGGCTGGAGTTCGCGGCGATCCGGCCGCGGGATGTGACCGGCGCAAGGCTGCAGGAGTTGCTCGGCTGGATCCGGCAGATCAGCTACCAGTATCGCGGCGCGCTGCTTTCCACCTTCCTGCGAGACGCCGGCTATGCGTTCAGCCAGCTCGGCAACTTCGTCGAACGGGCCGACAACACGGCGCGCATCCTCGACATGAAGTACTATGTGCTGCTGCCGCGTGCGTCGCTGGTGGGCAGCGATGTCGATATCCAGCAGTGGACGATGATCCTGCGTGCCGCGTCGGCTCACCGCAGCTATCGCCACGTCTACCATGACCGCTACAAGGCCTGGAACATCGCCGACTATCTGATCCTGCGATCGGAGATGCCGCGCTCGCTGGCGTTCTGCGTGGAGTGGATCAACCGGACGATCAACATGCTCGAGGACATCTATGGTGGGCACACCGCCGGCCATGATGCCGCGGATGCGGTGACAGAGCTGCTCAACGACACTACCGTCGACCGCATCTTCGAGTATGGGCTGCACGAATTCCTGACGGAGTTCATCAACCGCAACAACCGGATCACCGACGCGCTGGCCGAGAGCTACAACTTCTACTGATGCTGATCACCGTAAACCACACACTGACCCTGACGCTGGGACCGGGAATCCTCCGGAGCGTGCAGCACGTGCTGCTGACGCCGCAGACCGGGCCGACACAGGTGGTGCGGGAGTGGCGGCTCGACATGCCGGGGATCGGCGAAGCGGCAAGCTTCGTCGACGGCTTCGGCAACCGGGCTCACCTCGTGACACAGAACCGGCCGGAAGCCGAGTTCGCGGTGGTGGTTTCAGGCATCGTGGAGACGATCGACCGCAATGGCGTCATCGGTCGGGTGCCGGGCGAGCCGCCCGCGGCGCTCTAC
>JAEYYP010000140.1 GCA_023428425.1 Pseudomonadota bacterium
TGAATACGAGGGTTCGATTCCCTTCACCCGCTCCATCCCATCTTCTGTCAGCAAGGAGCGCGCCATGACCGCCATTCCGACGACGCCGCTGCCCGATGGTTCGGTCATTCCCGTCTATGGTATGGGCACCTGGCACATGGGCGAGAGCCGTGGGCGCTTCGACGCCGAGGTCGCCGCCCTCCGCCGCGGCCTCGAGCTCGGAATCAGCCTCATCGATACAGCCGAGATGTACGGCGGTGGCGGCGCTGAACAGGTGGTTGCGGAGGCTATAACCGGCCAGCGTGAGGCGACCTATCTCGTCAGCAAGGTGCTGCCCTCCAATGCATCGCGCCAAGGCACCATCCGGGCGTGCGAGGAGAGCCTTGCGCGACTCGGCACTGATCGGCTCGACCTCTACCTGCTGCACTGGCGCGGCGGCACACCGCTCGCCGAAACCGTCCGCGCCTTCGAGGACCTGAAGGCAGCGGGCAAGATCCTGCGCTGGGGCGTCTCCAACTTCGACCGCGACGACATGGAGGAACTGGCGGGCGTCACCGCCGACTGCGCCGTCAACCAGGTGCTCTACAACCTGACCCGCAGGGGCATCGAATACGACCTGCTGCCCTATCAGCAGCAACGCTCGATCCCGGTGATGGCCTACTCGCCGATCGAGCAGGGGCAGTTGTCGGACGATGGGACGCTGGAGGAGATCGCTTCCGCGCACGGCGCCACTGCCACGCAGGTCGCGCTTGCCTGGGTGATGGACAAGCCAGGCGTCATGGCCATCCCGAAGACCAGCGATCCGAAACGCATGGAAGAGAATTTCCGTGCGCTCGACTTGCACCTCACCGATGAAGATCGCGCCGCGCTCGACCACGCCTTCCCGCCGCCGCGCCACCGGCAGCCGCTGGAGATGATCTAGCGCAGGCCTGCTGGACTCCGCGACTTGGCCGCCTCGGCGATGATCCAGTCGCGAAAGGTGCGTATCTTGGGGACATTGCGACGGGTCTCCGGATAGGCGAGCCAGTAGCCGCTGTCTTCGTCGACCAGCCGCTCGAATGGCATCAGCAGTCGTCCCTGAGCGAGTTCGCGGCTGAAATACTCCGGCATGAGTAGCGCCACCCCGCGACCGGCCATGGCCTCTTCGGCGTTCATGGTCTGCATGTTGAGCGACGGCGATGTCTGCTTCTCGAGTACGTCTAGCGGCAGTCCGTGGGCCTTGAGCCAGATGATCCACCACTCGTCCTTGTGGTCGATGAGCGGCAGCTTGAGGATGTCGGCCGGCTCGCGAATGCCGCCGATGCCTGCCGCGAGTTGAGGCGACACCATCGGGGTGAACCGCACATCGAGCAGCTTGGTGGCCACGAGGCCTGGCCATACTCCTTTGCCTGCCCGCACCACTACGTCGACCTCCTCCCGCGCGAAATCGATGGCGCGTGTCGTGGTCTCGAGTCGCACTGCGATATTGGGGTGCGCGAGGCTGAACGAGCCGAGCCGCGGCGCCAGCCAGTTGGCGGCGAAGGTGTGCATGGTGTTGATCGTGAGGGTGCCCTCCGACTGGTCAGCGAGGTCGCTGAAGGCGTCGCGCAGAATGTCGAACGCGTCGCGCAGACGCGGGGCGAGGCGTTGCCCGGCCTCGGTCAATGCCACCTCGCGGGGGCGGCGCAGGAACAACGGTCCGCCCACCCGATCCTCCAGCAGCTTGATCTGATAGCTCACGGCCGCCTGGGTCATCCCAAGTTCCTCGGCGGCGCGGGTGAAGCTCAGGTGACGGGCCGCAGCCTCGAACACGCGGATCGCCGACAACGGTGGGAGATGGTCGCTCATGCATAAGCCCTCCTTATGCATGATAGCCGAACTTTAGTTGGTCGCGGAAGGGCAGGGGGCGCACATTCCGGCAACAGGAACGAGGTGACCGAGATGCTCTACCGGATGAACCAGAATAGCCGTCGCCTTCGCGATGCCGTGCTTCGCCTGCTTGCCCTGTTCGACGGTCGCCAGCGGCGGCGGCGTCGCACCGAGATGGACCTCTTGGCGCTCAGCCCCTACCTGCAGCGCGACATCGGCTTTCCGTCGGACGACTGAACCCCTCCCGCGCTGGGGCGGGAGAGGTCAGTCGAGAACTAGCGCCTAGCAGTCCAGCAGTTGGCCCGAGCCGGCGGGGGCGCGAGCGCAGTTCCAAATCATCGGCAGCTTCGTCTCGCCAGCCGCATCTTCAGCGGCGGAGGCGACGGCGGCAGGTACGGCGGCGGCGCGCTCCGCACCCATCTCCCAGCACTCCTTCTTCAGCATCGGGAAGATCAGGCAATTGGCTTCGGCCTCGCTCAAGGCCGGTGCAGCGCTGGCCGGCAGAACAGGCATGGCAAGACTGGCGGCGCACAGCGCCGCGACAACGAGATACTTCTGCATGGTGGCATTCCCTCAAATGACCCGACGCCCTTCTGGCGCCAGCCGAACACTAGCGCCGGTATCGGGGTGCGAGAAGGTGGTTGTTGGCGTTTGTGCCGGGGTGTCGACAAAGGCGATGTCGCCCTGCCGACAGGCACGATCCGCACGCGGACTGCACGCGTGTCAGATGGTCGTGACGATGTTGCTGTGGATTGTGCAGGTGGCAGGGGCAGAAGGACTTGAACCCTCGACCCTCGGTTTTGGAGACCGATGCTCTACCAACTGAGCTATACCCCTAAACCTGCGGCGCCTCGTCTACTGTCAAACGCGCGTCGATGCAAGTGCGGAGTGGCCGCTGACGTCGCGTTTCGCAACGTGATATCCGATGCGGGCGGACGGGGGGGCAACATGAAGGTCACGCTCGATCTCGACGACCTGGTAAGGCGCGGCGAACTCACCCGAGCCGATGCCGATCGCCTCAAGGCTTTCGCTGTTGCCGATACCGGGGCGCTCGGCATCAACATCTTCCTCGCCTTCGGCGCCATCTCGATTGCGATCGGCATCGGCGCGCTGTTTCCGAGCGCCCCCACTGCTATCGCCATTGGCGCGACGCTGTTTGCGGGCGGCCTCGTGCTGCGGCTGTCGGGAGAATCGCGCTGGTTGCTGTTCGCTCAGGTTTGCCTGACGATCGGGGCACTCGCTTTGTCCGGCGGCCTTTCGCTGCTTGCCGGCGGTTCGCTTCTGGCAAACCTGCTGATCGCTGTTGGGCTCGGGGTTGCCGCCGTGCTTGCCCGTTCCGGATTGCTCGCTGCACTGGCGGTGGTTGCGTTCGCCGCGACAATCGGGGCGGCCACCGACTACCGCGACAGCCTGTTCTGGCAGCCGACGCTCAGCATCGCCGTCCTCGCGGCCATGGCGCTCGGCTTGTTCGCCGCCTCGCTGCGATTGCCACCCGACTACGAGCGGCTTGCCATCATCGGGGCACGAGTCGCGCTGGTGATGCTGAACTTCGGGTTCCTGATCGGCTCGCTGTTCGGCGATTCTGTCGTCCAACTTCCGGCGATCGCCTTCAGCATCGCATGGGCGGTGCTGCTGGTTGCCGGCGGCACTTGGGCCGCTCGCGCCAATCGCCGGTGGGTGGTGAACGCGGCGGCGGTGTTTGGTGCCATCCACTTCTTCACGCAGTGGTTCCTGGTGCTGGGAGCCTCGGCGGTCTCGATCATCGGCGGTGGCGTGCTGCTGCTCGGCTTCGGCTTCGCGCTTGCGGCCATCAACCGCAAGGCGTCGGTCGACGGGACCGAGTAGGGTAATCTCCGCTTGCATTCGGGCCACCAAATCTCTAGATAGCGCCGACAGCCGCCCGGGGGGACTCGCGCGGTTGTTGGTTTTTGGCCCGAGGGCCGACAAACACGTTAGAGCGGAAGTAGAGCCAATGGCCGGCGTTAATCCCCTTAAGTTCCTGCAGGAAGTTCGGCAGGAAGTCGCCAAGGTGACGTGGCCGACCCGCCAGGAAACCCTGATCTCCACCGTCATGGTGCTGGTCATGGTGCTGCTGGCGAGCATCTTCTTCCTCGTCGCGGACCAGCTGATTTCCTGGGCCGTCCAGTTAGTCCTGTCGATCCGCTGATCGGCAGAGTTCAGGTTTCAAGGAGCGGCGGCACGGCATGGCCAAGCGCTGGTACATCGTTCAGGCTTACTCGAACTTCGAGCGCAAGGTCGCTGAGGACATCAAGCAGAAGGTGGCCCAGACGAAGCTCGAGGATCTGTTCGACGACGTCATCGTGCCGACCGAGAAGGTCGTCGAGATGCGTCGAGGCCGCAAGGTCGACGCCGAGCGCAAGTTCTTCCCTGGCTACGTGCTGGTGAAGATGGAAATGACCGACCAGGCGTTCCACCTGATCAAGAACACGCCCAAGGTCACCGGTTTCCTCGGTTCGGGCGACAAGCCGATGCCGATCTCCGAGAAGGAAGCGATGGCCATCCTGCAGCAGGTGCAGGAAGGCGTCGAGCATCCGAAGCCGTCGGTCTCGTTCGAGGTCGGCGAGCAGGTGCGCGTCTCCGACGGTCCCTTCGCCAGCTTCAACGGCGTGGTGGAAGAAGTCGACGAGGAGCGCTCGCGCCTCAAGGTAGAAGTTTCGATCTTCGGGCGTCCGACGCCCGTCGAACTCGAGTACGGTCAGGTCGAGAAGGTCTGAGCCTCTCGTACTTGATGAAGAATTCGGCGCAAGCCGATGCGGTAGCTGAGAGGTTACCGGAAACCGTGGGAGGGTAGGGCGTCCGCCAGGCGCCTGTAAGTCCCGGACCACGGCGTCTCACCGCCCGGGTGACGCCGGGCAGCGTTTGAAAGGACGTATCATGGCAAAGAAAATTACTGGCTACCTGAAGCTTCAGGTTCCGGCCGGCTCGGCGACCCCGTCGCCCCCGATCGGTCCCGCGCTCGGCCAGCGCGGCCTCAACATCATGGAATTCTGCAAGGCCTTCAATGCGAAGACCG
>JAEYYP010000178.1 GCA_023428425.1 Pseudomonadota bacterium
CATCGGGCTTGTCGGGAGCCCGACGCCCGCTTCATCGCTGGGCGCGCGGTGCCTCGCGCCCAGAATCCAGTTGACCAGGGGCGCTCAGAACCCCGGCGGGCGGCGCGTGTGCCAGTCCGTCGCCATCTGGTAGGCATGGGCAACCTTGAGCAGCAGCGCTTCCGAACCCGGCGCACCGCACAGCTGCATCGCCACCGGCCGTCCATCGTCGGTGAAGCCTACCGGCAGCGTCACGGTCGGCGTGCCGGTCGCGTTGATCGGCGAGGTGAACTTGCCGATCAGGTCGAAGCTCTTCGCCACCTGCTCGCGCATCTCGGTCCAGGTCGGCGTGCCGAGCTTGAATACCGGCATCACGAACACGTCGATGTCGTCGAACATCCGCATCACCGCGCCACGGAACTTCCGCCGCTCGATGATTCCATGCCCGATATCCACCGCGCTGGCCTGCCGGCCGAGTTCGATCATCGCCTTCACGGTCGGCCCGTACTTGTCGGCCTGGCTGGGGTAGGTCGCGTCGTGGTGCGCGGCGGTCTCGGCCATCGTCGCCGCCATGTTCATCTTCAGCAGTTCGTCGACCGAAGGGAAGGTCACCGGCTGCGTCAGCGCCCCGATTTCCTCGAGCACCGCAACCGCGTCCTTCACGAAGCCGATCGTCACCGGGTCGGCATCGGCCGAGCAGAAGTCCCAGTCGAGACCAATCTTGACGCTGCGCGCGCCCCAGACACCGCCCGCCAGCGCACCGAGGTAGTCCGGCACCGGCGCCGACAGCGACGTCGTGTCCTTGGGGTCCCACCCGGCCAGCGTCTGCAGCATCGCCGCCGCGTCCGCCGCCGAACGTGCCATCGGCCCCAGGTGGTCGAACGTCGCCGCGAGGTCGAAAATGCCGTAGCGCGAGATCAGCCCCCAGGTCGGCTTCACCCCGGTCAGTCCGTTGGCGGCGGAGGGAAAGCGGATCGACCCGCCCGTGTCCGAGCCGATCGTCGCGTAGGCGAGCCCGGCCGCCGCCGATACGCCCGAGCCCGACGAGGAGACGCCGGTCCACAGGTCCTTCTTCCATGGGTTCACCGGCTCGGGAAAATCCGGGTGGTGCTCCAGCATGGCGCCTTCGGTCATGTGCAGCTTGCCCAGCAGCACCGAGCCGGCGTCGGCGAGCTTCGTCACCACCGTCGCATCATGGTCGGGCTTGAAGTCGCGGTAGATCGACATGCCGCCGGTCGTCGTGATCCCCTTGGTGAAGCAGAGATCCTTCACCGCAATCGGGATGCCGTGCATCACGCCGCGATAGATCCCCTTCATGATCTCGACCTCGGCCTTCTTGGCCTGGTCTATCGCCACGTCGGCCGTGACCGTCGTGTAGCTCTTGAGCCCCTGGTCGTACTGCTCGATGCGCGAAAGGATCGCCTCGGTCACCTCGACCGGCGAGATGTCGCGGCTCTCGATATGCTTGGCCACCTTGGTCAGCGGCTGGAAGTGGATGTCGTCCAAGGCCATTTGCGGCTCCTGTTGGTTCGTCGATAAGGGGATCAGAAAGCGGGCCGGCGCAGGTGCCACTCGGTCGCCTGCTGGTAGGCGTGCGCCGCCTTGAACAGCGACACTTCGCTCAGGTGCGGCCCGATCAGCTGCATGGCGAGCGGCAGGCCGATCTGGTTCACGCCGACCGGGAAGGTGATGGTGGGCACGCCGGCCATGTTGCAGACGCCACCGAAGCGGCCGAACAGCGGCATGCGCTCGAACAGCTTGTCGAGCTCGTCGTACTTCATCCCGACCCACGGCATAATCGGCGCCGGAATCACGTCGATCGTCCCGAACACCTCGGCCAGCTGCCCGCGGAAGCGGTCCTTGATGATATAGGCCGCCGCCACATCCACCGGCCGGTAGGCGAAGCCGCGCTCGATCGTCTCGCTCAGCTTCCCGAAGCCCTCGGGGTGCGCCTTGTAGTGTGCCTCATGGTAGCGTGCGCACTCGGTTTCCATGATGATCCGCTGCGAGCGCACCACTTCGGCCATGTCGGGCAGCTTGATCGGCACGATACGCGCCCCGAGTTCGACGAACACATCGAGCGCCGCCTTGATCGAGCCCACCAGTTCCGGATCGACCTCGGCGCTCAGATACTCCCAGTCGAGCCCGATCCTGAGGTCGCGCGCGCCCCACACACCACCCTCGAGCGCCGCCAGATAGCCCGGCACCTCGACAGGCAGGCTGGTCGGATCGTTGACGTCGTGCCCGGCGATCACGTCGAACACCGCCGCCGCATCGGCCGCCGACCGGCACATCGGCCCGACGGAATCGAGCGTATCGGCGAGCGTGAACACGCCATGCCGGCTCACCCGCCCCCAGGTCGGCTTCAGCCCGGTCAGCCCGTTCGTCGCCGATGGAAAGCGGATCGACCCGCCCGTATCGGACCCCAGCGAGGCGAAACACAGCCCCGCCGCCGTCGCCACGCCAGAGCCCGAGCTCGACCCGCCCGGCCAGTACCCGGCCACATACGGATGCCGCGGCGGCTCGCCGAACACAGGATGGTGCGGCGCCAGCGCTCCCTCGTGCAGCGCCAGCCGCCCGAGGATCACCGCCCCCGCCGCCACCAGCCGGTCGACCACCGTCGCCGAATAATCCGCGACGAAATCCTTGTATGCCCCCGACCCGAAGGTCGCCGGCACGCCCTTGGTGAAGAACAGGTCCTTGATGGCGATCGGCACGCCATGCAGCGGTCCGCGATAGCGCCCCGACCGAATTTCGCTCTCGGCCTGCCGCGCCTGGTTCAGCGCCGCCTCGCCATGCACAGAGAGATACGAATGCAGCTCCGTATCGACCGCCGCGATACGCGCCAGCATGGTCTCGGTCAGCGTCACCGGCGACAGCGCGCCGGACTTGATGCCGGCCGCGACATCGGTCAGGGCCATGTAGGGAATGGTGCTGGTATCGAGCATGGTCGTAAATCCTCAGTTGATGAGTGGCGGGCGCTTCAGGTGCCAGTCGGTCGCCTGCTGGAAGGCGTGCGCCGCTTTCAGCAGCCCCGCTTCGCTCAGGTGCGGCCCGATCAGCTGCATGCCGATCGGCATCCCCACCTTGGCGATGCCGACCGGGAACGTGATCGACGGGCTGCCCGAAACGTTGAACGGCGAGGTGAAGCCGAGGAACGCGCTGAGGTCCGCGAGGTGGTCGTCCATCGCGTCGTAGCGCGCGCCCACCATCGGGTAGACCGGCGACGCGATCGCATCGATCCCCTCGAACGCGCGCTTGAGTTCGCCCTTGAACCGGTCGCGCGTGATGTAGGCCCTGGCCAGCGTCAGCGCGTCATAGCTGCGCCCCCGCTCCATCGCCTTGGCCAGCTGCGGCCCGAACTGCGACGGATCGGCCTCGTAGACCGGCTTGTGGAACGCGAAACTCTCGGTGTCGGTGATCACCAGCTGCGCCTCGATCGCCGCGCGCCGGTCCGGCACCTTCATCGGCACGATCGTCGCGCCCAGCGCCGCGAACACCTCGATCGCCGCCCGGATATGCGCCACCGTCTCCGCGTCGACGCCGGTCTCGAGATAGGCCTCGTCGACCCCGATCCGCACCCCGCGCGCCCCCAGAATCCCGTCGAGCGCCGCGAGATAGTCCGGCACCGGAGCCGTCAGCGAAGTGGGATCGTTGGGGTCCTGCCCGGCGAACGCCGCCAGCATCGCCGCCGCATCCGCTGCGTCCCGCGCCATCGGCCCGATCGTGTCGAGCGAATCCGCCAGCGGGAAAGCCCCGTACCGGCTCGTCCGCCCCCACGTCACCTTGAGCCCCGTCACCCCGTTCGACGCCGACGGAAAGCGGATCGAGCCGCCTGTATCCGTCCCCAGCGACGCAAAGCACAGCCCCGCTGCCGTAGCCGCCCCGGACCCCGACGACGAGCCGCCCGGCCAGTAGTCGGCGTTCCACGGGTTGATGCAGTTGCCCAGCGCCGGATGGTGCTCGCCATAGGCGCCCTCGTGCAGGTGCAGCCGCCCGAGGGTCACCGCTCCGGCCATCTTCAGCCGGTGGACGATCGTCGCATCCTGGTTCGAGATGAAATCCTTGTAGGCCACCGAACCGAAGGTCGAGGGCACGCCCTTGGTCCAGAACAGGTCCTTGATGGCGATCGGCACGCCGTGCAGCGGCCCGCGATGCCGCCCCGCCGCAATCTCGGCCTCGGCGATCTTCGCCTCCTCGAGCGCCGATTGCCCCGTGACCGACAGGTAGGAGTTGAGCCGCTTGTCCACTGTGCCGATCCGGTCAAGCATCATCTCGGTGAGTTCCACCGGCGACAGCGTCCGGCTGGCGATCATGCGCGAAACCTCGAGCAGCGAGGCATGGTGGAGGTCGTTGGCGAGAGTCATCGGCGGGCCCCGGGCTTGGTTCACAACGAGGTCACGCAGCTGGTCCGGCGCCGCCTCGCGACTCCTTATACAAGCCTTGCTGATATTTGAAAACGATAATATCGAAGCAGAAAGAATAGCCAGTCTGCGCGTTTGTTGAGCAATTCTCCGCCGGGCAACCGCTCCACAGGCGACTGGATACGTAGATTCCACAGCATGTCGCCACCGCATAGCTGCCATCCACTGCGCCAAGATGCTTGGATTTTCTACTATTTCGAGGGCAGCAGTCTGCCGGGCCTGACGCCCCCGCGTTCGCTGGCATACCCCTTGCAACACCCTTCCCGTAGCGCCTTCCACCCGAAAAGGCGCGTCCCCATGCAGGAAGGATGCATCATGAAGTCAACGAAACTGCGAGGCGTGCTGGCGGCAGCGACCGTGGCCCTCATGGCCGGCGCTGCAGGCGCCGCCTTCGCGCAGGAATCGGTGCTGCGCGTCGCCATGACCGCCGCCGACATCCCCGACTGGACCGGCGCCCCGGACCAGGGCTACGAGGGCATGCGCTTTGCCGGCTACACCATGTATGACGCGCTCGGCCTGTGGGACCTGTCGTCCTCCGACAAGGCCGCCGACGTCATCCCTGGCCTCGCCACCAGTTGGGAAGTCGATCCGACCAACAACCTGCTCTGGACCTATCACCTCCGCCAGGGCGTGAAGTTCCATGACGGCTGCGACTGGAACGCCGACAGCGCCATCTGGAACTTCGCCCGCGTCATGGATTCGTCCGCGCCGCAGTTCAACGCCCGCCACGCCACCCAGCAAGGTTCGGGCGTCGTCAACGTCGCCTCGGTCGCCAAGGTGGACGACTACACTCTCCAGATCACCACCAAGGTCCCGGCATCGCTGCTGCCCTACGACCTCGCCATGTTCCTGATGATTTCGAACTGCGGCGTCGAGGCCGCCGGCTACGACTACGCCAAGTTCGGCGAAAAGCCCGCCGGCACCGGCCCCTACAAGTTCGATCGCCTCGTCCCGCGCGAGCGTCTCGAACTCGTCAAGAACGCCGAATACTGGAACCCCGATCGCGTTCCCAAGCAGGATCGCGTCATTCTGCTGCCCATGCCGGAAGCGTCCACCCGCGCCGCGGCGCTGATGTCGGGCCAGGTCGATTTCGTCGAGGCCCCGTCGCCCGATACCATCCCGGTCCTCCAGGGCGCCGGCATGCAGATCATCACCGTGCCCTACCCGCACAACTGGAACTACCTGCTCAAGGTCGACAGCGGCCCGTTCTCGGACATCCGCGTCCGCCAGGCCGCCAACATGGCCATCAACCGGCAGGACATGGTCGACATGCTGCAGGGCGTGGCCGTCGCCGGCTACAACACCCTCATCGAGAGCCAGGCCTGGTATGGCACCCCGCCGATCTACGAGTACGACGAGGCCGGTGCCCGGGCACTGCTCGAAGAAGCCGGCTGCATGCCGTGCAAGGTCAGGATCGGCATCTCCACCTCCGGCTCCGGCCAGATGCAGCCGCTGCCGATGAACGAGCTGGTCAAGGAACAGCTGGACGCCGCCGGCTTCGAAGTCGAACTGGTCCCCATGGACTGGAACGCCCTGATCGGCGTGTTCTTCCAGGGCGCCACCGCCTCGGGCTTCGACGGCATCAACTTCTCCATGGCTCCGATCGATGCCAGCCAGGGCATCATCAAGAAGTGGATGACCGAGTATGCCGCACCCAGCTGCTGCAACTGGGGCACCTATTCCAACCCCAAGGTCGACGAGCTGGGCGCTGCCGCCCTCGCCGAGTTCGACCAGCAGAAGCGCGACGCGATCCTCACCGAGATGAACAACACCATCATGGCCGACGCGCCGGAGCTGTTCATCGTGCACGACCTGAACCCGCGCGCCCTTTCGCCGAAGCTCAGCGGCTTCGTGCAGGCCCAGAGCTGGTTCCAGGACCTGACCCCCATCGTGGTCAACCCCTGATCGACTAGTCTCCCGCGGGCGCGCTCCGGTGTCCGCGGGTCCTTCGTCCACCAAGCCAACAGCGGGTAGCCCAAGATGTGGATGTACGCCCTTCGCCGCCTGATCCTGACGATCCCGATCCTCCTGGGCGTCACCATCATCTGCTTCGCCCTGGTCCAGATCGCGCCCGGTGATCCGATCACCAGCCTCGTCCGACCGGATACCCCGCCCGACCAGATCGCCATGCTGCGGGCCTATTACGGCCTCGATCAGCCGGTGGTGGTCCAGTATCTGCTGTGGCTGTGGCGCGTGCTCGGCGGCGACTTCGGCAACTCCATCGCCAACAACGCACCCGTCGCCTCCGAGGTCATGCGCGCCTTCGCCAACACCATCGTCATCGCGCTGATCTCGGTCATCTTCGCCTTCATCGTCTCGCTGATCCTCGGCACCATCGCCGCGTTGCGCCAGGGCGGCCTCGTCGATCGACTCGTCACTGCGCTCGCCGTGTTCGGCATTTCCGTGCCCACCTTCTGGCTCGCCGTGGTGCTCGTCATCGTCTTTGCCGTGAACCTCAACTGGCTGCCGGCCACCGGCATGGGCTCGAGCGGCTCGGACACCTTCAACTACTTCGACTGGAACGACTTCAAGTTCGCGGTCATGCCGATCATCGCGCTGGCCCTGCCGCCGCTCGCCATCATGACGCGCACCACACGCGCCTCGATGAGCGAAATCCTCAATCAGGATTTCATCCAGACGCTGCGGGCCAAGGGTCTGAGCGAGTTCTCGATCATCACCCACGCCATCCGCAACATCATGCCTTCGGCCGTCGCCATGCTCGGCCTGCAGCTGGGTTACCTGATCGGCGGCTCCGTGCTGGTCGAGACCGTGTTCACCTGGCCCGGCACCGGCGCGCTTCTGAACAAGGCCATCCTCACCCGCGACATCCCGCTGCTGCAGGGCACCATCCTCGTCCTCGCCGGCGCCTTCGTCCTCATCAACCTCGTCGTCGATCTTGCCCAGTCGCTGGTCGATCCGCGCATCAAACGCACCTGAGGCCAGCTCCCATGACCGATATCCCTGCCGGCAGCCTGCCCGTCGACAAGTCCACCGCACCCGCCATCCCCAAGGTACGCGGCTACTGGGGCAGCGTCTGGAACCGCCTGCGCTACGACTACGTGACGCTGTTCTGCCTCGCCCTCATCGCGGTCATCGTCCTTCTCGCCGTCTTCGCCCCCTGGCTGTCGCCAATGGACCCCGAGAAGTCGTCGATGGCCAACCGCCTGCGTCCGATCGGCCACCCCAAGTTCGGCCTCGGCACCGACGAACAGGGTCGCGACATGATCTCGCGCCTGCTCTGGGGCGGCCGCGTCTCGCTGCTGATGGGCATCGTCCCCGTCGTCTTCGCCACCCTGATCGGCGCCACCTTCGGCGTCATCGCCGGCTACTACGGCGGCAAGGTCAACATGGTGATCATGCGCACCATGGACGTGTTCTTCGCCTTCCCCTCGGTGCTGCTCGCCGTCGCTATCGCGGGCAGCCTCGGCGGCGGTATCGGCAACCAGATGATCACCCTCACCGTGGTGCTCATTCCGCCCATCTGTCGCGTCGCCGAGACGGCCACCTCGCAGGTGCGCTCGCTCGATTTCGTCGATGCCGCGCGTGCCAGCGGCGCCTCCACCTACTCGATCCTCACCAGCCACGTGCTGATCAACATCCTGTCGCCGGTGCTCGTCTATTCGAGCACCCTGGTCTCTATCTCCATCATTCTCGCCTCGGGCCTCAGCTTCCTCGGCCTCGGCGTTTCGCCGCCCACGGCCGACTGGGGCCTGATGCTCTCCACCCTGCGCCAGTCGATCTACGTGCAGCCCCTCGTGGCCGCGCTGCCCGGGCTCTGCATCCTCATCACCTCGATCGCCTTCAACCTCGTCTCCGATGGCCTCCGTCAGGCCATGGACGTCAAGGCGTAACCGGGAGCACGACCATGACCGACGTCATCGAAACCATCACTCCCCTCCCCGATCCGCGCGGCCGGGACCTGCGCGACCGGGGTGGCCCGGCCCAGCCCATGCTGATCGTGGAGAACATCAAGAAGTACTTCCCCATCCGCGCCGGCCTCCTCAACAAGAAGGTCGCCGAGGTGAAGGCGGTGGACGACATCTCCTTCTACGTCTTGAAGGGCGAAACACTCGGCATCGTCGGGGAATCCGGCTGCGGCAAGTCCACCCTCGCCCGCCTCCTGATGTACCTGATCGAAAAGGACGAGGGTCACCTCATCCTCGATGGCGACCCGGTCGGCGAGAAGACAGGCACCACCCTCGACGGCCTCCGCCGCTCGTTGCAGATGGTGTTCCAGGATTCCTACTCGTCGCTCAATCCGCGCCTGCCCATCGAAAGCTCGGTCGCCTATGGACCCAAGGTCCAGGGCGCCTCGCAGAAGTCGGCCAAGGAACAGGCCCGCGCCCTGCTCGAAAAGGTGGGCTTGAAGGCCGAACGCTTCGGCCAGCGCTACCCGCACGAGCTCTCGGGCGGCCAGAAACAGCGCGTCAACATCGCCCGCGCCCTGGCGCTCGATCCGCGGCTGCTGATCCTCGACGAGGCCGTCTCGGCCCTCGACAAATCGGTCGAAGCCCAGGTGCTGAACCTCCTCGGCGACCTCAAGGAGCAGTTGAACCTCACCTACATCTTCATCTCGCACGACCTGCACGTGGTGAAGTACATCTCCGACCGCGTGCTGGTGATGTATCTCGGCCAGGTCGTCGAGATCGGCCCCGTCGACCAGATCTACGAGAACCCCAAGCACCCCTACACCCAGGCTCTCCTCGCCTGCCGGCTGTCGATGGACCCCGACGAGCGGGTCGACGCCGCGCCGCTGGCCGGCGATCCGCCCAATCCGGTCAACCCACCCTCGGGATGCCGCTTCCACACCCGCTGCCCCTTCGTCGAGGATGTCTGCATGGCCAAGGCACCCGGTCTCGGCGACGCCCTGCGTGCCGACCCCACCGAGCACCTCGCCGCCTGCCACGTGGTCCACGCCGGTTCCGGCCACTCGAAGGCACCCAGTCCCGACACGCGACAGCTCCCGCTCTGGCAGCAAGGAGAGATGAAATGAACGAGATGCGCTCCCCAGACCTCAGCCTCGCCGAAGCCCGGACCGAAAAGCCCGAAGCCTATGTCAGGGTGAAGGATCTCGAAGTCCGCTTCACCTCGCGCGAGGCCACCGTCAAGGCCGTCAACGGCGTTTCGTTCGAACTCGGCAAGGGCGAAGTGCTCTGCATCATCGGCGAATCCGGCTCAGGCAAGTCGGTGATGATGCGCTCGCTGCTGCAACTGCATCCGAAGAAGCGCTCCATCATCACCGGCGAGATGCGCGTCGGCGAGCACGACATAATGGCCGCCACCGACAAGCAGATGTCGGAGCTGCGCGGCTCCACCGTCTCCATGATCTTCCAGGAGCCGATGACCGCGCTCGATCCGCTCTACACCATCGGCGACCAGATCGCCGAAACCGTGATGCGGCACGAGAAGGTCGATCGCGACGCCGGCTGGAAACGCGCCCTCGAGCTGCTCGAACTGGTCCGCGTCCCCTCGCCCGAACGCCGCCTCAAGGCCTATCCGCACGAACTGTCCGGCGGCCTGCGCCAGCGCGCCATGATCGCCGTGGCGCTGAGCTGCCGCCCCTCGCTGCTCCTCGCCGACGAGCCCACCACCGCGCTCGATGCGTCGGTGCAGATCCAGGTCCTCGTGCTGCTCCGCAAGCTGCAGCGCGAAATGGGCATGTCGATGATCTTCGTCACCCACGATCTCGGCGTCGCCGCCCAGATCGCCGACAAGGTGGCCGTGATGTATGCAGGCCGCATCATCGAATATGGCGATGCCCGCGATGTGCTGATGCGGCCGCAGCACCCTTATACCAGGGCCATGCTCTCCTCGACCGTGAAGGATCAGGACAAAGGCAAGCCGCTCGAGGCGATTGCCGGGACGCCACCGGA
>JAEYYP010000180.1 GCA_023428425.1 Pseudomonadota bacterium
CCGGCCTGCGCGACGCCGACGTCGCCGGCCAGCGCTGGAGCGCGAAACATTATCCCGGCGGCTATACCTCCTATGGCAGCCACGACAAGCTGCATTGCATCTCCAGCAGCTTCGCGGCGCTGGAAAAGGCGCTCGACCGCCACGCGAAGCAATATGCCAAAGAGCTTGGCTACGACCTGCGCGGCCGCAAGCTGGCGATGACCGACTGCTGGGTCAACATGATGGCCGGCGCGGTGACGCATGGCCTGCATCTGCACCCGCTCAGCTTCATCAGCGGCACGTATTACGTGCAGGTGCCGCGCGGCGCCGCGGCAATCAAGTTCGAGGATCCGCGGCTCGACCGACTGATGGCTGCGCCGCCGAAGCGCGACGACCTCAGCCCGCGCGAACGCCTGCATTACAGCGTGAAGCCGAAGGCCGGCGAAGTGGTGCTGTTCGAAAGCTGGCTGCGCCACGAGGTGCCGCCCAGTTTCACGGTACAGGAACGTATTTCCGTCAGCTTCAATTACATTTGGTCTGCGGCGTAAATAAAGATCGTCACCCTCGGGCTTGTCCCGAGGGCCCATCCGCGGTCATGGCATGCGGGATGGGACTGATGGATCCTCGGCCATCGCGCTTTGCGCGAAAGTATATGTATGGCGGCAAGGCCGCCGAGGCCGAGGATGACGGTTTATGGGTATGTGGGTCCGTCGCTTGTTTCGTCCTACGAACCAACCGCACCAATTTGTCGGCACTTGACCGGCGGCAGCGGCGCGCCATCCTCTCCGGCATCCATTTCCCAAGCCCGAGATACCCGCCGATGTCCGCCCTGTTCGAACCGCTGCAACTGCGCTCCGTCACCCTGCCGAACCGCATCGTGTTGTCGCCGATGTGCCAGTACAGCGCCGTGGATGGCGTGCCGAACAACTGGCACCGCATCCATCTCGGCCGCTATGCCACGGCCGGCCTCGGGCTGATCATCGCGGAAGCGACCCATGTGAATGCGAAGGCGCGGATCACGCCGGGCTGCCTCGGCCTGTACAATGCCGTGCAGGAAGCCGCCTTTGCCGAAATCGTCGCCGATGTGAAACAGTTCGGCCCGACGCCGTTCGCCATCCAGCTCGCCCATGCCGGACGCAAGGCCTCGGCCGATCTGCCCTGGCGCGGCGGCCAGTCGCTGCAGGGGCCGCTGGCCTGGCCGACCGTGGCGCCGAGCGCGATCCCGCATGACACCGGCTGGCATACACCCGCGGAACTGGACGACGAGGGCCTGGCCGAGATCAAGCGCGATTTCGTCGCCGCCACCGAACGTGCCGACCGTGCCGGCGTCGACCTGATCGAGTTGCATGGCGCGCATGGCTACCTGATGCATGAATTCGTCTCGCCGATTTCCAACAAGCGCCGGGACGGTTATGGCGGCAGCCTGGACAACCGCATGCGTTTTCCGCTCGAAGTTTTCGAAGCGGTGCGTGCCGCCTGGCCGAAGCACAAGCCGCTCGGCATGCGTATCACCGGCAGCGACTGGATGGGCAGCGAAGGTCTGGGCATCGAGGATGCCATCGCGTTTGCATCGCGATTGAAGGAACTCGGCGCCGATTTTGTCGATGTCAGTTCGGGTGGCATTTCGATGCAGCAGAAGATCACCACCGGTCCGGGTTACCAGGTGCATTTCGCCGAGGCCGTGAAGAAGGCCACCGGACTGGTGACCATGGCGGTCGGCATGATCGCCGAACCGGCGCAGGCCGAAGCCATCGTCCGGGAGGGCAAGGCCGATCTGGTGGCGATGGCACGCGCGCTGCTGCACGACCCCTACTGGGCCTGGCATGCCGCCGATGTCCTGCATGGCGAGGTGCATGTCGCGCCGCAGTATCTGCGCGGCCGCCAGCGCGGTGTCGATACGCCGCGCGATATCCCGCTCAAAGCGGCGCGCTGACGTAGCGTCACCCCAAATTTGTACTGCTGCAATCGCGGACTTGCCGGTAGCGCGGCTTCGCCCTATTCCTGACTGCAGGCCGCCGGATGGTCCGGCGGCCACGTTCTCAGGGCGGGGTGAAAGTCCCCACCGGCGGTAAGTGTCTCATGACGCGAGCCCGCGAGCGCCTCACGGCTTTCATGCGGCCATGAGGGTCCAGCAGATCCGGTGCGATGCCGGGGCCGACGGTTACAGTCCGGATGGAAGAGAGCGGTTACGGAACGCGCTTTGGCGTGCGACCCACGGATTCTTTCCTGGCCGTGCGCGCGGGCGTGTTTTCGATGCCGTGCGCCCTGATTCAATGGCTTGAAAGGACTCGCCAGATGAATCAGCGCCTAGAACAGACCCATACTCCCACTGAAATCCGTCTCGACACGACCGGCAAGGATGCAAAGCGCGTCGCTTTCATCCAGGCCTGCTGGCATCGCGACATCGTCGACGAAGCCTGGGAGGCTTTCCTTCCCGAAATGGCCAAAGCCGGATTGCGGCAGGGCAGTATCGAACGGTTCGAACTGCCCGGCGTCTTCGAAATCCCCTTGCAGGCCAAACTGCTGGCCAAGACCGGCCGTTATCATGCCATCGTCGCGGCGGGTTTCGTGGTCAATGGCGGTATCTACCGCCACGACTTCGTGTCCTCGGCGGTGATCGACGGTCTGATGCAGGTGCAGCTCGACACGGAAGTGCCGGTGCTATCCTGCGTGCTGACGCCGCATCATTTCCACGAGCATGACGAGCACCGCCAGTTCTTCCGCGATCATTTCAAGGTCAAGGGCCGCGAAGTGGCCGTCGCCTGTGCGGCGACGCTGAAGAATATCGGCGCGCTGCAGCAGGCGGCGGCGTAATATGAGATGCTTCGCGCTTTACAGCGCGAAGCATTTTCTTACAAAGTCTATCATGACCGGGGGGAGCGTGGATAAGAATGATTCCAACAAGGATGGTTCGGTTCGCGATAAGCACCGCGAGTTACACCATTATACAAACTGGGATGGATTAAGCGGAATACTCAAAGAGAAGACGCTTTGGGCAACAAAATACAAATACCTAAATGATTATACCGAGATTGAGCATGTTCGGCCATATTTGATTGAGCGGCTTACCGATCTCTACATTCAGAGATACTCAGCTTTAACCGATGTAAGGTCGAGAACTATATTTCAAAAGCATGGCGGACTTGCGAAGGTTGCCGCGCATGAAGCTGATCGCTTTGTAGGCATTTTGTATGACGTCAATTACAAGCATGGCGGTCGACTGCAAGAGCCCTTCACTGAGCCATTTATTTTATCTTTCTGCAGTCATTCAAAAGATAAAGAATACGAAAGAGATAATGGTTTGCTAAGTCAGTGGCGTTCGTATGGGCGTTTGGAAGGCTATGCGTTGGTCTTTGATACGGCCGAGCTGGAAGCTTTTATGAATCGAGAAGCCGACTGCTATCATTACGGATATCTTGAGATGTACGAAGTTGTTTATGATTCGGACGAGCATTTCTCAAAAGCAATTACTCCCTTGTTAGATGAATTGAATGCAACCGCCAGTGAGTTGGAGATTGAAGGATTTAAGGGGCATATGCCCCACGGAGCATTTATAAAAACGACAACTGGTATAAAGCATCGGGCATTCTATGAAGAAAGAGAAATTCGAATGGTCGCTGCACCGCTACCACTTTCTCTGATGCAGAAAATTGAGAGTCGGCAGGACGAGAAATTTTCTAGAGACAAGAGTGCAAAGAGCATTTACAGAAGACCGTCCGGCGCAGAATACATTAAGCTTTTTGATTCTATTGATATGAGGGATTTGCCAATTAAGAGGATAATAATTGGACCCCATTCCGCCCAGGACGAACTGCAAAAGAAAGTAGATTCATTGGTTTCTGGTAAAGTTGAAACAGTGAAATCAAGAACGCCCTTGCGTTGGTAATTTTTGATAGCGCGCCAGTTAAGAAGCTTATCCTGGGCGCGGGGTGACGGCGTTGGTCAGACGGAAAGTCTTTTCACGAGCCCCGGCACGGCATCCATCGCCAGCGCGACCAGGCGGATCAGCACCAGGATCAGCAGCACGCGGAAGACCAGAATCACCCAGAGATCGGCGCCGACCGCCAGCATCAGGCCGGTGTCTTCGATCAGCGAATGGCCGAGCGAGATCCAGCAC
>JAEYYP010000380.1 GCA_023428425.1 Pseudomonadota bacterium
CATGGCGGCATGGCGCGCCCTACCGTCCTTGATCCGCTCTTCCGGTCGCTCCACTCCATCAAGGGAGTGGGGCCGCAACTCAGCGCCCTGCTGACGCGCTTCTTCGGCGCACCCGAGGGGCAGGAAGCGGTGGCGCTTGACCTCTTGATGCACATGCCGACCGGCGTGGTCGACCGCCGGCGCATGGATGGCATCGCCAATGCCGTCCACAACAACATCGCCACGCTGAAACTGCACATCGACCGCCACCAGCCACCGCCGCGCGGGCGCCCGAGCGTGCCGCACCGCGTCTTCGCGCATGACGAGACCGGCGAGATCCAGCTCGTCTATTTCCGCGCCCAGGGCGGCTGGGTTGAGAAGCTGCTGCCCGTCGGCGAGACGCGGTACGTCTCGGGCACCATCGGCTTCTTCAACGGCGAGAAGCAGATCACGCACCCCGACTACGTGGTTGAGGCCGACAAGTTTGACGATATGCCGCTAGTCGAACCGGTCTACCCCCTGACGCAGGGACTGAGTTCGCGCGCCCTGACCAAGCTCACGCGCCAGGTCCTGGGTACCCTGCCCGAGTTGCCGGAATGGGGCATGGCCGAGACGCTGGCGCACCACAAGTGGCCGAGCTTCTTCAAGGCGATGCACCTCGCGCATGAGCCCGAGACGCCCGACGATGCGCAGCTCTGGTCGCCGGCGCGCATGCGCCTCGCCTATGACGAGTACCTGGCCGGGCAACTGGCGCTGCTCATCGTCCGCTCGCAGCTAGTGGCGCCGCGCGGCATTGCCCGGAGCTTCACCGGTGAGATCACCGCTGCGGTCACGGCCGCCCTGCCCTACACCCTCACTGAGGGCCAGCGCCTGGCGGTCGAGGATATTCGGCGCGACCTGGCGGCCGACGAACGCATGTCCCGGCTGGTGCAGGGCGATGTCGGCGCCGGCAAGACCGTAGTGGCCCTGATGGCAATGGCTGCCGTCGCCGAGAGCGGAGCCCAGTCGGCCCTGATGGCGCCGACCGAGCTGCTCGCGACCCAGCATTTCCGGTCGCTGGCGCCCATCTGCGTCAAGGCCGGCATCGGCATCGAGCTGCTCACCGGCAAGATGCCGGCCGGCGACCGTCGCGCCGCGCTCGAACGGCTCAGGACCGGCGAGAGCACCATCGCCGTGGGTACGCACGCGCTGTTCCAGGGCGGAGTCGAGTTCCACAATCTGGGGCTCACCGTGGTCGACGAGCAGCACCGCTTCGGCGTCCACCAGCGGCTGGCGCTTTCCGAAAAGGGCCAGCACGCCGACCTGCTCGTCATGACCGCCACGCCGATCCCCCGCACGCTGGTCCTCACCCATTTCGGCGATATGGCGGTGTCGATCCTGCGCGAGAAGCCGCGCGGCCGGCAGCCGATCGACACCGCAGTGCTTTCCGTTGGCGAGTACGACCGGGTGGTCCACCGGCTGCAGACCCGGATCGCCGAGGGTGCGCAGGCCTTCTGGGTCTGTCCGCTGGTAGAGGAAAGCGAGAACCTGGAACTGGCGGCGGCGGAGGACCGGTTCGCCGAACTGAAGAAGGCATTCGGCGACCAGGTGGTGCTGGTACACGGCAAGATGTCTGCCTCGGCGAAGGCCGAGGCTATGGAGCGGTTCAGCCGAAACGACGCGAAGATCCTCGTGGCCACCACGGTGATCGAAGTCGGCGTGGACGTGCCCAACGCTACCATCATGATCATCGAGCATGCCGAGCGCTTCGGGCTGGCCCAGTTGCACCAACTGCGCGGCCGCGTTGGTCGCGGTTCACAGCGTTCCGCCTGCCTGCTGCTCTACAAGGAGCCCCTGTCGGAGACGGCGAAGGCGCGGCTGGACACGATCAAGCGGACCGAGGATGGCTTCGAGATTGCCGAAAAGGATCTCGAGCTGCGCGGCCAGGGCGACCTGCTCGGTACCCGTCAGTCCGGCATGCCCGGCTATCATCTCGCCGTGCCCGATGTGCACCGCCATCTGCTCGAATGGGCGCATGCCGACGCCAAGGCCGCCTTGACGCGCAACCCTGGACTGACGGGCGCCGACGGGGAGGCCCTGCGCACCCTGCTCTACCTGTTCCGGAAAGACCTGGCGCTACCGCTCATCCGGGCCGGCTGAGTTATCCTCGCTCGCCGCCACAATGGTACTGTGCATCGGTGAGGCGACAGCGCATCGAAAAACGAGGTTTCCAAATGTTCATTTACACTGAACCCCCGCATTTCCCGGCAGATTCCACGTCCGAAAGGCGTTCAGAATCCGTTCAACTTCATGGCGAGATTGCTACTCGACTGTGACACTCTTCGCCAGGTTGCGCGGCTGGTCGACGTCCGTCCCCATGAAGGTCGCCGTGTGGTAGGCAAGCAGTTGCACCGGTATCGTCGCCAGGATCGGCGCGACGAAGGGCGAGACCTTCGGCAGCACGATGATCTCGGCAACGCCGTGTCCGACGGTAGCCACACCCTCCTCGTCGGTGATCAGGATGATCTTGCCACCCCGGGCCGCAACCTCCTGCATATTCGAGAGCGTCTTCTCCATCAGGTCGTCCGAGGGGGCGACAACGATAACCGGCATCTGTTCGTCGACCAGCGCGATGGGTCCGTGCTTCAGCTCACCTGCCGCGTAACCTTCTGCGTGTATGTAGCTGATTTCCTTGAGTTTCAGGGCGCCTTCCATGGCGATGGGGAACATCTGCCCGCGGCCGAGGTAAAGCACGTCCTTGGCCTTGCTGAGCCCCTTGGAGATGCGCTCGATATCCGCTTCGGTGGAAAGCGCCGTAGAAATCGCGGAGGGCAGTTCCACCAGCGCCCGCACCAGTTCCGCCTCCTGGCCCTCCGCCAGCGTGCCGCGGGCGACCGCGGCGGCAACCGCCAGCGAGGCGAGCGCGGTCAGCTGGGCAGTGAAGGCCTTGGTCGACGCCACCCCGATTTCCGGTCCGCACAGCGTGGGAAACACCACCTGGCTCTCCCGCGCGATGGTGGATTCCGGGGAGTTCAGGAGCGCGGTTATATACTGCCCCTCCCTGGCGCAGTAGCGCAGCGCGGCCAGGGTGTCGGCGGTCTCGCCCGACTGCGAGATGAACAGGCTTGCCCCGCCCGGCGCCAGCGGCGGCTCGCGGTAGCGGAACTCGCTCGCCACGTCGACATCCACCGGCAGGCGCGCGTAGCGCTCGAACCAGTACTTGGCGACGAGCCCGGCGAAATACGCGGTACCGCAGGCCGAAATCGTGAGGCGCGTCAGCGACTTGAAGTCGAACGGCAGCGTCTCGCGCAGCGCCACTTTCTCGGCTCCCATGTCCACGTAGTGGCTCAGGGTGTGCGAGACGGTCTCGGGCTGCTCGTAAATCTCCTTGGCCATGAAGTGCCGGTGGTTGCCCTTGTCGACCAGCAGCGCCGAGGCATTGGAGACCAGCATCTCGCGCTTCACGATGGCGTCCTCGCCATCGCGGATCGTGACGCCGCTCTTGGTCATCACCGCCCAGTCGCCATCCAGCAAGTAGCTCAGGCGGCTGGTGAAGGGCGCCAGCGCCATGGCGTCCGACCCGACGTACATCTCCGTCGCGCCGTAGCCGATGGCGAGCGGAGCGCCCCGTCGGGCGGCGATGAGCATCGCGTCCTGGCCCTTGAACATCAGCGCCAGGGCAAAAGCACCGCGCAGGGTCTTGAGCGTACGGGCGACCGCCATCTCGGGATCGAGCCCTCGATCGAGCTCGCGGGTAACCCAAAGGGCCACTGACTCGGTGTCGGTCTGCGTCTTGGGGAGGTAGCCATCCTTGGCAAGGTCTTCCAGCAACTCGCGAAAATTCTCGATAATGCCGTTATGGACCACCGCGACCTTATCGGTCGCGTGCGGGTGGGCGTTGCCTTCAGTAGGCGCCCCATGTGTAGCCCAGCGCGTGTGCCCGATGCCGATATTGCCGGCGAGCGGCTCGAAATCGAGCTTGGCCTTGAGGTTGCCGAGCTTGCCTTCAGCGCGTCGGCGGCTGATCTGACCACCTTCGAGCGTCGCCACGCCGGCGCTGTCATAGCCTCGATACTCGAGGCGCTTCAGGGCGTCGACGAGGCGGGGCGCGACGGGTTCCGTGCCAATGATTCCGACGATACCGCACATATCGAGGCCTCCTACTTTGCCGCCTTGGCACGTTTGATGGCTTCGGCCCGGGCGCGCAGTTTCGGCGCGTAGCCGGCCTTGTTGTCCTGGCGCGAGCGGGCGATGGCCATGGCCTCGGGCTCGACGTCCTTGTTGATGGTGCTGCCTGACGCCGTATAGGCGCGATCACCGACCGTCACCGGGGCGACCAGCGAGGTATGGGAGCCGATGAACACGTCCTCGCCGATGATCGTCTTGGACTTGTTCACCCCGTCGTAGTTCGAGGTGATCGTGCCGGCGCCGATATTCGTCCGGGCCCCCACTTCAGCATCGCCGAGATAGCTCAGGTGACCAGCCTTCACCCCGTCGCCGAGCTTCGACTTCTTGACCTCGACGAAGTTCCCCAGATGCACGTTCCTGCCCAGTTCCGCGCCACCCCGGATGCGGGCGAAGGGGCCGAGGGTCGCGCCCTCGCCGATCACCACATCCTCGATGTCGCAGAAGGCACGGATCTCGACGCCGTCCCCGATCTTCACACCGGGGCCGAAGACGACATTGGGGAAGATGGTGACGTCGCGGCCGATCTCGGTGTCATAAGAGAAATACACGGTTGAGGGATCGCGTAGGGTCACACCGGCCCGCATGAAGTCGTCGCGGCGGAGTTCCTGAAACTGCGCTTCGGCCTGCGCCAGTTTGCGGCGGTCGTCGACGCCGATCACCTCGTTGGCGTCAGCCTCGACGAACTCAACCCGCCGACCATCGCCGTTCGCCAGTTCCACTGCGTCGGTGAGGTAAAACTCGCCCTTGAGGTTGGCATTTCCGATGCGGTCGATGACGGATCGCAGGGTGTCGGCGCGAAAACCCATGATGCCGGAGTTGCACAGTCCGATCTGGCGCTCTTCGTCGGTGGCATCCTTGTGCTCGCGGATTGCGACGAGGCGCCCGTTCTCGGTCAACAGGCGGCCGTAGCCGGTGGTATCGAGCGGGCGAAAGCCGACCACGACCATGTCGGCGCCTGCATCGAGTCGGTCGGCGATGCCGGCCAGCGTGGCCTTGGAAACCAGTGGCGTGTCTGCATAGAGCACCACAACATGCCCTGCAGCATCCTTGTAGACCGCTTCGGCCTGGCGGACGGCGTGCCCGGTGCCCTTACGCTCATGCTGGGTTGAAAACTTCGCTTGAGGGGCGAGTGACGCGACCATCTTCTCGACTGCTTCGTGGCCGGGGCCGATGACCACGGCCAGCGAGGTACTCCCGGCTGCAACGGCTGTGCGCACCGCGTGCCCCACCATCGGAAGGCCACCGACTTCGTGGAGGACCTTCGGGAGTGCCGATCGCATCCGGGTACCCTCGCCTGCGGCGAGGATGATCGACAGCAGTTCAGTCATTTCTGTTCGCCCCGTTCGGGATCGCGGTTTCCCCCGCGTTTATGGCACCAAGATGTTGGGAATCCGATAACGCGGTTAGCCAGTGGTAAACTGCCCCTGCCGATTCGTGGGCGAGGAGACCCGTAAGTGAAGGCCGCCGACCAGTTCCGCTCTTCCGACGTCACCAGATGGGGCATCACCGCCCTGGTCGTATGGGGTATCGCGGTGCTCGGCGCGAACCTGAGTGGCCTCGTGCCGCCGGCCATCCTGGCCTCCTTGCACGCCTCACGGGTGGAAGGCGCCACCATCGGCCAGCTGCGCGCTCAGGTGGTCGCCTTGCAGTCCGAATCCGCCCGGGCCAAGCGAGAGGCGACCGAGCTGTTGGCGCGTTTCAACATGAACGAGGATTCGACGACGCTGGTCACCAAGCGGGTCGGCGCGCTTGAAGCCAGCATCCCCAGGCTGGTCGAGCAGCAACTGGCGACCGCCAGCCTGCAGCGCCTGGACCCCACCCCTACGGGATCGATCGACAAACCGATCACGTTCGAGGTGGATGGCGGGACAGTAGAAGTTCGGCAGGTTCCATTCGTGCCGGGATCGCCTGAGGTCAAGTTCAGGGCGGTACCTCTCGCGGCGGCGATGCCCGATGAACTGATCCCCAGCGGTTCGGCAATGGGCGTAGGCTTGGGCTTCCCGGTAAAGGTCGAGGATGCCGACCCAGCCTGGCAGGCGATGCTTGCGGACGCAGGTACCATACTCATGGGCCTCAAGCCGGTGCTTGCCGAGGCGGACGGCACGACCAACAAGCTGATCGTGGCCGGCCCGATTACCGACAAGGCATCTGCGCTCGATCTGTGCAAGCGGCTCGACCAGCAGGGCATTCCCTGTCAGGCTCTGCCATACGCTGGTGATCCGTTGCCGCTGATGAACTGATCGGCGCAAAGGGGTCGGCGATTGCGATTGACAGGCGGGGCACAATCCCTATGTTCCGCGCCGTTCCACCAGGGTCGCCGAGCGGCCCGCCGGGCGCCCGTAGCTCAGTGGTAGAGCATCCGACTTTTAATCGGATGGTCGATGGTTCGAATCCATCCGGGCGTACCACTCTGGAACCGTTCTCCCCGCAGCAGCGCTTGTTCCACCGGAGTTCAGCCATGCAGGGGTCGCCATGAGCATTTTCGACAGGTTCTCGAACGCAATCTCCGTCGGCTCAGGAAAGGCGGTGACGTTTGTTGCGGCCTGCGCGCTGATCTTGGTCTGGGCGGTTTCGGGGCCTTTGTTCGGGTTTTCCGAAACGTGGCAGCTGGTCGTGAACACCGCGACGACCATCATCACCTTCCTCATGGTGTTCGTGCTGCAGCACACGCAGAACCGAGATGGCGAGGCCGTGCAGGCAAAGCTCGACGAACTGATCCTCCACATGAAGCATGCCGATAACCGCCTCATCGGCGCTGAACGCCTGGATGTAAAGGAATTGCACAAGCTGCGGGAATTGATTGCAGCGCAGGTCGAGCGCGGCCAGCGGAAGCTCGAGGAGATCGACGCCACATCAGCGAGGCTTAAGCGTCACTCGTCGGTCAGCCGCCCGGAATAAGTACCCTCCCGGCGCAACCATTTGGGTGCAGCGACACTTCTTTGTGAACCAAACGCGTCAAAGGAGTGTCGAATGAACGGCATCATTTATCTCGTCGGCCTGGTTGTAGTGATCCTGGCTGTCCTTTCCTTCTTCGGTCTGCGTTGAGGTCGCCTGTCATGAGCGATCTTGCGCAGATGGACGTCGTCGTTTCGCCCGAGGCGGAAGACAAGACGTCGTATGTCGATTGGCCGGCAATCATTGCCGGCATCGTTCTGGCCTCAGCGATATCTCTGGTTCTCCTCACCTTCGGCTCCGCCCTGGGACTGAGCTTCGTTGACTTCCGGGCGTCGGACAGCGTGCTACCCCTCTGGGTTGCCATCGCTGCGGCAAGCTGGCTGCTCTGGGTGCAGGTGTCGGCCTTCATGGCAGGGGCCTACCTCACCGGACGACTGAGGAAGCGGCACCTCGATGCCAGCGAACATGAGTCGGACGTTCGCGACGGTGCGCATGGACTGATCGTCTGGGCCGGCGGCCTGGTAGTTGGTGCAATCATCGCGACCGGCGGAATTTCGGCCGTGGCGAGCGCGGTGGGTTCAGCAGCCTCGACCGTGACCACAGCTGCCTCCAACGTCGCCGACGATGGAGTTGGGTCCATCGACCCCAACGCCTATTTCGTCGATACGCTGTTCCGACCCACAGCTGATGCTGCCCAGGCGACACCGATTGTGGACAACTCGGCGCAGCGAGGCGAAGCCGGCCGTATCGTTGCCCAGGGCGCTATCGCCGGGTCCATTTCGGAGTCCGATCGGGCCTATCTCGGCCAACTCGTGACGCAGACGACAGGCATGCCTGCGGATCAGGCCAATGCCCGGGTCACCGAGGTGATCTCGGCTATCGACAACGCCAAGGCAGAAGCGGCACGCGTTGCCGAAAGTGCTCGGCGGACCGGGGTGCTCGCAGCATTCCTGACGGCGGCGTCGCTGCTGGTCAGCGCCGCCGGTGCCTTCTGGGCCGCCCAGAAGGGTGGCAATCATCGGGACAAAGGAACGGCGTTCCCTGAAGTGTTCCGTCGCTATTGAGGAGACAAGACGATGTTCCGTGCCCTTGGCTTGTGGCTGCTCGGCATACCGATCTGGCTGATCATCATCATCATGCTGTTCATCAACTGAACAGGCGAGGCGGACCGTTGGTCCGCCTCTTTCATTTCAGGCGGCGCGACGAGGGTCGGCCCAGATCCGTCGGGGTGCACCATCCTCATTGCAGACGAACACTTCAGAGCGACGCTCCGCATCGCCATAGGTGATGGCAATGCGAATGGCTTCGATCTGAGCTTCATCCCGGCTCGCAAATGGGCCATAGGCCTTGCCCTCGCAGTCGACCCACCACTGCCCGACGCTGTGAATGACGATGAACCAGCACGTCCGCATGGATGCTCCCTTTCATGGCTGCGAGAGCCAACTTGGCGTGCACTCGTATGGTTGCGGCTCAGCGGCTGGCGCTGTCGCTCTGAGCGTCAGTGCGAGGGGCAAACATCCGCGCTATCCGGGCAGCCCCGATTCCATCGCCGAGTCTTGAGAACGCTTCGGCAAACCGGGCTTCGGGGTCCGACGCCGCAGCGAGGCTGGCGATAGGCAGTTGAGTCTCGACCTGCTGCCACTCCCGATCCGCCGAGAAGGAGTAGCTGACGATCAGGGTAAGTCGGCGAGCCACCGGATCGGGCTGCAGTTGCACCAGCAGGTACGGGCACTCTGCCGTGTAGCGGACCAGGAAAGCGTGCTTCTGGCGCTCAAAGGCCGCCGTCAACTCGCCCACTGGTGGAGTGTCGGCCTCCACCTGATTGTCCTTCGGCCTTGTGGTAGACACCGGATGCCCCCGATCGTCCCATGGGAGGCAGACCGTAGGTCGGTAGTGTGGCCGGCCAACGGCTCAATTGGGGCGGAAGGGGGATGCATTCAATTGCGCTGGAATAGCAACTACATGGCGTTGGTGACGTTCGACCGATGAAGCGGCGCGATCGCGTGCCAACTGGTCGCGATGGAGAAGAGGAACAGGGCGATTTTGCCAGTTTCCCGCCTTGGCCAACGAAATGGCAGACGAGCCTCTCACCCGTCCGCGACGCGCCGCTTCATCCCCTTCAGGCTGTCGTAACGACGATGGCGCCGTGCTTTGTGGCAACGATGGTATGCTCGAACTGGACGGTAGGCGCCTCTGGTTCGGCCCAGAGGGTGAAGCCATCCTCAGGCTCGGCGTCCACCGCGTAGCGGGCCCCCAGCGACAGGAAAGGCTCGACGGTAAAAACGAGGCCGTCAGCGATGCGGCGCCGTTCCTTGCGATCCGGCCAGGTCGAGATTTCGCTCGGTTCGTCGTGCAGCGAGTTGCCGACGCCGTGGCTCGCAAGATTCTCGATGAGGGTGTACCGGTGCTTCCTGGCGAAGGCGCCGATCGCGTTGCCGATATCGGCGAAGGCGCCGCCCGACTTTACGGTACGGATGCCTTCCCACATCGCTCGTTTCCCGTCGCGGCACAGGGCCACGAGCCTCGGGTCCGCCGAAGGGACGACGAAAGACGCACCGGTGTCAGCAAAGACGCCGTTCAGCTCGGCCGAGACGTCGATATTCACCAGGTCGCCGGCAACGATAACCCGGTCGCCCGGAATGCCATGGGCCACGACTTCGTTGACCGAGATGCAGGACGCACCAGGGAAGCCATATGTGACCTCGGGAGCCGAATGCGCACCGTATTCGTCCAGCACGGCACGAACGATGGCATCGAGTTCGGCGGTGGTGATGCCGGGGCGGAGTGCCTCCGCCGCCTGGTCGCGGGCGATGGCGCAAACCCGACCGACGGCCTTCAGCGCTTCGAGTTCTTCATCGGTGGTGATGGTCATGCGCCGCTTTTGCGCCGCCTCGCGGGCGCCGTCAACAATCGCGCGAAGATGCCGGTCCCGCCGGGAGAAACGCGGGACCGGCATCGGGTGGCGGGAGCCGGGTCAGCCGGCGGTCACCGCCGGTTCAATGCCTGCGGAAGGCTGGACCAGGCCATGGCGTCCATCGTGCCGGTCCCTGCCGCCCCGACCGCGTTCGCCGCCACGATCGTCTGGGCGGCCGGCGCGATCATGACGGTCCCCCCGCGGACCGCGGTCGCCGGGGCCGTGATGGGGGCCGACGAGCGACATGAAAGTCGCCTTCTGCGTGTCGTCCAGGCTGGTGTAGAGCGCCTCGAAGCTTGGCAGCACGGCGTTCATGGCATCGAGCTCGGCGGTCTGCCTGGCCTGGCGGTCCTTCAGCACAGTCAGTGCGTCAGGTGTTGCCGGCGCCGTAGCCGTCGCTGGCTGGATCTTGGCGCAAGTGTCGGCGAAATCCGTCTGGGCGGACAGCGCGGCGGTCTTGTAGGCGTCGAAGAGCGGCTGCTGTTCGGTGGTGAGCTTCAGCTGCGTCGCCAGCGTGCCAAGCTTTGTTTCCAGCTGGCCAGCGCCGTCGGTGCTGCAGATGAGGCCTGCGAAGCCACCACGCTCGCCGCGCGGCCCGCCGCGCTGACTGTTGTCGTCGGCCTTGGTCAGCGGCGGCGTATCGTTCGGAGCGCCCATGTCCTGGGCGTAGGTGACAGGGGTCAGGAGCGAGAGGCCCATGAGGCCGGCGAAGCCGGCGGCGAGAAGGAGGCGGGTCGGGTTGGTCATGTCGTCGTTCCTCTGTGTGGCCGGGTTGGGTGTCCGGCTCTTTCGCCGCGGGTCGCAGCGAACTGAGGCCAACAGACCAGCCCAAGCTGTCGGCGACCT
>JAEYYP010000275.1 GCA_023428425.1 Pseudomonadota bacterium
CCGATGCTCAGCTCGCAAGACGCGCCAGAACGCGACGAGGGAGCGACGGTCCGAGCGTTTCCCATGAAAGCGCCCGCCAGATGCTGCTCGCCAGCAAGGCGAACGCTAAGTCGACGACGTGAGTAGCGAGACGCACCCTGAAGGGGAATAACTAACAAGGCCCCTTCGGGAGCCAATCGAGCATAAGGGGCGACAGTCGGTATCACGGCCCCCATGGCAATTAGGCGTCCGCATCATGGGGGACTTCCGTGAGATTGAACAAAAGCTAGGAGCGGCTCGCCTTGATCGGAGGATGGATCAACCGGCAAACATCAGCTGAATGGAAAAAGCTGATTGAACGGCCAAATCGCGCCCCCATCTCGGTCATTGATCTGGTAACGGCCGCGGCCCAAAAGCGGACATTCGCGAGGTGGAGCGCCTCGGTACCTGGCGCCAGACGCGGACTCTGGGACTGCTCCAGCAACAGGACATTGACCGGGGGAGCCATGCACCCGATTCAATTCAACACCGTCAGGAGGGCCGTGCTGCGTACAGAGGCCTTAGGAGCTGAAAATATAGGAGAAGGGAAAAGGCGTTGCGGTCCTACATCCGGTGCACCGAAAGGACTCGCGCATCAGAAGGCGCGCCATGTTGTGTTTGGTCAGGACCAAGGGTTTCTCGCAATTGGGACAAGCCAAAATTCGCGATAACTCAGTCAGGGTCTTTCGGGTCTGACTGATGGATTCCGCATCGTCGGTTAGCAGATAAATACTCATAATAGTGCGGATTTGGAACGCAGTTCTCGCTCCTGGATCCATGGCTTTCATGCGGTCGTAGAGACCTTCGATCACATGCGCGAGAAAGAGAAGTACAGGTGGCAGCACCTCATAGAGCCCGTAGTATGTATCATCATCGGCATAATTTTTGAAAATGAAATTGAAATTCTCTGGGTCCGTCCTAACCGCATCCCGTTGCACGGTGATGAGGTGTACAGCGTGTTGCAGGATCTTGTAGAGGCCACGTTCGAAGTCGTCCTTAAACAGCACCGCATGAAGCCAATCGCTCTTGATCACGCCCTTGATGGCTGTCTTCTCAAGGGCGGCTTGGAGAATAGCTTGGCGCCGATTGCCAACGATTTTAGGGGTCAGTCCGGTGGGCGATTGGTTGGCGAAAGCTTCATAAAAGTCGTCCTCGTCGCCCAGCATCCAGGCCAGATAGATAAGGCTGTCGGTCAGCGGCTTTCGCAAGAGATTGAAGGCGACCAAGACCTTCCGGCGCTCCATGCACTGCAGCGCTTCGTAGATATGGTGAAGGCAGTCGGACACCATGCCAATAGTGATGGTGTTGATGGCCACACGTCGCGCTTCGTCCAGCCGACCTAGCCGCTTCAACGCCTCGGCCGAGCCAACCTCATTGGCTAGGCGTTCGAACTCGTCAGCCTCACCGGCGTCGCGGAATTTGAAGCGAACCAGATGGGCCCGCGCCTTTTCGTATTCGGCCAGCATCTGCACGCAGGCGTCATGCAAAAAGTAGCAGTACTCATGGGCGAGCCGAGCTGCTGGTGGGACCCATTTGAGGCGGCTCCTTGGAATTAGCCCGGAAGAAACGTAACGCGACCGGCCGGGCTGGCTGATCGACCCCATAGGCGCATGCCCTATCATAACGCTCGCCGACATACACCCACCCTCAAACAATCAGTCGTACTGTGCTTCCTGTTCGTCATCGGATTCTCGCTCCTGCGCAATTTGCCTAGCGGTGGAGTCCGACATCTTCCGAGCCCAGCGGCGCACGGCGGGCTTGGGATGCCTATGGAGTGACGCTAGGGGCGGCTCGTAGAGTTCCTAGTAGGTCGTCAGCGAGCCTGACCAGCCAAACGTGTGCATGTTCGCAACGGGCGCGCGTTGCGGCGTGGTCTGCCTAGCGATCGGACTCGGCCGCTAGCTTCCACGCACCATCATCCGCCATCTGCTCAGAAAGCCGCTGCATCACGCAGATCACTTCGACGAGACGCACGCCGTCGATCCGCCGCATGTGCATCGTCGGGCGACGGACTGCGATCAGCTTCTGCATGTCATGGTCGAATTCGGTTTTCTCGACGAACACATCTCCGAACACTTCATCCCAGTTTTTCATGCTCTGGATGATCCCAGACAGCTCACCCAGTTCGGTAAAATTGACCAGCGGCGCGAACGCTTCACCGCGCGCCATTGCCGCCTTCCGAATCTCCTTCGCCTTGCCGATCAGGTTCGACGCGCGGAGCTTGAACCAGTCCGGACCGAAGCGCTCTTCGAGCTTGCGCTCGACGTAAGCGCGCAGTTCCTGCTCGAACCGCCCGACCAACGCATAGGCATCCTTGCTGGTGCCGCGCGACCGCACGATCATCGATACTTCGCCAAGCGTCACCACCGCCACGGCATTGGCTTCCGAGCGAAGCCCAGCGGTCAGCCCGCTCTCGATCATGATCTCCAGCGCCATGCCGGGCTGGGCGACAACTAGCCCTTCATCGACCTCGGCCTCGCGATACATGCGCTTACGCACACGTCCGTCGCGCCAGAAAATGTCCGGCAGATTGACGCGGGTGCGCCATTCGCCGAAGAGCGAATGATAAGCGTCGAGTTGTAAATGGCTGCGTCGATCGAACACTTCGCCGACGCCGGCGAGCGCCGACATCTTGAGCTGTGTCGCCGCGAAATCGGCTTCGAACCGAGCGGTCAGCCCGAGCATCGCGCTCATCCTGGCCTGATCGATCGCGGCAGAACCGACGAAATTCTTAGCGATCGCGTTGCGCATATCGTCAACCGCCGTACCGAGGCCGCCGCCGAGCAGTTTGGTGATATCGGCGACGCCGATCCGGCCGAGCGTGCTCGCCCATTGCGAGGTCTTGGCGATGTCGCCGAACGGCCCGGCAAGCGAGGCGAGCAGCGTTTTCTGGAGACCAGCCTGCTGCTCTTCGAACTGCTTGATCGGCGATCCGATACCGCCGAGCGGTCGCATTGCCTCTTCGAGCGTCCGCTGCGCCTGGCTGACGGCGCTCGCCAAGGACGGATCGATCTTGAGCGGCTGCACGCCCTGGATTGCCGCAATCACCTTCGGATTGATTGCGGGCGTGATTGCGCCGATCGAGGCGAGCTTGGCATGGTCGATCGCCAATGGCTGGATCGCGTTTAACTTCGCCGCCAACGTGTTGGACGGTTCGAGCATCTTGCGCATCGCTTCCATGCGCGCGGTCTCTGCGGCGCTAAAGCCCGGGCCAAACCCGAGCGCGATCTGTTTGGCGAGCTGCTGCGCAGGCGAATTGGCGAAATCGCGGGCGAGCTTTGCCACCGGGAAATCGTAAAGCTCCCGCGCCATTTTGATCGACGGGGATTCCAAGTACTCGCGGGCGAGGCGCTCGGTCGTGAGCGCGCGCGCGCCGCGTGCAATCTCTTCGGCAGCCGTCAGCGGCTCGCCGCGCGCGAGCTTCGAGGGCTTGTCGCCGGGAGGCTTGCCGCTCGCACTATCATCGTCATCCATCGCTACCGCCTGTTCGCCTGCACTTCGAGCGGTGGCCGCGCGCCCCTTTTCCAAATTCAGTCGCGCGCGCAGTTACACGTCGCCGCGACCGAAAGGTCACGCCCCTAATCAGCGGAATCAACCGGATTTGGCTCGGCCGTCAGGGAAACGGCATTTCGCAGCGCCCGCGGCGATCAGGTCCATCGCCAAGTAGCTACCACCCGCCGTGATTGTCGCACAGTCCATTTTCAGCTCTGGCCCCCTTCATTGCGTCGCAAAGCGTCCATTACCCTATAATGCTATCCAGGAGAGAGCCTGCCAGTCAGCTAGGAGCCGGCGCCAGCCATTCATGTGAATGGAGGGCAGGTTTCGGCGATCCGGCTCTGGCAGCCGCCCTTCAGCTATCGGTCCCCGAAGCCGTCCGTCAGCAAAGCGCCCCCATCTCGGCCATTTAAGCTCCGCCGCCACTTGCCTCAAAGCGGACTCCAAATGATCCGGGTGACACGCCCGTTACTGGGACCCAGTCGTCAGTCTGCTTTTGGACTGAACGTGATTGAAGCGGCCGTAGGGATAAGTGCGCCAACACGCCCTCGGGTCGGAGGATGCCGCCGGTCGCGACAGATCATAGGGGGTGATGACGCGAGTTAGTCTCAGCTTGGAGGCGTCACGCGGTGTTGGCGAGCACCTTGCCGCGCCAGCGCTCGATCACGTCGTCGAAATTGACCTCGCGCCAGTCGGCATTCCATTCTTGGAGATAATTCACACTGCGCGAATGCGGCTCGGGCACCGGGAGCGCGAACCGGCCAACGGTCGGCATCAGCGGCGCGTCGCCCACGGTGAGGAATTCGCCTTGGCCGAGGTTGGGAAGCAGGTCGCCGATCCCGGCAGACAAATCAGGAAGCAGCGACTTGATGTAACTCTGGTCTACCGCGTTGGTGAGCCTTAGCGAGATGAAATTCGAGCATTGCGAGAAGATCGTCTCGGAGACCTCGGACGGCCGCTGGCTCACGACCATCAACGTCACGCCATATTTGCGGCCTTCCTTGGCAATCCGTTCAATCGATTTGCGCGAGGAATTATATTGCGCGCCACCCGAGCGGGGCACGTAATTGTGCGCTTCCTCGCACACCACCATGATAGGCACATCGCTAACATTGCCGCCGACATGGCGATTTTTCGAATAATGGAAGCCAAAGTCGAAGATCATTCGCGAGATCAGGCTGACGACGATGCTCAGCACCTCAAACGGGATGCCGCTCAGGTCGATGATCGAGACATTGGATTTCGTGAGGTACCCGATGAACTGGCGGACGACATCGGCGAAGTCGCCGGTCTCGAGTGCAACTCCGCCGTCTTTCACCGGATAGAACAGGAAGCGCAGGCGCGGATCGGAGAGCCGCGTGCGTAGGCGAAGGATCAGCCGATCGAACTCGCCGTGAAACGGCCCGTTACTGGCCTTGGTCGCAGTGGCGGTCGACGCGACCACGAACGACTGCAGCTTGTCGAAGTAGAAGCTGTCGCGGTCGGCGACCAAGGTCTCGTCGGCGAGTTTGGGCTTCCCCTCGCCGGGGAGCTTGCCGATCACCTCGGCATTCATATTCTCGAGATAGGTTACGACCTCATCGATCGAGAAATAGACCGGCGTGTCGAACGAGATGTTGCCGAGGCCCTTATTGTGCCGGCACTTGTTGCGCACGACGGCGTGTCGGAATTGCGAGATCTGGTTGTGCGAATTGATCTCGTTGCTCTCGATGAACATCTCCTCGAGTTCCTGGGCGTTCATCAGCCAATAGGGTAGCCTCAGCGTGTCGACGTCGAGCAGGTTGAGCGTGAAATTCTCGGTGTCGGCGAGCCGGAAGGCCGCTGCATATTCGGCGTGAATATCGAAGATCACAATATGCGCGTTCTTCTGGCCGGCCTTGTTGGCGTTAGCTTTTTGCTCGATGCCAACTACGTTCTGAAGGATCTTGGCGACCGCGCAGGATTTGCCCGAGCCGGTCGAGCCGACCACCGCAACATGCTTGCTGAAGAAGCGGTCGCCATCGACCTCGAACTTGACGTCGGGCGCGACGCTCAGCGTCCCGAACGAGAATGGCGACTTGATCTGCTTCGAGAAGATCGCGCTCAGCACCTCGGGTGGGGTGACATAGGCGTATTCGGTCGGCACCGGCAGCGCGGGCGTGCCGCGCGTGAAGTCGCTATCATCCGAGAGCGTGCCGATTGGCTGGGTGTCGATCTGGAAGCGGAACGCGACCGATTCCGCCTCCCCGCCGCCACCGTCGCCGCTCTCAGGCTTGGCGCGGTCTATGTGCGAGGCACGGACCGCCATGATGGTGGCGAGCAGATAGAGATCATTGCCCGACGCGATCAGCAGATATTGCCCCACGCCGAGCTTCGCTTTGTGCTTCTCGAAATCCTCCGCACTGCTGATTTCAATGCGTACCAGCGACGGCGAGCTGTCCGTGACGCAGCCGATTGGATCACCAGGATCAGGCATATACATTCCTCAACTTGAGCACATATTCGAGATCGGAGAGACGCTCGATCTCGAAGCGGTGGACGGTGGTGTCCTTCTTCGCCCAGGCATCGTCGGCAACGTTCACCAGGAACAGCTCGTCTGGACGCTGGGGCGGGTCTTCCGTGACGAGCGACCTGCGCGCGAGGCCGAGGCGAAACTCGATCTCGAGCGGTGTTTTACGGCGCATCGGCTTCTTGAAAAGTGCGTTGGCGCGAAACGCGCTTCCGACCATGCCAGTCGCGGCGGTGAGGCCGGCGTCGTGGAGCCGGGTCGCTAGCGCATCCACGTCATAATCGCCCGTGATCAGGAACAGCGGCGGATATTCGTGGAGATATTTGTAGCAGTAGCGGTCGACGAAGCCCTTGATGAAGCCGACGACCGTATCGTCGAACTTCTCGATCATGGCCGGGTCGATGACGAACGTGCGGCGGCGAACATTGTGCGCGAGCGACGGGGCAAGATCGTCGCGCAGCCGCTTGGCGATCTGCGCGCGCGCGGCAAGTGCCCGCGTCCAGCGGGTGAAGGTCACGCGGCGGACATCGCGTAGCGCTTCGAGGAACGTGGCGGGATCGACTGTGCGGTCGGTGATGGCGGATTGGGTCGCGGTATCGACGATCCGCTGGATCGCATTGGGGAAGATGATCGCGTCGACATCCTCTGCAGAGAAACCCTTGGTGCCGAGTGTCGCGAGCACGGATTTCTGCAGGTCGTCGCTGGTCTGGCCGAATTCGATGGTGAATCGCGTCAGGAAGACGTCGTGATCGACGCCGGGAGCGATGCGTTGGATGATCTTCTGCATCGCCTCGGCTTTGGTGGCGAGCACCGATTTGAGCTCATCCTTGCTAAGCAGGCGCGTGCCATTCTGGTCGGGAAAATGACAGAAGAGCCGATAGCGGATCTCCGGCGTCGCGCTGCTGTTGTGCGAAAAATGCTCGAGCATAAATCAGCGATAGCGAAGAAGGACCGTCAAGGGATTTTCATCAGCAATCGGTTGCCTGGAACATGGCGGAAGGCACGGTCGTGGCAGGTGAGCAGGATGACCTGCACGCGTGTCGCGACCTCGCTCAGAATCTCGATCATAGTGTCGAGTCGGCCGTCGTCCGAATAGACTAGGCAGTGGCCCCATCAATTTGCGGATGTGATGGAGCCGTGATTCAAGCTCTCCGAATAGGGAGAGCGGCATGCGTCGACACGAACTGACAGACGAGGAATGGGCGGTGATCGTGCCCCTCCTGCCGAACAAGCCGCGCGGCGTGGCGCGCGTGGATGACCGGCGAGTGATCAATGGCATCCTGTGGCGCTTCCGCACTGGCGCTTCGTGGCGGGACGTACCCGAACGCTATGGCCCGCGTACGACCCTCTACAATCGTTTCGTGCGCTGGCGAGCGGCCGGGGTCTGGGATCGCCTGCTGGAGGCCGTGTCTGCCGCCTATGACGGCGATCTGGTGATGATCGACAGCTCCTGCGTCCGGGTCCATCAGCACGGTGCGGCGATCAAAAAGGGGGCGCTGACGATCGTTGCATGGGACGCTCCCGGGGCGGACTGACCACCAAGATCCACGCTCTCGTCGATGCCGAGGGTCGACCGATCCGCCTTGCCCTCACCGCAGGCCAGGCCGGCGACGCTCCGGCGGCCCATGCCCTGCTGTCGGACCTGCAAGCGGGGAGCATCCTGCTCGCCGACAAGGCTTACGACACCAACGCCATCCGCTTGGAGACCGCGAGCCGGGGCGTCTTCCCCAACATCCCACCCCGGATCATCCGCAAGGGGACGTTCGCCTTCAGTCCATGGCTCTACCGCCAGCGCAATGCGATCGAGCGCTTCTTCAACCGCATCAAGCAGATGCGCGGCATCGCCACGCGCTATGATCGGCGGCCGGAGAACTGTCTTGCGGCACTCAAGCTCGCAGCCGTCCGCATATGGATAAGGACGTTATGAGTCCGCTGCCTAGCAGCGCGCCCGACATGCCCAGATGCGCAAACGATTAGTCGAGGGTCTGCTTTGGCGAACGGCAGTCAGAACCAGACGTATAATGGTGGGCTCAATTCGAGACGCCGGCCCGCTCCTTCACCCTAACCACCGCCCCAGCCGACCCAAGGTCTGCGCTGACGCGGAGCAGCCAAAGCATCAGATTTCGCTGTTCTAGCTTCGCGCCACTGCCGCGATTGCTTCCCCGAGCGCTTCCACCAATCCAACTAGGTCGAGCGCATCGACCTCTTTTAGGACCAAGCGCTGCCCTTCAGCGTAGCTGGTGTCGCCACTGCGCGCGACATAGTCGGCATCTACAAGACCCTGTCGGTGGGCCAGCAGGTGCCGCTGCTGGAAATAGCGTCGAAGGCGGGATAGCTGATCCGCGCCTATCATCGTCTCAAAATCCCTGCCGAGCGCATTGCTCCAGAAACTAGAGCCTTCATCGAGGTTTTGAAACAGGTTACGCCGCGCGGCCGGTGGATCGGTCAGTCCTTCTCGCAGTTGTTCGTTCAACCGCTGAAAGCACATAACTGAATCCTGAAAGCCCTTTTCAAGTAAAGTGCGAATCAAAACCTCTGCGTCGTCCTTACTTAGAATTTCCCTCAATTTCGGTCCGCTCCTCACACTGGTGCGGATCGTGCCAAGAGTCTGCTTGAAGGTGTGATCAGCAGAGTTCGCGCCGCAGGATGGGCAGAAAAATGCTGCGCCAATGTAGGAGTAGCGGCAACCGCAGGCTTCGCACTTCGTGCGAAGCCGCATCGGCTCGGCGGCCGCGATTGGAACCAGTACAGGCGCCATCCCACCGCCGGTCACATTCATGGTGATCTTCAAAAGCGAGTTACGTGACTGACGCCGGTTCCAAGCTTGGGCATCCGCTCGCATGGCGTTGTTGATGCGACCTTTGACCTGATCGAGGGCCTGCTGCTTCGCGCGTTCCACCTGATCGGTCGTATACCAGCTCTTTGCGGGAGCGGCATGGCGGCAGGAGGGGCAAAATACCTCCTCGTCGCGCACGATGTCCCGCCAGTCTTCCCCGTGGACTTTGAAGCCGAAAAGGCAGTTAGGTGTGGGGCACTCCTTATCGTAGTACCCGTATGCGTCAGCCTCCAAAGGAACGCTGATCTCGGTACGCTCCATCGCCTTCAGTTCACGAATCAGCTTGTCGAACATGCTCCACCTCTATGTAGTACATAGCATGAACATATGCATCCAAACAGGTGGCTGAACTTGCACGCTAGTTTACACTAATTTCCGTTGCATCACCGTGAAGCTGGCGCCGCCGGCAACGCCTCGTATGGAGCGCGGCGTGTCGAAGATCCCTTCTACCCCGGTGGTCGAACTTTCGGTCGAACACTGGTGATCTGCTTTCAGCAGTTGGTGGACTTCTCCCAACGGCAAAAACTGGGGTCGGCAGCAGAACGGCGGCTATCTGTACAGCGGCCGCCAAAACCGGCCAGTCCGCAGCCGGCCCCATACCGGCCGTTCGTCGCAGCTACAGCAAACTTCGGCTTCTGGCGCCTCTCAGCCCCCCCTGGCAAGATTGGGCGCGAATACACTGCGGAGACGCCCCGGTCCGCCGGATTGATCCGGGCCGTCGTAAACCGTGGTGGGATGGCGGTTCGGCAACCTCGATGGCCCTAGGATCGAGGGCTGGGATTGCGTGCGATGCCGGCCATGGCGAGGTCCCAGGCCTGATCGAAGTAA
>JAEYYP010000327.1 GCA_023428425.1 Pseudomonadota bacterium
ATCGGCACGTAAATCTGGCCGAGCGGGATCTTCATGGTCTTGAGCATCGTCGGCCCCTGGCGCGGCGTGCGCAGTCTCGTGGATAGGCCATTGGGCGCCGCCGGCCAAGGGCGGGCGGGCGCTTTCGGCGGATGGGCATATGAAGGACGGGGATACGACAGCCGACGACGCCCCGCCGATTGACGCGCCCTGCCACCGTTGCTACGGTTTTCTGGTTCGAGGTTCCCGCGCTGAAAAGGCAAGGGACGAAAAAGGGAATACGGGACGGCTTCCCAGCCGCAATCCGTAGCTGCCCCCGCAACTGTAAGCGGCGAGGCTTGTCCAACAATGCCACTGAAGCGGAAACGCTTCGGGAAGGCGGACAAGCCGGAGACCCGCGAGCCAGGAGACCTGCCTCGAGCGGTCACTTTTCCGGATGCGGGGAGCTTCCGGCACTGTCTCGACAGTGGTGGCGTCTGTCATCGCTGGGGGACGGTCTAATTCATCCCACCGGCAAACCTGCAGCCAATTCCGTGCGAAGCGCGGACGGGGGATGAAATGAGAATCGCAAGACACATCGCGCTCGCCGCACTGCCGGCGGCAGCGCTCGGCATGGGCAATCCGGCCTGGGCCGAAACCGACATCGGCACCATCGTGGTGACGCCGAATCGCACGCCGACCGAAAAGGCCAAGACCGGTTCCAAGGTCGAGGTCATCGACGAGAAGCGCCTCGAGGCCGAGGACAAGCCGCGCGTCGGCGACTACCTGACGCTGGTTCGCGGCGTTTATGTCTCGCCGCCCGGCAGCGGCGGCCAGGAAACCAGCCTGGCTGTCCGCGGCGCCGACAAGAATTACGTCAAGACGCTGTTCAACGGCATCGACATTTCCGACCCGACCGCCACCCAGGTGCAGACCTCGTGGGAGCACCTGATCGCCGGCGGCGTGGCGGGCATCGAGGTGTTGAAGGGCTCGCAGAGCACGCTCTACGGCTCCGACGCCGTGGCCGGCGTGATCGGCATCTCGACGCTGGGCGGCATCGACCTCGGCGTGCATCACGAATTGTCGATCGAGGCCGGCTCGCGCGGCACGGTGCGCGGCGGCTACAAGCTGTCGGGCGCCAGCGACACCGGCAAGGCGAGCTTCTCCCTGGACGGGCTGTCGACCGACGGCATCTCGGCTGCGCTTGCCAACGGCACGCCTCCGCTCGACAGCAACCCGAACAGCCTCGAGCGCGACGCCTATCGCAACCTCACCGCCACCGTGGCCGCCGAAAAGCAACTGACGGAATATTTCTCGGTGTTCGGTTCCGGTCTGTTCATCAACGCCGAGGGCGAGTTCGACGACAGCGGCGCGACGCCGCTGGACAACGAACTCAACAATGGCAGCACCAGCCAGAAGGCCGGGCGCATCGGCTTCAATCTCGACCTGCTCGACGGCCGCTTCAGGAACACCGCCTCCGTGCAGATGTTCGACGTCGACCGCGACCTGACTCAGGTCTCGGCCTTCGGCCCGTTCGACGCCAACTATCACGGCCAGCGCGCCAAGCTCGATTACCAGGGCGCGTTCGAGGCGACCGAGTGGGCGACGCTGCAATTCGGCGCCGACCATGAGTGGCAGGGCGCCGAGGTCACTGACAATTTCGGCACCAGTACTTCCGACCAGTTCTCGATCACCGGCCTGTGGGGCCAGGCGATCGTTGAGCCGGCGCAGGACTTCACCCTGACGCTCGGCGCCCGCCACGACGAACACAGCGTCTTCGGCGGCTACAACACCTATCGCGCCACCGCTGCCTACCTGTTCGCCGACACCGGCACCAAGCTGCATGGCTCGGCCGGTACCGGCTTCCGCGCCCCCAGCCTCTACGAGCTCTACGCGCCCTTCGGCACCGGAAACCCGAACCTCCTGCCGGAAGAGAGCGTCAGCTTCGACGTCGGCGTGGAACAGAGCTTCCTCGACGGCGCGCTGGTGGCCGACCTCACCTACTTCCTGCTCAACACCGACAATCTGATCGACTACAGCTACGCCACCTTCTCCTACGTCCAGATCCCGGGCGTCACGCGACGCCAGGGCATCGAGGCCTCGCTGTCCTGGGCGGCGACCGACTGGCTCGATCTCGCCGGCGCCTACACCTTCACCCACACCGAGCAGCCGGACGGGCAGCGCCGGCCGCGCGTGCCGGAACACGATATCGCGCTTTCGGCCACGGTGCGCCCCGCGGAGAAATGGGAAGTGACCGGCACTGCGCACGCCGTGCTCGACGTCCAGGACCGCATCAGCCCGTCCTTCGGCACCTTCGTCGACGTCGATCTCGACGACTATTTCATTCTCGACGCCAAGATCGCCTACAGACCGAACGAAAACACCGAGCTCTACGTGCGCGGCGAGAACCTGCTCGACGAGAAATACCAGGTCGTGCGCGGGTTCGGCATGCCCGGCATCGGCGTGTTCGCCGGCGCCAAGCTGAGGTTCTCGCGCGAGGCGGGCCGGCCTCCTGCCCCCGCGGCCGGCCCGCACCCTCGTCCGCCGCCTGGCTGCGGCGGCAATCCTGTCGCTGGCGACGGC
>JAEYYP010000365.1 GCA_023428425.1 Pseudomonadota bacterium
TGGGTAGCAACGCGCGGTTGCCCTTCACAACCCTGACATGGGACTCCCGTACACTGCCGTCAGTGGGACGGACGGGGCTCGTGATGAGCAAGGTGCTGATCGTTACCGACGCGTGGCTGCCGCAGACCAATGGCGTCGTTCGTTGCCTCGAGGCTGTCGGCCGTGAACTCGTTCGCATTGGCCACGCGGTGAGCTACCTCACCCCGGAGGGGTTCTGGACCTTCCCGCTCCCGACCTACCCGGAGATTCGTCTCTCGATCGTAACGCCTTCCACGATTGCGGCCTGTATCGAGCGCGAGATGCCTGATCACATTCACATCGCGACCGAAGGTCCCCTGGGGCTCTTCGCCCGGCTGAACTGCATCGAGCGGGGGTTGGCCTTCACGTCGAGCTACCACACCCGGTTCCCCGAGTATGTCGCGGCGCGCGCACCGATCCCGGTGGAGTGGACCTATACCTTCCTGCGCTGGTTCCACGGCGCCGCCGCCGCAACCCTCGTGCCGACTGCCTCTATGCGCGATGAGTTGCACAAGCGCGCCTTTACCAGTCTTCGCACGTGGACACGAGGCGTCGATCATGCGCGCTTCGCCCCGGGCGAGAAGACCTGGTTCACCGGTCTTCCGGGGCCGCATCTGCTCTATGTGGGGCGCGTTTCGGTAGAGAAGAATGTCGAGGCATTCCTCGAACTCGAATTGCCGGGCACGAAAATCGTTGTCGGCGACGGTCCGGCACGGCCCGAACTTGCGACGCGCTATCCGCAGGCAGTCTTTCTTGGGCTCAGGACGGGTGCGGAGCTGTCGGCCATCTACCGCTCGGCGGACGTCTTTGTTTTTCCGTCCAGAACCGACACGTTCGGCAACGTTATGATCGAGGCGCTGGCGTCAGGACTCCCTGTCGCAGCCTATCCAGTCACAGGGCCTCGCGATGTGCTCACCGACCCGGATTGCGGGGCGATGAACGAGGATCTGGGCACTGCGGTCACACAGGCGCTCAAGCTCGATCGCGCCGCCGCACGCGCCCATGCGCTCGCCTACACCTGGGCGGCCTGCGCCGAAATCTTCCTCGATACGCTCGTGCCGGTCAGTCATCGCCTCGCGGCGGCAGCCTGAATTCTGCATCCCTGATGTGACCGAAGGCCAATTGATCTTTACGGCGGCCGCCTGCACTGTCCCTCGCGTTTCGCGGATTCTCCCGCGCGGAGCACATCCAGCCATGTCGTCGGCCCCGCCAGTCGCCGCGCGCTTCTCCCCCGAGTTGCGCGCTGCGCTCTACCACTTCACCGTGTTCGGAACGAACGGGGTGATCTCGGTCTACTTCGGCGTCTGGCTGACCATGCGAGGCATCCTGCCGGGCGAGATCGGCATCATCAATGCCGCGCCCGTGCTGCTGATGCTGGCCGTGAACCAGATCGTCGGTCGCATTGCCGACCGCGCGAGCGACTGGCGCGGCGTCATCATCGTGCTCTCGCTGCTGGCCGGCCTGGTTCCGCTTGGGCTGTTCTTCGTCTCCGGCTTTTGGGGGATTCTCCTCATCTGGACGCTGTCGATCATGCCGGCGCAGGCGCTGGTACCGGTAACGGACGCGGCCACCCTCAGGATGACGCAGCGACGCGGCACCAATTTCGCGACCGTCCGTGCCTGGGGCACCGTCGGTTTCATGCTTGCGGGCATTGCGTCCGGGCCGATCATCGGACTACTCGGCGATGCCGCCTTCGTGCCTCTCTTCGTCACGCTGGCGCTGTTGCGGGCCGGGCTTGCCTTCCAGTTGCCACGCTTCAAGGCTGAGCCCGCCAAGGGCGCCAGCGCGCACAAGCAGGGTGCCACGGCACTGCGGCAGGTGCTGAAGCCCTGGTTCGTACTAACCCTGCTGGGGCTGGGCGTCCTCTATTCCACTCATGGCGCCTTCGGTGCCTTCGCCGCGCTCGAGTGGCACAAGCAGGGTGTGCCGGAAGCGCTGATCGGGCCACTCATCGGAGTCATGGCCGCAGCCGAGGCGGCGATGATGTTCTTCTGGAAGAAGCTCAACATCAAGCTTTCCGCTCGTCACATCATCATCTTCGCCTGCATCATTGCCGGCTTCCGCTGGACTGCACTCACCTTCGCACCGCCGCTGCCGGTGCTGTTCGGGCTGCAACTGCTGCACGCCGTCACTTTTGCCATGGGCTACCTGGGCGGCATCTACTTCATCGCCAACTGGACTTCGGAGCACATCGCAGCCGAGGCGCAGGGCTTCTCCTACGTGGTGCAGCAATCGATGTCTGTCATCGCGCTGCTGGGGATGGGCTGGGCCTACGGCGCGCTCGGGCATTGGGCGTGGGTGGCATTGGGCGCCTATTCGCTGGTCGGTGCGCTGCTGGTCTGGATTTCCCTTCGCATCCAGCCGCCTACCGTCCGTCCTGTCGAACCCGAAACCATTGCCGTCGCGGAACCCGCGCCCTAACGCCTGGCCTGGAGGCCACCATGACCACCCTCGTCGCGGAACGCCGCGGCTCTTTCACGCCTGAACTCAGGGCCACCCTCTACTACTTCATCCAGTACATGTCCGGTGCGGTGGTCACCGTCTACGGCGGCATCTGGTTCGCGGGGCAGGGGTTGACCGCCAGCGAGATCGGCATCCTCAACGCACTGCCGGTGCTGATCATGCTGGTGCTCAACGTCGTGGTCGGCCGCATCGCGGACAAGGCCAGCGACTGGCGGACGGTGATCGTGATCGGCGGCGTGCTGGCCGGAGTGCTACCCCTCGCGTTGTTCTTCGTCTCGGGGTTCTGGGGCATCCTGATCGTCTGGACGCTGTTGTCGCTGCCCGCCGCGGCAGTCGGGCCGGTGATGGACGCAGCCACCATCCGCATGACGCGACGCAGGGGCACACAGTTCGGTCCAATCCGCGCCTGGGGCACGGTGGGCTACATGGTGATGCTGGTGGTCGTCGGCTTCGTCATCAACTGGCTGGGAGGCGGCATCTTCCTGCCGATGTTCGTCGGGTTGTCGCTGCTGCGAACGCTAGCCGCATTCCAGCTGCCGCGCTTCCGCGGACCCGACGGCCCGGAGACGCAGCCGCAGCAGGCGGGTGCGGCCAGCCGGCTGCGAGACGCGATGCAGCCCTTCTTCATCCTGCCGCTTATCGGCTTCTCGCTCGTGATCGCCACGCACAACATGCAGAACGCCTTCCAGGGACTGCTGTGGCAGGAGCAGGGGTTCTCGGCCGACATCATCGGGCCGCTGCTGGCGGTAGCGGCCATCGCCGAGGCGGCGCTGATGTTCACTTTCGGCCCGATCGCCCGGCGCTTCTCCGCTCGCACGCTGATCCTAGTCTCAGCCGCGGGCGCGGTCATCCGCTGGTTGCTGATGGCACTCGAACCGGGGATAGAGCTTCTGATTCCGCTGCAGTTCTTTCACGCGGTCACCTTTGCGCTCGGCTACATGGGGTGCATGCATTTCATCACCAACTGGACCAGCGACAGCATTGCCGCGGAGGCGCAGGGTTTCTTCGTCATGCTCCAGCAGTCGATGAACGTCATCACGCTTGCCGGCTTCGGGTGGCTGATCGGCCTGATCGGCTCGAAGGCCTGGTTTGTCGCTGCCCTGTTTGCACTCATTGGCGGCGTCATGATCCTCGCGTCTATCGTGCTCCACGCCCCGAAACGAGCTGGCGAACCCAAGCTGGGTTGAGCGCAAGCGAAAGCCCCGCGGTGTTACCCGCGGGGCTTTGGAACTTGGTGCGTATCGGTCAGCCGAGGCGGCCGCTGGCATGGGCCAGCATGGTGTAGACCCGGCCACGATCGCTGAGCAGATACTCGCGGGTTTCCTCGACCGGGCTGGCGCCGGTTGCGGCCCGCTTCAGCAACTGCTCGAACTCGCTCATGTAAGTGGCTGCCGTCTTGGCGAAGTCGGCGTCGCGCTGGATGCGCTTGCGGACTTCGTCATAGGTGGCCTGTCCGGTGAGCGTGTAGATGCGGCGCGAGAACACCGCCTGTTCGCCCGACTGATACCGCTGCCAGGCCTCGGCAAGGGCTGCCTGGTCCATCGACCTGGCGATTTCCTCGGTCAGGGTCGAGAGGCCCTGCGGCTGCGCGGCGGGCGCCGGAGCGGACGCAGGCGCGGCGGGAGCAGCGGCTGGAGCCGTCGGGCCCGAAGCGTTGCGCAGGACGTCGCGCAACCAGCCGCCGCCTTCGGGCTTCTGCTCGGCCGGACGTGCGGCAGCAGCGGGAGCCGCGGCGGCCGGGCGCGGCGCCGGCACGTCCGGCATCGGCACGTAGCGCGACTGCGGAGCGGGCTGAGCCAAGGCCGCGGGAGCTTGGGCGATAGGGGCCGGCCGGACCGGTTCTGGGCGCGATTCCACCTGGCGAGCCGGCTCCGGCCGGGACACGGGAGCCTCATCGCGGGCGATGGACTGGCGGGTGGGAGCAGCCGGGCGGCGCTCGCTCAGGTCATGCGTCTGCGGCTGGGCGCGGACGATGGCATTGAGTTCTGCCAGGGCTTCGATCTGCTCGGCGACCACGCGACGCATCGCTGCGGCGCTCGACTTGGTCTCCTCGGGCAGCTCGATGACGCCGCGGGCCAGCTCGGAGCGGGTGGCTTCGAGCTCGGTGCCGACTTCCTTGGCGGTCTCGCGCATGGCGGCGGCGGTCTCGTTGAAGCGCTGGGTCGCGGCTTCGAGGGCCTGCTGCATCTCGAGGATCATGGTTGCCTGCGTCTGGCGCAGGGCATCGGCCGCCCGCTGGCTCTCGTTGCCGGCGGTGCTGGTGAACGAGCCAAGCTGGGTCGAGACGCGCAGCGAGGTGGATTCCAGCGCTTCTTCGAGCAGGTTGGTGCTCTTGCCGAGCACCGATTCCATCTGCTCGGTGGTCTTGCCCAGTGCAGTCTGCAAACGCTCCTGTGTGGCGGTGATCGCAGCTTCCATCTCGCCGGTCGAAGCGGTGAGCGCGCCGTGCATCTGCTCGGTGGTTGCGCTGAGGACGGAGCGGACCTGACCGGTGGTCGACACCAGCGCGGACTGCACCTGCTCCGCGGTCTGGTTCAGCACCCCCTGCACCTGATCGGTGGTGGTGCCGAGGGCGTCCTGGACGCGGCTGGTCGTCGAGTTGAGCACGTCCTCGAGCTGGTCCGTGGTCGCCGAGAGGGCAAACTGAACCTTCTCGGTGGTGGAGTTCAGCACGCCTTCGAGCTGGCCAGTGGTTTCAGCAAGGGCGGTCTGCACCTGGTCTGTAGTCGAGGTCAGCACGCTCTGCAGCTGGTTGGTCGTGTCGCTGAGCGCGTTGGTGATCGAGCCCGACGTCTGTTCCAGCGTCTCGGCCACGTTCGACGTGGTCGACGCCAACAGCTGTTCCATCGACATCCGCGCGACGCCGAGGCGCTCCTCGGTTTCGTTGACGGTGTCGGCGATCGACTGAGCGAAGCCGCGCATGCGCATGTCGATCTCGTCGGCCCGCGAGGCAAAGCTGCCGGCGAGGGCATCCATCGCTGCCCGGCGCTCATCGAGCATGCCGAGAGTGAAGCTCGAGGTCGAGTTCAGGTTCTCGGCGGCCTTGTCGATCGACGCGGCCTCGGCGCCGAGGTTGCCGAGAATGGCGCCGAACTCCGTGACCATGGTCTGGATGGTGGTCTGCAGGGCGCCGACATGCGTCGTCACCATGCGGCCGGCTTCCTCGGTCGAGGAGATCGCGTCGCGCACGGTGGCCGAGTAGGTCGAGGTCTGCTGGGCTACCGAGGTCTCGAGGTTGGCGAGGTTGGCCGTGGAGGCGTCGAGCACCTTCTGCAGCAGCATGTTGGAGTCATTGAGCTTGCCCAGCGCCGCGGTCACGTCCGTGAGGATGCGCGACGTCGACTGGCTCATCAGGTCTTCGGCCGCCGAGGCGTTGCTGATCAGCGCCTGCTGCAAGACGTTGCCGTGGTTCTCGAGCGCCATCTGGAGCTGGGCCGAACGATCCGACACGAGGGTCGAGAACTCGTCGGTGCGTTCGGTCACCACGCGATTGATTTCGGCTACCTTGCCGCCGATTGCGTCGGCCGCAGCCACCGCCTTGATCGAGATCAGGTCGTCGATGTTACGCGAGGCGACGCCGATCTGCTCGAGGGCGTTGCGGACGGCAACGTCCATGCGGTCGGCAGTGGTGGTCACGTCGTCGGCGATGTTCTGCGTCGCGGCGACGATGCGGCGGGAGATGGTCTCCTCGATACGGTCGGCACCGGCCTCGAGATCGGTCATCGACTGGACGAGCGCGGTGTTGATCGCGGTGTTCAGCGACGCCAGGCGCTCGGCAGTGATATCGGCACGGGCAGTGATCGCTTCGGGCAAGGTGCCCAGGCGCTGATCGACCATGTCGGTGATCGCCTTGCGTGCGGAGTTCACGCCGGTTTCGATGATGTCGGCGGCGGCGCGGGCGCTGTCGCCAACGGTCGACGAAGCCTGGTCGATGCGGCCCGTCACGCCGGACTCGGCATCGGCCATGCGGAGGATTGCGCTGTCGACGCCGCGGCTCAGTCCATCGCTGACCTCGGACACCTTGGCCTGGATCAGCGTCGCGACCTGAGAGGCGCGCTCGCCCATCGAGTCCGCGACGTTGCGCAGCGAGGCATCGATCTTGTCGCGCGCTGCGGTGCCCTGAGCATCGATAGTGCGGGCGAGTTCGCTGGTCCGCTCGCCGATCGCCGCTGCGATGCCTACTGTGTGCGTGCCGAGGGTTTCGGCGAGCTGCTGCGTGCGGTTGTTGAGCGCCTCGGCTAGCTCGGCGGAGCGGGCCGAAACCGTACCTGCAAGCGTCTGCGTGCGCTGGTCTAGGCTCTCTGCGAGCGCCTGAGCACGCATGTCGAAATTGGCGTTGATCGCCTGGACTCGGATGTCGAGGTTGTCGCTGAGCGCGGTCGAACGCAGGTCGAGGTTCTGGTTCAGCGTCTCGATGCGGCTGTCGAGGCCGTCGGAGAACGCTTCGGCGCGGGTGTCGAGCCCCTCGTGCAGCGCAGCGCTGCGGGTATCGATGCTCTCGTTTAGCGCACGCGTCTGCGCATCGAGGCCGGCAGCGAGACGCTGGGCGCGGGCATCGAAGCCTTCATTCAGCGTGCGCGTGTGCGACAGCAGGCTTGAGTCGAGGCCCTGCACGCGGGCATCGAACCCATCGTTGAGGGTTGCGGTGCGCTGCTGCAGGATTCCGTCGATCTGATCGGCCCGGCCCGAGAACACCCCGGTAATCTGGTCGGCGCGGTTGGCGAGGCTGGTATCGATGGCCTGCACGTGAGTGAGGATAGTGGTGTCGAGAGCCTGCGCATGGCCGGCGATCGTGCGGTCGAAAGCGGTGACATGCTGGCCGAGCGTGTGGTCGAGCTCGCCGGCACGCCGTGCAATGGCGCCGTCGATCTGAGCGGTGCGCGCACTCAGCGTCGTGTCGAGTTCCGACGTGCGAGCGCTGAGAGCGCCGTCGAGTTCAGATGTGCGAGCGCTCAGCGTGACATCGAGTTCCGAAGTCCGAGTGCTGAGGGCCCCATCGAGCTCCGCGGTCCTCGCGCTGAGGGCTCCATCAAGTTCGGCGGCTCTCGTGATCAGGGCGCCTTCGAGTTCAGCGGTGCGGGTGGCAAGCGCGTCGTCGAGTGCCGTGGTGCGGGACGAGAGGGCGGCTTCGACCTCACCTGCACGGGTGGCCAGCGTCTGGTTCAGCTCGCTGGTGCGGGCAACGATGATCTGGGCCAGCTCATTGGCGTTGGCACTCACCGTCTGTCCGAGATTGGCGGTGCGAGTGGTGATCGCCTGCTCGAGCTCGTTGGTGCGGGTGGTCAGCGCCAGTTCGAGTTCGCGGGTCCGACCGGAAAGTGCATCGTCGATCTCGCGAGCCCGCCCGAGCAGGGTCTCGGAGAAGTCGACATTGCGGTTCTGCAGGGTCTCGTTGAGCAGCTGCGTGCGGCCGTCGAGAGCGTCGGCGATGACCTGGGTGTGGCCTTCGAGCGAGTCGGAAATCTCGCGGCTGCGGTTTGCGATCGTCTCGGTGATCTGCTTGGTGCGCTGGCCGAGTGTCTCGGTCATCTCGCGGGTGCGCTGCGAGACGATCTCGTTGAAATGCTCCGACTTCTCGTCGAGCGCGATTTCCAGCACGTTGGCGCGGGCGGCGAAGCTCGCATTGTGCTTGTCGAGGGCCGACACCAGCTTGTCACCCTTGTCGCCGATGACGCCGTCGAGGCCGGCGAGGCGCGTATCGATGGCCGAGGCAATCTCGTCGAGGCGGGCATCGAACTGGGCGAGGTTCTGCGAGCCGGCGCCGGTCAGGGTGACGCGGGCGCGCTCGGTGGTATCGTCGAGGGCGCCGGACAGCTCGATCATCGCCGACTGCAGGCGCGACTCCATCGAGTTGACCTGGATCTGCACCTGCTCGTCGAGCTGGTGGCTCAGACCCGACAGCAGCGACTCGGCCTCACGGGCGCGGCCGGTGATGTCGGACGCAATGCGGGTGCCGATCATGTCGAGTGCACTCGACACTTCGTGGCCGCGGTCGCGCAGCTGGTCGAGCAGCGTGATGCCGCCTTGGCTCAGCAGCTTGGCGAGGGAAGAGGTGCGATTGTCGATGGCGTCCGACAGAGTGACGGTGCGGCTGTCGAGTGCCTCCGTCAGCGACTCGAGGCGCTGGTCGATGACGGCCGAAAGCTGCTCGGTACGGTTCTCGAAGGCGCCCGAGATGGTGCCGGCGCGATCTTCGAGGGTGATGTTGAGGCGGCTGGCCGAGTCGTCGAGGGCGACCAGCAGATGGCTGGTGCGCTGGTCGATCAGCGACACGAAGCTCTCCGTGCGCTCGCCGAACGCTCCGTTCAGTGAGTTGCCGGCGGTCTCGAGTGCCTTGGTCAGGTTGCCACCGGATTCGACGATGGTGCCGGCGATACGCTGAGAAATCATGTCGAGGTCGAACACCAGGCCGGTGTGGCTCTCGGTGATCGCCTCACGCACGCGCTCGGTATTGGTGATCACGGCCTCGCGCTGGCTGGCGAGTTCCTGGATCAGCGCACGCATGCGCGATTCGTTGTCGGAATAGGTGCGTTCGAGCGCAGTGACCTCGTTGTGGATCATCACTTCGAGTTCGCCTGCACGCGACAGGGCGCGCTCGAGGCCATCGCCAAGTGCATTCACCTCGCGACGCACGGCCTGGCCAACCGAGGCGACCTTTTCGGACGCGGTCGTTTCGGGCTCGGCGAGACGGATGGCAGCCTGGGTCACGGCGGCCGCGGCATTGCGCAAGTCCTGCGCGCGTCGGATGAGCGTGGCCACTGCGAAGATGCCGATGACCGGGACGATAGCCAGGGCGAGCAGGCCGATGAAATCGTTCGAGCCCCAGAATCCAGGCGTGCCAAGGTCCGAACC
>JAEYYP010000396.1 GCA_023428425.1 Pseudomonadota bacterium
CATGTCGGCGGCCGCCCCGAAATCGTCGACCTGACGCCGAGGGACCGCGAGATCTGCGCCACCATCGGCCCCGCGCTCAAGGAACGCGACATGATCTTCGTCGGCATCGACGTGATCGGCGACTACCTGACCGAGATCAACGTCACGAGCCCCACCGGCATCCGCGAAATCAAGCGCTTCGGCGGACCGGACATCGCGGTGCTGATCTGGGACGCGATCGAGAAGCGGCGGACGTAGGGGGCGCACAGATGGTGCACCCCGTCTTCTAGCGGCCGTGACGCCGATCAGAAGCTGAGGCGGACGCCGACCAGGGCGGTGTTGGTGGGGGCGCCGACCTCGTCACCGGACAGCTCGACGGTGTCGAAGGTGTTCTGGTGTTTCAGTTCGCCGAACAGCGCCATGTTCTCGGTGATATCGGCGCGGACGCCGACCGCGGCCGAATAGCCGACACCCCAGGCATCCCGGCTTTCCATGCCGTTGTCGACCGCGACGTTGATGCCGCCAAGGCCGAGCGAGCCGTAGACAGCGAAAGTGTCGTTGAGGGCGATGGCGTATTCACCCTCGGCCATCACCGAGAAGGTCGCGAGGGACGTCCCTTCGCCGACATACTCGGCGTCGCCGGTTTTCATCAGGTCGACGCCGAGCGAGAAACCGTTGCCGAAATCGACGCCGAAGGCAGCGCCGGCAGCCCAGGTCGGGTCCATGACGTAGTCGTCGCCGTAGTATTGGGTGTCGGTGCCGAGCGCCGCACCGCCATAGACTTCGGCGTAGAACTTGGTCCAGTCTTCCGCCATGGCGGCGCCCGGAAGCAGGATGGCTGCGGTCGCGACGATGATCTTCAGCATGATTTGACGAGCCCCTGTGGTTTGCTTTTGTGCGTTAGGGACCGCCTACGCCTGCGGGCCTGAATGAAGGATGAACCGCGATTGCCCCGCGACCGGGACTTCCATAGGGTGGTTAGCGGGGGAATGCCGCGACCATGCCAATCGACACGCTGCTGTTAGCACTCACGACATTCTTCGCCACGATCGGGCCGGCGGACCTGCTGCTGGTCTATGCGGCGCTTACCCAGAAGAACACGCAGGCCGAGCGCCGGGTGATGGCCCTGCGCGGCGTACTGATCGCTACCGCCATCCTGCTGTTCTTCGCGGTGTTCGGCGAAGCGATGCTGCGGCTCTTCGGCATCACGCTACCGGCGCTGCGGATCGCGGGCGGCGTGCTGCTGCTGCTGATCTCGATCGACATGGTGTTCGCCCGCCACTCCGGCGGCACCGGCACGACGCCCGAGGAAGAGAACGAGGCGCAGAGCCGGACCGATATCTCGGTGTTTCCGCTCGCGACACCGCTGATAGCCGGCCCCGGCGCCATCAGCGCGGTGATCCTGCTGACCACCGGCACCGGCGGGTTCAGCGTCGAATGGTTCGTGGTGGTGGGCGCGCTGCTGGCGATCCTGCTGCTCTGCTACCTGGTGATGCTGGTCGCGATCCCGATCCAGCGGCTGCTGGGGTTGACCGGGCTTGCGGTGGTGTCACGCGTCGTCGGCGTGCTGCTCGCCGCGCTCGCCATGCAGTTTCTGCTCGACGGCATCAAGGCGAGCGGGCTGATTGGAACCGTGCTGGACGCGGCGGCCAAGTAGGACAGGGCCGGGGCATGGCCACGGCCCTGCGAATGTTCGTCGGAAAGACGCCTACTTCTTCTTGGAAGCCGCAGCGGCGGTGCTGGAGCTGGTGAGCCCCGCGGTCGCCAGAACTTTCGGCTTTTCCTTCTTGGGCTTCTTGGCTTCCTTGTTCGAGCGGAGCTGTCCTTTGGCCATGGCCGTCCCCTTCCTTTGTTGTTGCCGGCAACTGCGGCCGGCGAATATCACCCACAGAGGCTAGAACTCTGGCGGAATGCTGGCAATCACCCGCCGAAGCGGACTCACCGCTCGTTACTTCGTAGTGCAGCGCCCCTGCGGCCCGAGGATATGCAGCTTGCGCGGGTCGCAGCCGGTGAGCAGGAACTGCACCCACTGGTCCTGCGTGCCGTAGAAGGCATTGCGATCGACTTCGGTGTTGATGCCCGACATGGTGCCGGTCTGCGTCCACTGCCACATCAGCCAGTCGTTCTTGCCGCCATAGCGCAGGTGCGGCTCGGCGGCGGTGGAGCGCAGCCAGAACGAACTGTCGAAATGCTCGCCCTGCAGCACGTCGCGATAGAAGTTCATGTCGGTGTAGATCACCGGCACCTTCTTGGTGTGTGCTTCCATGGCCGCCAGCATCACCCGCACCTTTTCGAGCACGTCGGCGCGGTCGTGCTTGTTCTTGCACTTCGAATTATTGTTCCACTCGAGATCGAGCACTGGCGGCAGCGAGTCGTAGTCGGCCGGGACATTCTGCACGAACCAGGCCGCCTGCTCGGATGCGAGGCTGCACCAGGTCATGAAGTGGTAGGCGCCGCGCGCCACGCCCGCGGCCGTGGCGCCCTGCCAGTTGGTGTAGAAATTGGGGTGGATGTAGTCCTTGCCTTCGGTGGACTTGATGTAGATGAAGTGGACGCCACCAGCGCGGACCTTGTCGAAATCGACGCGGCCCTGGTAGCGCGCGATATCGAGCCCCTGGATCGGCAGCCCCCAGGCCCTGCGCACCCCATCATGGGGAGAATTGTCGCCGGGGATGCCCGCATAGTTTGTCGGCGAGCGCCCGCAGGCAGCCAGCGCCAGCACCACCAGAAGCAGCGCAAGAGGCCGGAGGAACGAGGTCGCGATACGGGGCGCGGCGGCGAAACTCATGCTGGACAACGTCTCGGACAGAAGAATGGACAGCCTTTGATTCAACATGCGGCCCTTAATGAAACCTTGCGCTAACCTCTTGATATTCCAGCATGGTTAATTGGCTGGCAGGGTATGTGGCGGGCATTGCCGTGTGCCGCCGGACGACGAGCAGGCGCGTCGAATTCGTGTCGATCAACGAGCCCTGCTCCGTATCCGTAAGCTCTCGAAGCAACGGTCGACAGGAAGTACAGGACAAGTCGCCTGCTGTTCCTGAAACGTTCTTGATCGATCCGGAACTCTCCTGATACGGTTGCTTCCGGGCTTAGGGGAGTTGCGGAATGGTCACCCGCGTCGCGACCGTGGCGTTTCAGGGCATCGAGGCGGTACCGGTCGATGTGCAGGTGCAGCTGGCACCGGGCAAACCCGGCCTGCTGATCGTCGGCCTGCCGGACAAGGCGGTGAAGGAATCGGGGGAGCGGGTGCGCGCTGCGCTCTACGCCTCCGGGCTCGGCCTGCCGCCCAAGCGCATCATCGTAAACCTGGCGCCGGCCGACCTGCCGAAGGAGGGCAGCCACTACGACCTGCCGATAGCGCTTGGGCTCATGGCGGCGCTGGGCGCCATTCCATCCGACACGCTGAGCCGTCACCTGGCGCTCGGGGAACTGGCGCTGGATGGCGGGCTCACACCGACAGCCGGGGTGCTGCCAGCCGCGATCGCGGCACAGGGTCGTGATCTCGGCATCATCTGCGCGGCTGCATCGGGGCCGGAAGCGGCGTGGGCGGGCGACGAGCTCGACATCATCGCGGCGGACTCCCTGCTGGCGCTGATCAACCACCTGGGAGGCTACCAACTGGCGCCCCGCCCCACGACGAAGCGACTGGCAGATCCGGCGCGCCTGCCGGACCTGAAGGATGTGCGCGGGCAGGAGGTGGCGCGACGCGCGCTGGAAGTCGCGGCCGCCGGTGGGCACAACCTGTTGATGGTGGGTCCCCCCGGGGCAGGAAAATCGATGCTCGCGGCGCGGCTTCCCTCGATCCTGCCGGCGCTCAACTCGCGCGAACTGCTCGACGTTTCGATGATCCAGTCGATCGCGGGCGAACTGGCCGGTGGCGCCCTCAGCGATAGGCGGCCGTTTCGGGCACCGCACCACTCGGCCTCGATGGCGGCGCTGGTCGGCGGCGGCCTGAAGGTTCGTCCGGGGGAGGCCAGCCTGGCCCATAACGGGGTGCTGTTCCTCGACGAACTGCCCGAGTTCTCGCCCGCTGTGCTCGATAGTCTGCGCCAACCGCTCGAAGGCGGCGAGGTGGTGATCGCGAGGGCGAACGCGCATGTCAGCTTTCCGGCCCGTTTCCAGCTGATTGCGGCGATGAACCCGTGCAAGTGCGGCATGGCCGGCACGCCGGGACACACCTGCAAGCGCGGCGACCGTTGCGCCGATGACTATCAGTCCAGGATTTCGGGCCCGTTCCTGGACCGGATTGACCTGCGGGTGGACGTCCCCGCTGTCTCCGCAGCCGAGATGATAGGGCAATCAGAGTCAGAATCTTCCGCGACCGTGGCGAGGCGAGTGGAGGGCGCGCGCGAGCGGCAGCGGCAGCGCTATCTCGCAGCCGGTGAGCCCGGCGTCTTCACCAACGCCGCCGCGAGTTCGACGCTGATCGAAAAGGTGGTGAACCCGGACAAGGAGAGCCAGACGCTGCTACTCCAGGCAGCCGAGCGCTTCCGGCTGTCGGCGCGGGCCTACCACCGGGTGCTCAAGGTGGCCCGCACGCTGGCCGACCTGGCGGGAAGCGAGACCGTGGCGCGACCCCACATCGCCGAGGCACTCAGCTACCGCATCAACTTTGCCACCACCTGAGCCTTGTACGCAGCGATACGCACCCCAGATGCTGTGACCTGGGCAAGGAGGCAATCATGAGGGCAGCGGTCTATCACCGGTTCGGCGGTCCCGAGGTGGTGCAGGTGGCAGAGGTGCCCACGCCGGTGCCAAAGGCAGACGAGGTACTCATCCGGGTGCGTGCGACCACCGTCAGCATGGCGGACTACCGGATGCGTAGCCGCGACCTGCCCAAGGGGCTGGGCTTTCTCGCGCCGCTGGTGCTGGGCATCTTCCGGCCACGTCGCCCTATCCTCGGGATGGACCTCGCCGGGGTGGTAGAAGCCGTCGGCTCGGCGGTCATCCGCTTCAAGCCGGGCGACGAGGTGATCGCCATGCCGGGGCCGGACTTCTCGGCGCATGCCGAGTACAAGGTCATGCGGGAGACGGCGGCCGTGGCGCTCAAGCCGCGCAACCTCGATTTCGAGGAGGCCGCAGCGCTGGTCTTCGGTGGCCAGACCGCGGTTGCCTTCCTGCGGCGCAACGCGGTCAAGGCCGGGGATCAGGTGCTGATCAACGGCGCCTCCGGTGCTGTCGGCTCGGCGGCGGTGATGATTGCCAAGGGTCTAGGCGCGACGGTGACGGCAGTGTGCAGCGGCGCCAATGCCGGGCTCGTCCGGGAGCTGGGCGCCGACTATGTCATCGACTATCGTAGCGAAGACTTCGCCGCGGCGGGCCAGCAGTACGACGCCGTCATGGACTGTGTGGGCAACGCCCCGTTCGAGCGGGTGCGCACCATCGTGCGCCCAGGCGGCGTGGTGATGCTCGCGGTGACCGACCTCAAGGGCCTGCTCGGCGCCTCCGGCAACGCGAAACGGAGCGGCATCCGGGTCGACGTGGCAGAAGTGCCGCCCAACGCCGCCGACCTCGCCGAACTGACGCGCCTCGCCGAGGCCGGGGCGCTCAAGCCGGTGATCGACCGCCGCTACACGCTCGACCAGATCGTCGACGCGCATCGCTACGTCGGCACCTTCCGCAAGCGAGGCAGCCTCGTGGTGTCACTGTAGCGCCGCCGGTCAGCGGGCGTAGGCGACGAACGGATTGGTCACGGTGAGCTGGCGGATGGTGTCGTCGGCGACGCCGCGCTGCCGCAGTAAGGGCAGCATGACGTCGCTGAGGTGGGTGAAAGGCTTGGGCACGCCGCCACCGGGCTGGGCAGGGTCGTACCAGCCGCGATCGTGGCTGACGAGCAGCTGGGTGGCGTACCCTGCCTCCAGCGCCCTGACGATCAGGTCTGCCACTTCGTCATCCGGTGCACGCCCGACGTGATCGTACTCGATCCAGGCACCACGCTCGGCCACCTCGCGGTTGAGGCCGAAATCCGCCTCGGCCTGGGTGTGGATGGAGATGAAGCGATCGGCCCGATAGCCCTCGGCCTCGATGATGTCGAGCTGATCCATCACCACGCGTCCCTTGATCGTGTGGCTGCCGATGATGGCGCCGGTACGCTTTGCCGCCCGGGCCGCAGCGCGCAGGATGCGCTCCTCGAGGGCCGTGATTTCGTCGTCTCCGGCTGAAATCTTGATCCATGCGGCGAGCACCGGCGTGCCATCCATGCCCTCGGTCATCTCGCGATACATCAGCGCCTCGAGGTCGCGCTCGCTGGCTTCTTTCACCCAGTCGGACACCCACGGTTCGCGATAGTTGCCGGTCGGCACGACGATGGGCATGCCGGTGGCCCGGCTGACGGCCAGGTCGAGATCGGCGCGCCGGCCAACGCCCAGGGTGGAGCACTCGACGATGGCGGTCACGCCACGAGCGGCGGCGGCCTCGACCTCGGGCGCCATCAGGCGTACCACGTCGGCCGCTGCGGCCTCGCCATAGCCCGGCTGGTCGGGAGTGCGCAAATCGACGAAGATATGCTCGTGCGGCAGGATCATGCCGAGTTCGTCGGCGCGCTTCGGTCCCAGGGTCGTGTGCAGCAGCGTCATTGATCGTCCTCCCGATGATTGCGCCCTTTTGCCCGAGCGCGGCGGCACGATCAAACCCGGAACCGGAAGTTAACCAGCCGCGTCAGAGCTTTGTTCAGGCTCGGCCAGTCATGTTGGCGTCCGGCCAGGGAGGCCGGCGACGCGTGCAACACCAACCGCTTACCGATGAAATGCAGGTCGAGCGACATCTGGCCAGCCGCGGGCTACGGCTGCGATTCGCTCCCCCGCTCGAGGCGCAATACGAGGCCGAGACGTCGCTGGCCCGCAGTCGGCTGCTGGTCTGGCAGGGGATTGCCGGCTACATCTTCTACCTCATCCACAGCCTGACCGACCTGACGCTCATTCCGGACATCATACCGCTGGCGCTGGTGCTGCACCTGGGTGTGGCGACGCCGCTGACACTGATCGGGCTGACCCTCTACTGGTTCAACCCGCCGCCGGCTTTGCGCGAATCCGTCATCGTCGGCCTCGCACTCGTCGCCGGCTTGCTCACGCTGGCCCTCATGCTGGCATCCGGCAGCCCGCTGCGCGACCAGTTGGCGACCTCTACCGCCGCGATCATGCTTTTCATCACGGTGATCCAGCGGGCGAGGCTGCCCTATGCGATCTTTGGCTGCATCGTACTGTTTGCCGCCAACGCGGGTGCACTGGCTCTTCTCCCTCACTACGAGCCGGCCCGGCTTGCCAGCAGCATCGGCACGCTGGGCGGGTCGGCACTGCTGATGCTGGTCGCTGCCTGGCTGCTCGAGCGCGAGACGCGGCAGGCCTACCTGCTGCGCCTCAAGGAGCGGCTGCTGAACACGGCGCTCGACGACATGTCACGGCATGACCCGATGACCGGCCTCGAGAATCGCCGCGCCCTCGAACTGGCGTTCACCACGATCGGGCGCGACGCGAACCAGGGCGAGGACATCGCGGTGGTGCTGCTCGATATCGACCACTTCAAGACCTACAACGACACGCTCGGCCACATGGCCGGCGACGAGGCGTTGCGGCAGGTCGCGCAGGAATTGCGGGCCGGCCTCCGGGCCGGCAC
>JAEYYP010000402.1 GCA_023428425.1 Pseudomonadota bacterium
CCTATGAGCTGCGCGATGCGCTCGGCGCCGAACACCAGGTCTCGGTCGTCAACAAGGGCAGCCGCTATTCGTTCGTCCCCTCCAATCCGTGGGTGGCGGTGGGCTGGCGCGAGCGCGCCGACGTCGAGATCGATCTCGCCCCGGTGTTCTCGCGACGCAATATCGGCCTCTATCCGCAGGGCGCGCGGCGGCTGCATCCGGCAGAAAAGCGCATCGAGCTCAGCGACGGCAGCAGCCTCGGCTACGACTATCTCGTCATCGCCACCGGCCCCGAACTCGCCTTCGACGAGATCGAGGGCTTCGGCCCCGAACGCGAGACCCAGTCGGTCTGCTTCGTCGATCACGCGCTCGGCGCCAAGGCAGCGTTCGACCGGCTGGTGGCCAATCCGGGCCCGGTGATCATCGGCGCGGTGCAGGGCGCCTCCTGCTTCGGACCCGCCTACGAGTTCGCCTTCATCCTCGACAAGGCGCTGCGCGACGCCAAGGTGCGCGACCGGGTGCCGATGACCTTCGTGACGGCCGAGCCCTATATCGGCCATCTCGGCCTCGACGGGGTGGGCGACACCCGCGGCCTGCTCGAAAGCGAGATGCGCCAGCGGCATATCCGCACCATCACCAACGCCCGTGTCGACCGCTTCGCCGAAGCCTCCGCCCATGTCAGCGAGATCGCCGACGATGGCAGCGTGAAGCAGGCGCACGAGATTCCCTTCGTCTACACCATGATGCTGCCGGCCTTCCGCGGCGTGGAGGCGGTGCGTGGCATCGAGGGCCTGACCAACCCGCGCGGCTTCATTCTCGCCGACAAGCACCAGCGCAACCCGGCCTTCCCCGAGGTGTTCTCGGTGGGTGTCTGCGTCGCCATCCCGCCGGTCGGCAAGACTCCGGTGCCGGTAGGCGTGCCCAAGACCGGGTTCATGATCGAGTCGATGGTGAGCGCCGTCACCGAGAACATCGCGAGCCTGATCGCCGGCCGGCCGGTGACCGCCATCCCGACCTGGAACGCAGTCTGCCTCGCCGATTTCGGCGATGGCGGCGTCGCCTTCGTGGCCCAGCCGCAGATTCCGCCGCGCAACGTCAACTGGTCGAGCTCGGGACCCTGGGTGCACGCCGCCAAGGTGGGCTTCGAGAAATACTTCCTGCACAAGGTTCGTTCGGGCACCTCCGAGCCGTTCTACGAGAAGCTGGCGCTGCAGGTGCTCGGCATCGACAAGCTGAAGGCCGTGCAGCACGACGCCCCGAACTGAGGCTGGCGACAGGGCCGAGCGCGCGCTGAAGCGCCCGTTCGTCGTGACGATCTGCAAGGCAGCCCGGTTCATCCGGCAGCCGCCGTCGATGGACCGCACACCGGCCCATTCCCGCTCACACGAAGCCGTGAGGGCGGGACCGCACCGATTCTCGCTGCAGGGGCTTGAAGGTCCGATTGCGCGATCCAACCTCGATACGCGTGACCGGGCCCCTCTGGTGCGGGTGAGCGACAGCTAGCCCCACGATGTCGGTTCACCTCAGGGGCCGACTTTTCATCCATCGCAGGTGAAGGCGTCCCCTTGTCGAAACAGCAAGAGGAGATGCAGCATGAAGACGTCACGTCCCAAGGAGAAGGATATCTTCGCCCGCCGTCCGGTGATCGAACTGCGCGCGAGCCTCAACAGGCTCGACCTCGCGGCCGAGGCGGATGTCGCCGGCCTCGAGTCGTTCATGGAGGCAACGATCGCCGCCGCCATGATGATCGCCTATGCCGACGGCGAGGCAGACGCCAATGAACGCAGGCGGATCATCTCGATGTTCCGCGCCAGCCCGCTTCTCGGTCGCTTCTCTGCGGAGGATATCGCCCGGGAGATCGACGCGCATTCCCAGGCGTTCGAACGCGATCATCCGAGCGCGACCGCCAGCGCCCGCGCGCAGATCGTGGTCACTGATCTGACGAGCGAGCAGTTCGGGGCGCTCCTGAACGTCTGTGCATCGGTGCTGGAGGCCGATGGAGTGCGTCACCCTGCCGAGGAGCAGGCCTTGGAACAGATCGCGCTGCTTCGTCCCTGGGGTCGCCGATAAATGGACATCGTGTTCAGCGAGATCCTGGGCAAGCCGCTCTGGACCTGGCTCGCCTTCGTCACCGCCGTCGGCCTGTTGCTGGCGTTCGACCTGGGAGTCCTGCACCGGAAGAGCCACGCTATCGGTGTGCGCGAGTCCCTTGGCCTCTCGGCCTTCTACATCGCCATAGGTCTCGGTTTCGGCGGCATAATATTCTGGTGGATGGGCGGGCAGGCCGCGACGGAGTATCTCACTGGGTTCGTGGTCGAAAAGAGCCTGGCGATGGACAACATCTTTGTCATCGCGATGATCTTCTCCTATTTCGCCATCCCGCCCTCCTATCAGCACCGGGTGCTTGTCTACGGCATCATCGGTGTCCTGATCCTGCGCGGCCTGATGATCGCGGCCGGCTCGGCGATCGTCACCGAGTTCTCCTGGGTGCTCTACCTGTTCGCGGCTTTCCTGGTGCTGACGGGCATCAAGATGCTGTTCACCGCCGACAAGAAGCATGACGTCGCGGCGAGCCCCGTGCTGCAGTTCATGACCAGGCGCATGAACATGACGAAGGAACTGCACGGGGAGAAGTTCTTCGTGCGGCAGCCCGACGCTACCGGCCGCATCCGCCTCTTCATCACGCCGCTGTTTGGGGCACTGGTGATGGTGGAACTGGCGGACCTGATCTTCGCCGTGGACTCGATCCCGGCGATCTTCGCGATCACCACCGACCCCTACATCGTGCTGACCTCGAACGTGTTCGCCATCCTGGGCCTGCGCGCGCTCTACTTCGCGCTTGCCGCGATGGTGGATCGCTTCGTCTACCTGAAGTACGCGCTGGCGGCCGTGCTGATCTTCATCGGCTCGAAGATCTTCGTTGCCGACATGCTGGGCCTCGCAAAGATTCCCCCGATGGTATCGCTGTCGGTCACTTTGGGCATCCTGGCGATCGGCATCCTCGGCTCGTTGTGGAAGACGCGCCGCGTCGCGATCGAGGCGCAAGAACGGGCAACCGCTCCATCCAGCGACGCCGTCATGTAACTCCCCACACGAAAAACCCCGGCCTCTCGCGAGGCCGGGGTTGATTGGTCGGAGTAGAGTGATTCGAACACTCGACCCCCTGCTCCCGAAGCAGGTGCGCTACCAGGCTGCGCTATACTCCGTCAGGTTCGCGACACACGGGAATGGTGACCGACATTTCTCTCGGCCTGTCGCGATGTGGCGGCTTTATAGCTTCGGTCCCGGCGCGGTTCAAGCGGTTCTCACAACCTTTTATCGGGGTCCGGAGGAAGTTGCGCACCGCCAGCGAACCGTGTAGGAACCGGCCCCAGTTGGGGTGTCGCCAAGTGGTAAGGCATCGGTTTTTGGTACCGACATTCCTAGGTTCGAATCCTAGCACCCCAGCCAATTTCCAATACCTATATGCTTCGTCGCAGGCGCCCCTATTGCTGCGTCCTATCCCAAAAAAAGGCGCGGATCGTCGGTGATGACGCCGGTGAGGCCGGCGCCCCAGAAGGACAGGAGCTGGCGCGGGTCGTTGCAGGTCCAGGCGCGCACCTTGATGCCGCGCCGTGATGTCTCTTCCAGGAGGCCGATGCTGAGCGCCTTGAAATAGAGGTGGATTGAGGTGGCCGGGATTGAGGCCAGTTGCTCCACCCAGTCTGGAGGCACTGTCTCCCACAGCATCGCCATTTCAAGCTCGGGCGTGAGCTTGTGCATGGCCTTGAGTGCTTCGATGTCGAAGCTTGAAATCATGACCGGGGCAGGGGTTGTGCGGCTGCTGATGGCGGTGCTGACCGCATTGACCAGTTGGTCGAGAGAGCGGTGATGTTCGTGCTGCTTGATCTCGACATTGGCGCCGACGCCAAGTGCACCGAGCAGATCAAGCGTCTCGGCCAGGGCGGGAATGCGCTCGCCGGCGAACCGAGCATCGAACCAGGTGCCGGCATCGAGCGCGGCCAGATCTTTTGCCGTCAAATCGCCGAGCGATCCCGTGCCTGAGCTGGTGCGGTCGACGGTGTCGTCGTGAATGACCAGCAGGGTGCCGTCGGCGCTGAGGGCCACATCCAGTTCCACCCATTTCGCCCCCATTTCGGCGGCCGCGCGAAAGGCGGCCAGGGTGTTTTCAGGGGCGATGGCGGACGCGCCGCGATGCCCCTGAACTTCGTCGGGGGCGGGACCGGTGATGGGAAAATGAGTCATGATTTGCCTTCGGATGTACTGCGCAGCGCATAGTCCGGCATTGTTGCAGTGGTGTGACTGTGACGCGGAACGGTATTTTCCGCCAGCGATGCCGTGTTGTTTTTCAACTGCCCTGAATGGGGGCAAGTCGGTCGTTCACAGGGTAAAACACTGAAGTTGCTGACTATTATATTTTGCTCAATGTTGGCTTGACTTTGCAATGCAATCGATTTCATCATTTATGGGATCGGTCCCACAAGAGGCCGGCGGGAGGGAAACAACGGAATGGTGACCATCACCGACGTGTCAAAACGCGCGGGCGTCTCACGCTCCACCGTTTCGCGGGTGGTGGCCGGCAATGGCTATGTCTCCGAGAGCAACCGCAAGGCGATCGAGGCTGCAATAGCCGAACTCGGTTATCGGCCCAACACACTCGCGCAGGCGC
>JAEYYP010000432.1 GCA_023428425.1 Pseudomonadota bacterium
GAAGAGGACGAGGTCGCCGACGGCGCGGCGATGGGCGGCGAGATCGGCGCGGGGCTCGGCGCGGCGGGCGGATTGCTGGCAGGGTTGGGCATCGTCGCCATCCCGGGGTTCGGAGCGGTGGTCGCCAGCGGCTGGTTGATCGCCACGGCGGTCGGGGCCATCGCGGGGGCCGGCGTCGGGGCCGCCACCGGTGGGCTCGTCGGGGCCATGACCAGTGACGATATCCCCGAAGCCGATGCGCAGGTGCTGGCCGAGAACGTGCGGCGCGGCGGCGCGGTGGTGTCGGCGCGGGTCGACGAGGCCCACGCCGAGGCGGCTCTCGCCATCCTGCGGCACGCCGGTGGCACCGACATCGCCGGCCGCCGCGACAGCTACGAGCGTGAGGGCTGGCGCGGCTATCAGGACGAGCAGGACGCCACCGCCCCGCGCTGAGCCTCAGGCCGCCCGGTACTGGGCGGCGTGGAGGCCGACATAGTAGGCGAGGTTCTCGTCGGCGAGGCCGAGACCTTCCATCACCGCCGTCATGAACGGCACCGGACTGGTGCCGGCGGCGGTGACGACGCGCCGATCGGCAACCGCTCCTGTGGTGTCGCGGTAGAGCGACGCACCCTTGTAGCCGGTCGGGTCGAGGTAGCCGGGGCCGTTCGAGGTGTGGTGCACGTCGTCGAGGATGCCGGCGCGGGCGGCAGCCCAGGTGGCGTCGCAGATGAGGCCGAGCACGATCCCGGCGTCGCGGGTGGCGCGCATCAGGCCGGCGATCTCCGGCGGATTGGCCGATTGCCAGGCCGTGCCGCCACAGACGATGACGGCGTCGAAATCGGCAGGTTTCACATCCTCGGCGGCGAGATCGGGCGTCACCTTCATGCCGCCCGACGAGGTCACCGACGCGCCGCCCGGGGTCGCGTACACCGTCTCTACCTTGTAGTAGGAACGGGCGACGGCGTTCAGCATCGTCGTCTCCCAATCGGCAAAGCCCTCGGTGAGGATGGTCACGATCTTCGTCATGTGCGGTTCTCCTTGCTGTCGATGGCCCGAGGCTAGCGGCAGCCGGAGCCCGATTTTGTCAGCATCGGCACGCTGATGGCGAAGCGCTCCGAACGACTGCTCGAGCTGATGCAGGCGCTGCGTCGGCGCCGCGTGCCCGTCAGCGGGCAGGTGCTGGCCGAAGAGATGGGGGTGTCGCTGCGCTCGCTCTATCGCGACGTCGCAACGCTGAAGTCGATGGGCGCGGCGATCGATGGCGAACCGGGGCTCGGGTTCCTGCTTCGTGCAGAGCATTTCCTGCCGCCGCTGATGTTCACCGACGAGGAACTGGAGGCGGTGGTGCTGGGGCTGCGCGGCCTGCTCCACGGGCCGGACGGCGAGATGGCCGCGGCGGCACGCGACGCATCCGCCAAGATCGCGGCGGTGCTGCCGAAGTCGCGACGCGACGAGATGCATTCGATCGGGCTGTTCGTCATCCCGAGGCCCGGCGAAGCACCGGAGGATCGGGTGCTCGGCACGCTGCGGCGGGCGCTGCGCGAGGAGCGCCAGGTGTGGCTCGCCTATCGCGACAAGTCCGGCACACTGACCGAACGCACGGTGTACCCCGTGGCGCTGGGCTATTTCGACCGGCACCAGACGCTGGTGGCGTGGTGTACGCTGCGCGGCGATTATCGCAGCTTCCGCATCGACGGCATGGTGTCGGTGGATCTGCTGGAGGCGAAGCTGCCGGAGCGACGGCGGACGCTGTTCCATCGCTGGTCGCGTGCCCACAATCTGCCCGACCTCAGCTGACCGCCCGGCAACGGCTTCAAAAACCTTTGACCTCGGCCATCGGTCATTGAGCGGCGCGGGCGGGGTTGGTAGAAGCAGCCGCCCACGCAACTGCTCCCGGAGGCGCCTTGTTCGCGCACGTCAGCCGGTCCACAGCGGCCCTTCTTCTCGCCCTCACGACGATCCTTGCCGTGGTGTTCGCGCCGTTGCCGGCAAGCGCCAACCCACGCCTGCTGGTCGACATGGATACCGGCGAGGTGCTGTATGCGGAAGAGGCGGGGCAGCCCTGGCACCCGGCATCGCTGACCAAGATGATGACGGCCTATGTCACCTTCGCCGCCATCAATGCGGGGCGCCTGGGGCTCGACGACACCATCAAGGTGTCGCGCAATGCCTGGAACCAGGCGCCCTCCAAGTCGGGCCTCGCGGTGGGCTCGTCGATCACGGTGCGCGATGCGCTCTACATCCTGATCGTCAAGTCGGCCAATGACATCGCGGTCGCTCTCGGCGAAGCCATATCGGGCAGCGAGGCGGAATTCGTGGGCGAAATGAACGCCATGGCTAAGGCCATGGGCCTCACCGCGACGCACTTCGTCGATCCCAACGGCCTCAGCGCCGGGGCCCAGGTCACCTCGGCGCGCGACCTCGCCATGCTCGGCCTCTATATCCACCGCGACTACCCGCAATATCTCGGCATCTTCCAGACCGAGAAGGTGAAGCTGGGCAAGGCGAGCCTCGAGACCAATAACGGGCTGCTCGAGCACTTCCAGGGCACCACCGGCATGAAGACCGGATACATCTGCGCCTCGGGCCTCAACATCGTGGCGACGGTGAAGCGGGACGGGCGCAACCTGCTGGTGGTGGTGCTCGGCGGCTCGTCGGCGCGCGAGCGCAACGAAATGGCGGCAGAACTGGTGCTGAAGGGCCTCGCGGGCTCGGTCGGCGGCACCGGGCGCAGCGTCGTGCAATTGCAGAACATCGACGCCGAACCAGTGAACATGCGGCCGCAGATCTGCGGCAAGCAGGCCAAGCAGTTCATCGCCGAGCGCGAGGCCGCCTTTCCGATGGGCCTCAAGGGGCACCCGAGCTACCTGACCGATGCGATCGATGGCGTGGTCTACACGGCGACCGATCTCGGCGTGCTGGTCGATATCCCGATCCCCCGGCCGCGGCCGCAATGGGCTCCCGCCGCCGTGGCGCTGGTCGACTAGGCGCCGCCGCGCAGCACCTCGAAGCGGAGGACGCCCCCCTCGCTTGTCACCGAGCAGTCATGTCCGTGCTGGCGGCAGTAGAGGGGGATGTCGACCTTGGCCATAGGGTCGGTAGCGAGCACCACCAGCACAGTTCCCGGTGCGGCGGCCTCTACCTGCTTTTCGAGCTTGAGGACGGGCAGGGGGCATTTCAGCCCCCGGCAGTCGATGATGTCAGGGGGCAAGCACCAGCACCCAGTAGACGCCGTTGACGGAAGCCGGCTCGTAGACGACGCCGAGCCCGGCGCGCGAGACGCCTTGTGTCGCGAGGGCCGACGCATCGGCGGGTACGGCACGCCAGCCCGAAAACACTTCGGCGAAGGTCGGGTAGCCGGCCGAGAGGCGCATCACCGTGGCGCCGGGCGGCAGGAGCGGCTGGGCGCCGGTCTTGGCGTAGTTCTGGGCCAGTGACTGGGCGGTGGCATCGAGCACGGTATCGCCGCGCACGTCGGTGGCGCCGTTCTGGCGGCGGTAGTCGTTGAGCAGGAACAGGGCCTCGACCCGGTTGAGCTGGGCGCCAGGCCGGTTCATCGGCGCGGTCAGCCCCTCGGACAGCGGCGCGCCGCCGCCCATCGAGCAGGCGGCAAGCGCGGCAGCCAGGCCGGCAGCGAGGGCGATGCGGAAGAGGTTTCGAGCGATCATCTGGGAAATCCTTCGGGAGTAGCCGGGCCCGGAGCGGAACTGGGACACTGGAGACCCCGACACGGCCGGACGCAGAAATGCGCGCTCCTCGTCTCGTGGCCAACAGTCGGCGACACCCGATCAGTTCGAGTGCCTGGTCGGCTAACCCTCTAGCCACGATGCCCGGGGTGGGCAAGCACCTCCCGTGGTTTTGTGAGAGCACCCCGAGGCGATGCCTGCGTGGCCGAACGGTGCGCCTTATCGACAAGGGGGTTGCCGTGCTACAGCACCGTCACGGTTGACCGGCTGCGCACCGCCGCGACCGCTTCATTGGATGATGTGGTTACCTGGGGACAAAGATGAGCGACATCCTGCTGCTCGTGGTCGGACTGGTCGTGCTCGGGGCGAGCGCGGAACTGCTGGTGCGCTGCAGCGCGTTGATCGCCACCCGGCTCGGAGTGTCCTCGCTGCTCATCGGGCTGACGATCGTGGCGTTCGGAACCTCGGCGCCGGAAATTGTCGCCAGCGTGACGGCGGCGCTGCTCGGCTCTCCCGACATTGCCATCGGCAACATCGTCGGTTCGAACATCACCAATAGCCTGCTCGTGGCCGGCGCCGCCGCGCTGGTTGCTCCGATCGCAGTGGCGAGCAGCACTCTGAAGCGCGACGGAGTCCTTGCGGTCTGCGCCGGAGCGATCTTCTGGCTGGTCTGCGGGCTGCAGTGGCTCGGCGTTGCGACCGGCGTGGCGCTGTTGCTGGCGCTGGCCCTCTATATCGCCTTCGTCTACCGCTCCGAGCGAATCCCCCAAGCCCTCGACGCCGTCAGCTCGAAGGCGATCGCCCATGGGGCAGCATCGGAGCCGCAGGAATCGGCCGGTCCCTACCGGATGCTGCTGCTGGCCGCCGGCGCGATTATCGGGCTGGTGGGGCTGGCGGGTGGCGGGCAGCTGCTGGTCACGTCCGCCATCAGCCTCGCCAGCGGGTTCGGCGTGTCGGAGGCGGTGATCGGCCTGACGATCGTGGCCGTCGGTACTTCGCTGCCGGAGCTCGCGACCAGCCTGCTGGCGGCACGCCGAGGCGAATCCGGCATCGCCTTCGGCAACATCCTGGGGTCGAACATCTTCAACCTCATGGGGATCGGCGGGCTCACGGCGATCTTTTCACAGGGCGGCGTGCCGACGCGGATACTGCTCGTGGATTTTCCGATCATGCTGGTGGCGATGGCCATGCTGGTGCTGGTGGCGGCCACGGGCCGGCGTGTCAGCCGCGGCGAGGGCGCCGTGCTCGTCGGCCTGTTCGCCCTCTACATCGTCAGCGCATGGGCATGATGAGCGGCCAATGGTGACCCCGACGCGATTCGAACGCGTGGCCTCAGGATTAGGAATCCTGCGCTCTATCCAACTGAGCTACGGGGCCGCCTTGCGGCACTGGCCATAGCAAAACAAAGCGGACAGTTAAACCCTCGCGATCAAAGCTGGGCCATGCGCCAGTCTGGCCAGGCGGCGACGTAGTGCACGCGGCGGGTGTGGCGGCCCTCCTCGCCGAACGGCGCGACTTCCCATTTCCAGCGCAATCCGGAGCGGGGCATGGGGTAGCCGTGCAGCAGATCGGCGCTGTCGAGAATGATGCCGTGGCGGTTGAGGACGCGGTAGTCGAGATCGGTGATCAGCGTCGCGGGGCAGGGCAGGGCCGCGAGGGCTCCCAGATGGCTGTCGACGATGCGCCGTGCCGAGCCGGGCCCGGCGGTGGCCGCCATCTCGCTCAGGACATTGGCCGAGATCACCCAGTCGAGGCCGTCGATCCCTTGCAGGAAATCGAGCGCGGCTGGATCCGTGGCCGGCGAGAGGTCGCGCCACTCCGTCCTGACGTTGGCGTAGCGGGCGATGCGCGCGTCGATGCTCGACAGGTGCACGCGGTCGACGAGAATCACCCGCTCGAAAGTCCGCGCCAGCGACTCGAGCGGCAGGTCGAACAGGGCGCCGGAGCCGAGCACCGCAACGGTGCGGCGCACCGCGAAATCGTCGATCGTCGTATCGAGCAGGCCGCGGGCATTGGCGAGGTGCGGGGCCCAGGCCCGGGTCTGGCGGACGCCACGAGCCCATTGCCGCGCCGCTTTCCGCAGATGCGGGCGGAAAGCGGGCGGCGTGCGTCGCCAACTCGCGGCGTAGACGGCTAGTTCGGCCAGCATCGCGAAGATGTGCACCTCTGGCAGCAGAAACGGGGCGACACCGGCGCGGGAATTCGGCACGCCTTGCCGCGGTGGGGAGAATTTCGCCGCAATTTCATGCAGTTTTCGCGTCGTTGCAACGGGGCGGATTCCCTGGGGGACTTTTGGGACGGTATGCGGTCAGCTTGTTCGCGCTCGTGGTGGGACTCGCCATGCCGCTAGCGGCCCTCGCCTGCGAGGGGCTGGTGGACGGGCCGCGGGGCGTCGTCACCTCGGTCACCGATGGCGACACGGTGATCCTCGACAATGGACTGGTGGTACGGCTCGTCGGCATCCAGGCGCCCAAGCTGCCTCGGGGTAACGATACGTTCGCGGCCTGGCCGAAGAGCGATGAGGCGCGGGCGAAGCTGGAGGCGCTGGTGGGCGGCAAGTCCGTCCGGTTGCGCTATGGCGGCGAGCGGCTCGATCGCCACGGCCGCAGCCTCGGGCAGTTGTTCGCGGCGGGAGAGCCGGAAGTGTGGGTGCAGCGGCAGATGGTGGCCGACGGCTTCGCGCGGGTCTACTCGTTTCCGGACAATCGCGCCTGCATTGCTGATTTGATGGGTGCGGAGGGCCGGGCGAGGCTCAACCGCCTTGGCATATGGGCCGATCCCTATTATGCCGTGCGCCGGGCGGACAGACCCGGCGAACTATCCGGCCGCTCCGGACTTTATGAACTTGTGGAGGGACGGGTGCTCGCGGCCGAAGAGGCCGGTGGGCGCGTGTACCTCAATTTCGGTCGAACCTGGAAGACGGACTTTACGGTGGTCATCGAAAAGCCGGCATTGGGCCGCTTCGGCAAGGAAGGCCTCGACCCGCTCAAGCTCGCCGACGCGCTGGTGCGCGTGCGCGGCTGGATGGACATGCATGACGGGCCGCGCATCGAGGTGACGCATCCGGAGCAGATCGAGGTCCTGGCTACCAGATGATCTGTTCCTTCTCCCTAAGGGCGCTCGGCACCCTTGCCGCCGTTTCCGTGTTCGCGCTTCTCGCGGCCTGCTCGAGCTTCGGGCCGACCGTCGACGTGGCCCGTACGCAGGATCGCGGCGCGCCGGCGGTAGCCAGCGCCGACCCCGAGGAAGACGCGATCGGCGCGCGTGAACATCCGCGGATTGTCGCCTCGTACGGCGGCATCTACTCGGACCGGCAGGCCGAGATCATGCTGGCCCGCATCGTGGGTCGCCTGCTGGCCGCCGCCGACCAGCCGAACCAGGCTTTCACCGTCACCATCCTCGACACTGCCGAGGTCAATGCCTTCGCCCTGCCGGGGGGGTATGTCTACGTGACGCGCGGGTTGCTGGCGCTCGCCTCGGACACGTCCGAGATCGCGGCGGTGCTGGCGCACGAGATCGCGCACGTGACGCTGAAGCACGCGCGGGCCCGCACCAACAAGCAGCGCGAGAGCGAGATCGTCGACAAGGTGGTCTCCGGTGTGTTCGGCTCCAACCTCGATACCGACCAGGCCGCCAACCGCAACAAGATGCAGCTTGCCGCCTTCAGCCAGGCGCAGGAGCTGTCGGCCGACAAGGAGGGCATCATGACCTCCGGCAAGGCGGGTTACGATCCGCACGCGGCGGCCCGATTCCTCGGCGCCATGGGCCGGTTCGCGCACTACAGCCAGGGCGACGTCGATCTTGCCGACGACTTCCTGTCGTCGCACCCCTCGACGCCCGATCGTATCCAGAAGGCGATCGAGTCGGCGCGGTCGTTCTTCGGGGCGCCCGGACTCGGGGAAACCGATCGCGAGGGATACCTCGCCGGGATCGACGGGCTCGCCTTCGGCGACAGTCCGAGCCAGGGCGCCGTGGTGGGACGCCGCTACATCAACCCCACGCTCAAGTTCACCTTCTCGGTGCCGTCGAACTACTCGCTGCAGATTTCCAAGGGCGCGGTGGTTGGCGTGGCCGGCGAGGGCGAGGCAGTGCGCTTCGACAGTGCCGAAGTGCCCCGCACGATGCCGCTGGAGGACTACCTCAAGTCGGGCTGGATCGCCGGGCTGCAGCCGGCATCGGTGAAGCGCGAGAACGCCAACGGCTTCGAGATGGCGTCGGGCGTCGCCGTGACGCCGCAGTGGAATTTCCGCGTCGCCGTGGTTCGGCTCGATGGGCGGGTCTATCGGTTCATCTTCGCGGCGAAGTTCGACAGCCCGGGCTTCGTCAAGGCGGCCGAAGAGACGCTGAAGAGCTTCAAGGCCGCCTCGCAGCGCGACCTGAGTTCGGTGAAGCGCATGGTGATCCGCACCGTCACCGCGGGCAGCGTCGACACTGCCGACTCGCTGGCCCGCCGTATGGCCGGCCTCAGCCGTGGCACCGACCTGTTCTATATCCTCAACAATCTCTATCCCGGCGACACGCTGGTGACGGGGCAGAAGTACAAGATCGTGACGGTCGAGTAGCTCACGGACAGGTGATCGGCGCCGTGTAACCGCCGGCATTCGAGCGACGAACTCCCCTCTATCGACGGAATGGACCCGTCGAACATGGGAGAAATCGAATGAACAGAGTTGCCACCCTCGCCCTCGCGGCCTCCATCGCTGCTGCCATCGGCGGCGTTGCCGCTCCGGCCAACGCCCAGGATGCGACCGAGAAGTGCTACGGCGTCGCCCTTGCCGGGCAGAACGACTGCGCCGCCGGTCCGGGCACGACTTGCGCCGGAACGTCCTCGGTGGACTACCAGGGCAATGCCTGGAAAGTGGTGCCGGCAGGCACCTGCACAACCATGGAGCTTCCCGACGGTCGTATGGGCGCGCTCGAAGCGCTGGATCGCGACCTGCCGGCCGCCTGAGGCCATTCGCGGGGGGCCGACGGGCCCCTCGCGCACCCACCAAGGGGAGGAGGGGCGCATGGCGCATCCAACATCGGACCGGCTGCCGCATCGCGCCGGGCTGGGCCTGAAGCCGCAGCACTACGACGAGATTCACGAGCAGGCACCGCAGGTCGGGTTCTTCGAGGTGCACGCCGAGAACTACATGGGTGACGGCGGGCCGCCCCATCGCCACCTCGACGCGATCCGCGAGAGGTATCCACTGTCGCTGCATGGCGTGGGGCTGTCGATCGGCGGTGAGGCTCCGCTCGACAAGGCGCATCTGCGGCGGCTGCGACAGCTGGTCGACAGGTACCGTCCGCAGTCGTTTTCCGAGCATCTGGCCTGGTCGACGCATGACGGCGCCTACCTCAACGACCTGCTGCCCCTGCCTTACACGCCGCAAACGCTCGGCAACGTGGTCGATCACGTCGACGAGGTCCAGCAGACGCTGGGGCGTAGGATGCTGCTCGAAAATCCCTCGACCTATGTGCTGTTCGAGGAATCGACGATCTACGAGATCGACTTCCTCGAAGCGATTGCCCTTAGGACCGGCTGCGGCCTGCTTCTCGACGTGAACAACGTCATGGTGTCGAGCGTGAACCACGGGCTCGATCCCTACAGCTATGTTGATCGCTTCCCGGTTGCGCTGGTGGGCGAAATTCACCTCGCCGGCTACGACGAGACCGAGGACGATGCCGGCGCCCGCCTCCTGATCGATGCGCATGGAAGCCGGGTGCGGCCCGACGTGTTTGCGGTGTTCGAACACACGCTCAGGCGCACCGGACCGCAGCCGGTGCTGGTGGAATGGGACAACGACGTTCCTGATTTCGACACGCTGCTGGACGAGGCGGCGCGCGTCGATGCCGCCATCGCGGCGGCCGAGCCGCAGATGCGGAGAGCATCGTGAGCGCAGCGCTTTCAGGCTTCGCGCTGTCGCTGGTGGATCCGTCACGCCCGGTCCCGGCCGGGGTGATCGCGAGCGGGGGACGCGTCGATGCCCGCCGGTTCGCGGTCTACCGCAACAATGTGCACGTCAGCCTCGTGGGCGCCCTCGAGGCGCGCTTCCCGGTAGTGAGGCGCCTCGTCGGCGAGGCGTTCTTCAGTGGCATGGCTCGGGTCTATGTCGCCGATGAGAAGCCCCGCTCGCCGGTGCTGATGCACTACGGAGAGACGTTTCCCGAATTCGTCGCCGGCTTTCCGCCGGCCCGGCAACTGCCATACCTCGCCGATGTGGCGCGGCTAGAGGTGCGCAGTTCGGCGGCCTACAACGCCGCCGATGCGACGCCGATCACTCCGGCCGACCTCGCGGAGATACCGGCCGACCAACTGGCCGGCACGGTGCTGCATCGACACCCGGCGGCAGCGCTCGTGACCTCGGACTTCGCCATCGGCAGCATCTGGGAGGCGAACCAGCTGGATATCGTGCCCCCGGTCGACCCACGCCGCGGCCAGGCCGTGCTGGTCGTGCGACCGAGGGCCGACGTGCAGCTGCGCGTGCTTCCGGACGCCGATGTCGCCTTCGCGCGGGCCCTGCTCGACGGTGAGACCATCGGCGAGGCCGCGGGCCGGCTCGGGGCCGGCGCTGATTTGGGAACGAGCTTCATCGGGCTGGTGGCGCTCGGCGCGTTCGCCCACGCTGAAACCTATCGGGAGCGGGTTGCATGAACCGGATGGTCGAACGTTTCGAGCAGGTGCAGGGGCTCGTCGCTGGCTGGCTTGCCTCCCCAGCGCTGCTGCTGCTGAGGATCGCACTTGCCGTGCCATTCCTTCGCTCCGGCCTCACCAAATGGGATGGGGCGTTCAACCTCTCGGCGGGTGCGCGGTACCTTTTCACCGAGGAGTTCAAGCTGCACTTCTTCTGGGGCATCTATCCTTATCCGGCGCCGCTGCTGATGGCGCATCTTGCGGCGGTGGGGGAGATCGTGCTGCCGGTACTCCTGATTGTCGGGCTCGCGACGCGCCTTTCGGCGGCCGGGGTTCTGGCCATGACGATCGTGATCCAGCTGACCGTTCCCGACGGGCTGGTGAACTTCCACCTGCCCTGGGCGGCGATGGCCCTCGCGCTGGCCGGCTTCGGCGGCGGAACATTGTCGGCCGATCACTGGGTTAAGCGGGCGTTTCGGTCGCGCAGCGCCGCTCCCCTTCACTCGTAAGGAGCGGCGACATCGCAACCCTGCCCAGTCAGCTGGCCGGTGACAGCCAGTTGGCGGCGAAGTAGCCCGCCGTAGCGGTGACGCCGGTCAGGACGACGCCCCAGGTGACGTCGATCAGGCTGAGCGTCACTGGCCAGTTCTTCAACGTCGAGAGGTTGGTGAAGTCGTAGGTGCCGTAGGCGACGAGCCCGAGCAGGGCTCCGGCACCGAGCGCCATCAGCCAGTTCTGCTGGCCGAGCGCCGGCAGCACCGCGAACACCACGACGCCGATCAGGTAGACCAGGTAGAACACCGCCGCGACCCAGAGGTTCGGCGGGTCGGCCAGCATGTTCCCCAGAGCCGGACGGTAGATCAGCGGCACCATGGTGCTCAGCCAGATAATGTCCATCACCAACAGTGCGAGGGCCGAGCCGATATAGGCAGTTGCAAAAGCGGGCATTGCGGGTCTCCATGCGATAGAGCAGCAACGGTACGCCGTGGCGCCATGTTTCGGCCACGGTGAGATATTTTGCCGCCGGCGAAACAATGCGCCTCCCCGCAACGTAACTGTCACGAACAAGCAGCGGGGAACAGCGTGCGACATCTTTCGGACAGGGCAGCGGGCGGGCGGCGGATCGCGGTAGTGGGGGCCGGCGTCGCGGGGCTCTCGGCCGCATGGCTCCTGAGCCGAACACACGAAGTGGTGCTCTACGAACGCAACAAGTGGCTGGGTGGCCATGCCAACACCGTCGATGTCGAGTGCCCCGAGGGCCCGGTCGGCGTGGATACCGGGTTCATCGTCTTCAATCCGGGCAACTACCCCAATTTCACCGCGATGCTTGAGCACCTCAAGGTGCCGACGGTCAATACCGACATGTCGCTCGGCGTCTCGGTCGACGATGGACGCCTCGAATACTCGTCCCTCGCACGCGGGCTCTTCGGCCAGCCGACGAACCTCGTCAGCCCGCGCTTTCTGCGCATGCTCGGCGACATCCTGCGGTTTTATGGCGAGGCCAGTCGACTGAAGGATCACGAGGTCGACGGGATCACGCTCGGCCAGTTCCTCGATCGCGGCGGCTATTCGGATGCGCTGATCGACGAGCATGTGCTGCCCATGTGCGCCGCCATCTGGTCGACCAGCTCGGCCCAGATACGCGACTATCCGATGCGCTCGTTCCTGCGGTTCTTCTCGAGCCACGGTTTGCTGCAGGTGTTCAACCGCAAGCAGTGGCGCACAGTGAAGGGTGGCAGCCGCTCCTATGTCGATGCGTTGCGGCTGGAAATGGCCGGCCAGGTCCGCATTCGCGGCGCGGCCGAGCGGATCACCCGCACCGCTGGCCTCGTCACCGTGCGCGATGCCGACGGCGAACTCGATACGTTCACCGACGTGGTGATCGCCGCGCATGCCGACGAGGCGCTCGGCCTGCTGGCCGACCCGTCGACGCAGGAGCGCGACGTGCTCGGCGCTTTCCAGTACACGGACAACCTTGCCGTGCTGCATGACGATCGGGGCCTGATGCCGAAGCGGCGCGCCACCTGGGGCAGTTGGAACTATATCGGGGCGCGCGGCGACGATGGCGGAACGCCACTCTGCGTCAGTTACTGGATGAACCGGCTGCAGTCGCTGTCGACCAGCCGGCAGCTGTTCGTGACGCTCAACCCGGTGCGCCCGCCCAAGCACGTCATCGCCGCGTTCGAGTATACACATCCCTTGTTCGACGCGGCGGCGCTCGATGCGCAGGAGCGGCTGCACGAGTTGCAGGGCGATCGCAATACCTGGTTCTGCGGCAGCTATTTCGGCTACGGCTTCCACGAGGATGCGTTGCAGTCGGGCCTGGCTGTGGCCGAAGCGCTCGGCGCGCCGGCCCCGTGGGCGCCGCAGCCGCACCGCATCGCGCGTGCCGTGCCGCACGTCGTCGAGCCGGCCGAATGATATCGGCGATCTACACCGGTATGGTGGTGCACAGCCGGCTGCGCCCGCGCCGGCACCGGCTCAGTTACCGCGTGTTCTCGCTGCTGCTCGATCTCGACGAGCTGGAAACGCTGAAGTCGCGGGTGCTCGGGGTCGAACGCCCTGGCCTGCTCGGCTTCCGCGCCGCCGACCATGGCGACGGGGTGACCCCGCTGCGCCGATGGGCGGCCGAGCGGCTGGCCGAAGCGGGCATTGCGTGGGATGGCGGCCGCGTGGAGCTGCTCTGCTACCCGCGTATGCTCGGGTTCGTGTTCAACCCGCTGACGGTGTGGTTCTGTCGCGACCGCTCGGGTGACCTGCGCGGCATTCTCTACGAGGTGCACAATACCCATGGCGAGCGGCATACCTACGTGCTGCCGGCCGAACTCGATGGCGGAGAGGTGCGGCACGAGGCGCCGAAATCCTTCTTCGTGTCGCCCTTCATGCCGCCCGAATGCCTTTACCGCTTCCGCATCGTGCCGGCCGGCGACGACGTCGCCGTCTCGATCCATGAGCACGATGCCGAAGGGCTGCTGCTCGCGGCGTCGTTTACTGGTTCGCGCCAGCCGCTGAGCGATCGCGCGCTGCTCGGGCTCCTCGCGCGCTATCCACTCATGACGCTGAAGGTGGTTGCCGGCATTCACTGGGAGGCGATCAAGCTGCTCGCCAAGGGGTTCCGCATCTTCGACCACACCCCGGCGGCCCGGCGCATCGATCATAGCGCGCCGGCGCGCGACAGCCTCAAGGTCCCCGCCGAATGAGCGTGGTCGTCGCAGTAGTCGTCCTCGCCGTCGTCTGCGCGCTGGCGATGGCGATCGCCTGGTGGGTTTGCGTGATATCGGGTCGTTCGGGATGGGCCGATACGTTCTGGAGCTTCACCGTCGGCCTGGCGGGTGTGGCAGCAGCGCTATGGCCGCTTGGCGATCTCACCGCGCGCAACTGGCTGGTGGCCGGACTCGTCGCGTTCTGGTCGCTTCGCCTGGGCCTCCACATCGCCGGGCGCACGCTGCGCGGCGGCGACGACCCGCGCTATGCCGAGCTGAAGCGCGGCTGGGGCGATCGATATCGCGGGCAATTGCTGCTGTTTCTCGAGATCCAGGCCGCGGTGGCGCTGGTGCTCGCCATGGCGGTCATGGCTGCCGCCAGCAATCCGGCGCCGCTGGGTCTCGGCGATGCGCTCGGGGTGCTCATCGCGGTCGCGGCGATCGTCGGGGAGGGCGTGGCGGATGGCCAGCTCAGCCGTTTCGCCCGCAATCCGGCGAACAAGGGCAAGGTTTGCGATACCGGGCTGTGGGCCTGGTCGCGGCACCCGAACTACTTTTTCGAGACGCTCTACTGGGTGGCGCTGCTGCCCATCGGAATCGGCCACGGCTGGGGCCTTTTCGCGATCGCGGCACCCGTGATGATGTTCGTGCTGCTGCGCTACGTGTCGGGCGTGCCACCGCTCGAACAGCACATGCTGCGCTCGCGCGGCGCGGCGTTTGCGGACTACCAGCAGCGCGTCCCGGCCTTTGTCCCGCGCCCGCCGCGCAAGTAGAAAGGGCCGGTCCTGCGACCGGCCCTCTTGCTTACTCGGCGGGGGCGAAGTTCATCGCAACGCCATTGATGCAATAGCGCTCGTAGGTGGGCGGCGGGCCATCGGGGAAGTCGTGGCCCAGGTGGCTGCCGCAGGTGGCGCAGTGCACCTCGGTGCGTACCATGCCGTGGCTGCGATCGACGGTGGTGGCAACGCTGCCGGGAATGGGCTCGTTGAAGCTCGGCCAGCCGGTGCCCGACTCGAACTTCACCTTGCCCTCGAACAGCGGCGTATCGCAGCCGGCGCAGGTGAACGTGCCGGGGCGCTTCTCGTGCAGCAGGGCGCAACTGCCCGGCCGCTCGGTGGCGTGGCCGCGCATCACCGCATACTGCTCGGGCGTCAACAGCTTCCGCCACTCCGCATCGGTATGCGTCACGCGGTAGGTGTGGGTGTCCATGATCATCTCCAATCGGCGGGTCAGCCTTCAATGTCGTGGCTCGGGACCGGCCATGCAAGCGAGCCGTTCGTCACGCGCTCGTGTCGGAATCGAATACGAGCGAGGGGGAGGGATGGTTACAGGGCAGCGCCCTAGTCGCCATCAGGATCCTGCGCCGTATGCCGGACGGTGAGGACATCAACAACGCGATCGGTGACGCGGTACACCACGAAATAGGGGATGTTCGCGAGAACGAATTCGCGCGTGCCGGGGCGGATACCTCTACGTCCCAGGTAGGGATTCTCCCGCAGGGCTGCGTTTGTACGGTCGTAGATGGCCCCGACCACGCGCTCGGCAGTCGAAGGACTGTCCTGCGATATGAAATCGTGAATGGAATCAAGTCTACGGATCGCCCGGCGGGTCCAGGCAACCCGCATCAGGCCGCCCGATGCTTGTTCAGCACTCGCGCAATGTCCTCGTCGCTGGCGTATTCGCCACGGTCCGCTTCTGCGATGCCTTTTTCTACGTCATCCAGAAAGTGCTCGTACCAGCCCAGCGAACGTCCGGTCTCCAGGGCATCCGCGAGGAGTTCCGACGGAGACAGAATCGTGCGGGCCGCGATCGACTCGATGCGCGCCTGTAGTTCGTCGGAAATTTCAATGGTGGCTTTCATCGGCGATAGCATGCCAGATCGATCGTAAAAGCAAAAGGGCCGGTCTTGCGACCGGCCCTCGTGCTGTGCCTTGAAGCGCTTCAGTTTACGCCGCAGCTTCCTCGCCTTCGGCGTCCGCATCGGCCTTGGGGCCGCGACGCGGGGACTTGGCGAGGTTCTTCTCGATCAGCTGCACGGCCTCGGTAAGGGTGAGCTTGTTGACGGCGGCGACTTCGCGGCTCATGCGGTCCATCGCCTGCTCGAACAGCTGGCGCTCGGAATAGCTCTGCTCGGGCTGGTCGTCGGAGCGGTAGAGGTCGCGCACCACCTCGGAGATGGCGATCAGGTCGCCCGAGTTGATCTTCGCCTCGTATTCCTGGGCGCGGCGCGACCACATGGTGCGCTTCACGCGGGCGCGGCCGGTCACGGTCTCGAGCGCCTTCTTGACCTCGTCTTCCTCGGCCAGCTTGCGCATGCCGACGGACTTGATCTTGGCGACAGGGACGCGGAGGGTCAGCTTGTCCTGCTCGAAGGAAATGACGAAGAGCTCGAGCGAGAGCCCGGCCACTTCCTGTTCCTCGATCGAGGTGATCATGCCGACGCCATGGGCGGGGTAGACGATGTACTCACCCGTCTTGAAGCCGAGACGCGTCACTGTCTTCTTGGTGACCATAAGGGAAACTCCTATCTAACGCCGCCACGGACCAGTCCCTTCGCGGAGGGCCGGCCCTTGTTGTTACTTGTCTCCCCTGCTGCAGAGAGACAGAACGGCATGTCCCGCAATCGCGTGGCCCGCGCCAACGGCCGATTGCGCTCAACTTCTGCTGATGTCAAAAAAAAGGGTGCCTAACGGCACGCTCTGGCTGACGGGCAAGCTCCATTCATTTGGGCACCCTAGCACAAAATTTCAGCAAAATCAAAAAGAACGAATCATGCCGCCCGACGCGCGGGCAGCACCGTTCAGAAATGGTTAACCATGGCTGCGATGTGATGACGGAAACCTAGTCAGTCGCCTTCGCCGGGGGCCTCGGAGAAGTATTTTTCGAACTTGCCTTCGACGCCGTCCCACTCCTTGGCATCGGCGGGTGCATCACGCTTCTCGGTGATGTTCGGCCAGGCCGCCGCATACTTGGAGTTTATCTCCAGCCACTTGTCGAGACCGCCTTCTGTGTCGGGCTTGATCGCCTCGGCAGGACATTCCGGCTCGCAGACGCCGCAATCGATGCATTCGTCAGGATGAATGACGAGCATGTTCTCGCCTTCATAGAAGCAGTCTACCGGACATACTTCGACGCAGTCCATGTACTTGCACTTGATGCAGTTGTCCGTGACGATATAGGTCATGTCAGTGAGCGTTCCTGCTCGAATGTCTTGCGCGCTGGGTCTTGCGTTTGGTCCGGGACGCGGGGAGGTGCCGGGCCAAGGGCGGTTGCTAGCCCTTTTTGCGCGGCCTCGCAAGGGATGCGGAGCGTCGGCCTTTGTCGCAGGATTTCCATGGCGCACTCGCCGGCGCCGGGCGAAAGTGGCCCGGGTCGGAAACGGTGGGCCAGGCATGGGGCATGACGGGCGGCAACTTGAACCTTGGCGAGCCGGACCGGTTGCCAGGCAACTCTGGCAGAGTGGCCCCGGTACCGCGCTCCTGCTCTCGCAGGCCCGCCACGCGCAGACGGTCCTGCTGGCGCTGCTGAAGGCGCGCGGTGTGGAGCGGCCCGTGGTGGCGCTGCCGGCATTCTATGCCGAGAGCACGCTGGCACCGTTCCGCGCCGCGCAGGCCGACCTCAGGTTCTACGCGGTGACGCCCGAACTCGGTCCCGACTGGCAGCGGATCGACGCCGAAGTTGCGCAACACGGGCCGCCCAACATCTTTGTGCTCGTGCACTACTACGGCATGGTGGGCGAGGGGGAGGCGGCGCGACGTTTCGCTGACAGGCATGGTGCGCTGCTGTTCGAGGACGCCGCACACACGATGCTGCCGGCCGGCGGCATCGGCGGGTTCGGGCAGATAGTCTGCTACAGCCCGCGCAAGTACTACGACAGCGGTGACGGCGCGGTGCTGGTGGCAAACGGTGAAGCGCTGGCGAGCGAGCTGGAGGCCGTGTTGCCCGGCATCCCGTCCGCGGCTCCGGGGGCGTCGCTCCATCGGCTGCGGGCGTGGCGTGACCGTATCCTGCTCTGGCGACGGCTGGACGGTCCCCTGCCATATCGCGATTTCGATCAGGACTGGGCCGGTCGGCCGAATGCCGCCGCTGCGGTGTGGATGAGCAACTCCGCTAGCCGGCGCATCGAGCGTCTCGGTCGCGCCGGAGCGGAGGCGATACTGAGCGGCGAGCTCGCCACCGCCGGGGTAATCGTGAACGAGGTCGAAGCCGCGACACCGCTGCGTGCCCTGCCGGCGCTGCCGGAGATCGCTCCATATCTGCTCGGCCTGAGGGGGCGTACCCGGTCGGAGACCGAGGCTGCGTATGGGCAGCTCTGCGCTGCCGGAGCGAACGTCGGCACCTGGCCTGACTTGCCGCGCGTGGTGCGCGAACAGCCCGAGCGCTACGGAGCAGCGCTCGAGTTGCGCCACACCATCCTGCGCGTCGTGCCGCGCTTCAGCGACCGCCGCGACCCGCTGGCCTTCATCAAACGGCTTTCGCGCCGGTAGCGCCCGCTCGAGGGCCGGCCGGGGAGTGGCATCTCAGGCGTCGTCGTCGCCATCGAGCAGGCGATCAGTGTCGCGGCGCTCTTTCTTGGTGGGACGGCCGGCCCCCGGCTCGCGGGCGGCGTGCTGCGCGGCCTGTGGCTCACGGGGGAGCGGAGGAGGCGACAGGTCGTCGTAGAGACCGGCGGCTTCCGTCGCCGGGCCGCGGCGCTCGCCTGCCGCGACGATGCGCCAGACCAGCAGCCGCTCGTGCACGTTCATGGTCAGCACATCGCCCGGACCGACCTTGTGGTCGCTCCGCTCGGTGCGCTCCGAATTGACGCGGATCGCACCCGCCTCGATCAGCTTCTGCGCCAGGGTGCGCGACTTCACCGCGCGCGAGAAGAACAGCCACTTGTCGAGCCGTTGCTTCTCCAAATGCGGCTACTCGGCCTTCGGGTTGCGCAGTGCGGCGAGCGCGGCCCATGGCGAATTGGGGTCGATGGCAGCGGGCTTGCGATCCTCGCGCGGGCGATGCTCGCGCCAATCATCGCGCGGCTTGTCGAAACGCTTGCCACCGGGCTTGCCACCACCGGGTTTGCCGCTACGGCTTTCGAAGGGCGGCTTTCCGCCTTCCTCGCGCTGGCCGTTGGGCGGGCCGTTGCGGCGGCCCTCGAAGCGCGGCCGGTTGCCCTGCTTGCCGTCGTTGCCACCGTCGCGGCCACCGTCGCGATCGGGGCGGCGGAAGTTGCGCTGCGGGCGCTCGGCACCGTCGGCGGGCGCGGCACCGGCCTCGGTATCTTCGGCCGGGCGGTTGCCGCGACGCTGGCCATTGTGGCGCGGGTTGTCGGGGCGGCGGCCGGCCGGGAACCAGACCTCGTCGAACTCGGGTTCGGCGGGCGCTGCAGGTTGCGCTGCCTCGGCGCCGGCAACCGGAGCCTCCGCCACGGGCTCGGAGGTGTCGCCCGGGGCCGGAGCGCCGAGATCGGCGGCGGCGCCAGCAACCTCGGCGGCTTCGGCGGCGCTCGCGACATGGGCGCCCTCGACCGATTCGGTCGCGGCCGTGTCGGGAGCCGGCGCTGCCTCCGTCGACGCTTCGGGCGCGGTGGCCTCGACGGCGGGGGTTGCCACTTTCGGCGTGCGGCGGACGCGGTAGCCCAGCGAATTGAGGATCGAGGCGAAGTCCTCACCGGCAGTGCCCAGCAGCGAGGTCATTTCCACGGTGACGCGGAAACCGTTGCCTTCGGCGGCGCCGGCCGGCAGTTCGCCCTGGTGGGTTACCGGGTTGAGCGCGATCAGCGGACGGATGATGTCGGCGAGACGCTCGAGGATATCGACGCGCACGGCGCGACGGCCGGCGACCTTGAAGCCCGCGAGCTCATAGAGCGTGGTGTTCACCTCGGGGTCGATGAGGAACGAGGTGCGTCCCGAAAGCACGATCTGCGGCAGCTCGGTGATGCCGGGCTGGCGGACGCCACCATGCTTGAGCGCATAGAGGATCAGGGCCAGCTCGCGCGGTGCCGGCTTCAGGCTCTGCGGCACGTAGATGTGGTACGCGCCGAACTTCACGCCGAGCTTGCGCAGCTTGCCGCGCACGTCCTGGTCGAGCCCCTTGACCTCGTCGGCTACTGCCGAACGCGGCAGGATGCCGAGGTTCTCGTAAAGCCGGTAGGCGAGGCCGCGGGCGGTGCCTTCGAGGTCGGCGGGAGCCTCGAGTGCCAGGACGGTCTCGAGCTGGGTGTTGACGAGGTGACGAAGCCAGAGGTTCAACCGGTCCTGCACTCGTTCGAGGTCGGGGCCGGTCAGGCTCTCGTCGGCGAGGATGATCAGCCGAGGGGTGAACAATTGCTCACCCTCGGCGAGATTGGCCACCACCTGGCCGCGCCAGCGGACATAGCCGTCGGTGGCCAGCACGAACTCCTCGTTCGGGGCACCCGCGACGCGGTCGGCGCGCTTGGCAATTTCCGGGGCAACGACCTGCGCTGCCGCGGCGGCCACGCCCTTGGCGTCGCCGCCTTCGGAACGCTGGAGCGTAAAGCGGAAGCCCTCGATCGAGCCGATCACGTGGCCTTCGAGGCTCACTTCGCCGCGGTCGTTAATTTCAGGCGATACCAAATGCTTGTCTCTCAGATGGCGCATCAGCACCGAGGTGCGGCGGTCGACGAAGCGCTGCGTCAGCCGTTCGTGCAGCGCGTCGCTCAGCCGGTCTTCGATGTCGCGGGTCTTTTCGCGCCAATGGGTAGGGTCTTCAAGCCAGTTCTTGCGATTGGCGACGAACGTCCACGTTCGGATCTGCTTGATCCGGTTGCTGAGCGTGTCGATGTCGCCTGACACATTGTCGCAGAACCGCACCTGCTCGGCAATCCAGTCGGCATCTACGTATCGACGGCGTCGCAGGTCGGTGTAGATGCGGGTGATGATCTCGCCATGCTGGGCCGGCGAGATGTCGCGATAGTCGGGCGTGGCGCAGACTTCCCACAGCAGGCGGACCGCCTCTTCGCTAGTGGCGAGCGCGCCGGCCTCGTTGCGAGCGGTGAACTCGAGCGCGTGCTGGTCGGTGGCGATCGGCACACGGGTGAGCTGCTTCACCCCAGAAACGCGGTCGAGGCTGTTCCGCAGGTCGGCGATCGAGCGGAAGTCGAGCTCGTGGTTACGCCACTGGATGACGCGCACCGGCTCGAAATCGTGGGTTTCGAGCTGCTTGACCAACTCCTCCTCGAACTCGCCGGCATTGCCGGTGACGCCGAACGTACCGTTGTGCATGTGGCGACCGGCCCGGCCCGCGATCTGGCCAAACTCGGCGGGGGTCAGCGGTCGGGTCTGGTGGCCGTCGAACTTGTGGTCGTCGGCAAAGGCGACGTGATGCACGTCGAGGTTCAATCCCATGCCGATGGCATCGGTGGCGACGAGGAAATCCACGTCGCCGTTCTGGTACATCTCGACCTGGGCGTTGCGGGTGCGCGGGCTGAGGGCCCCCATCACCACGGCAGCGCCGCCGCGCTCGCGCCGGATCAGCTCGGCGATGGCGTAGACCTGGCTCGCCGAGAAGGCGACGATGGCGGAGCGCTTGGGCTGGCGCGAAATCTTTTTGCTGCCGGCATAGAGCAGCTCCGAGAAGCGCGGGCGATGGATGATCTCCACACCCGGCAGCAGGGTGCGAATGATCGGTGTCATCGTCGCCGAGCCGAGCAGCAGCGTTTCGGAGATGCCGCGGGCGTGCAGGATGCGGTTGGTGAAGACGTGGCCGCGATCGAAATCCGTCGCCACCTGGATTTCGTCGATCGCCACGCATTCGACCGGCACGTCGAGCGGCATGGCTTCCACCGTGCACACCCAGTAGCGCGGATGGGCAGGGACTACCCGCTCCTCGCCCGTCACCAGCGCCACGTGCTGGGCGCCGATGCGGTTGACGATCTTGTGGTAGACCTCGCGCGCCAGCAGCCGCAACGGCAGGCCGATCATTCCCGAGCGGTGCGCTAGCATCCGCTCGATGGCAAAGAAGGTCTTGCCGGTGTTGGTGGGCCCAAGGACAGCCTTGAGCGAAGAGGCGGGCGGAACAGTCATCGCGCTTCTATGTAGGGCAATCTTGGCGGCGAAACGAGTGTCTCAGTCAGACACATCCCCGGCCACCTTTCGTTCGCGTCGTTAACTTCTCGCACGAAACGGGAACAAAGCGGAAAGGAATCGGATGCGAATCGCAAATCCGGCTTTGTTCGCCACGACATCTGGTGGGGCGGGGGCGATTGTGGCCCAAGCTCGCGACAAACGCGCTACAAGCACCGGAAAACACCGCGCCGGCCGTTCAGGAAGGTTAACAAGTGGTTGATTTTGCGCGGAATCAGCGACGACTCAGGCATCCGTGAACCGAACGTAAACCGAGAAACCGCAAAGATTTTTCGCGGGTTCACCTTCGCATGCCCGGGGCTTGGGGCTCCGCGGACGCAGCGTTGGCAAAAAACCTGATTGACCGTGCCATGCTGGCACACGGATTTTGGTGACGATCCGTTAACCATGATTTTCAGGGGTTAGCCGAAGTCACTCTGTTTGCTGCTCCGGCCCGGCGAACCTGTCCCGCTCGGAGACCGGTCGGCACTGGGGATGCGGGTCTATCCGCCGCGCATCCCCGGACCCAGGAGCAGGCGCGATCAGCACTCGGCGTAGAGCGGCGCCCAGTTGCTGACGACGTCGGTGCCGGCGACCACGACGCGGTACTCGGCGTCCACCGGGGTATTGATCATCAGGTTCTGCGTGTAGCTGCCCATGACGATGCCATTGGCGCCCTTCACGGTGTTGACGGCATAGGGGCCGGCGACATTGCCGCCTTTCCTCACCAGCATGATGTTGATGGTGCCCGGCTTGTTCGACTGCACCCAGGCGGTCAGCTTGCCATTGCCGGGGCAAACGTTGTCGGCGGGCGAGATGATGCCGAGCTGAATCTTGGTGGGGACGACCTTGCCGGGATTGCCGACCTTGAAGTCGCCGATGCCCCCGGCAACGGCGACGGAAGAGAGCACGGCGGCGGCTGCGATGCCGGCGATGCCGGCGGTCAGGATGTTGCGCATGGCGTTTCCTCCTCATGCGGTTGTTGAGGAAGGTTATGCCGTCAGCGGCTTGAATGCGTGGTGATGGAGCGGTTTAGCCTGCGTTCAGGGTCAGCGAGGTCAGCACAACCGACAGGTCGCCCGACTCCGTGGTCACCAGCGCACGGTAGGGGATGTAGTATCCGGGGGTGCCGAGTGGCGCGTACCAGATCAGGATGCGCTCCTTGCTCACCAGGTCCTGGGTGACTTCGGAGCTGGTGTAGTGGCCGGAGACCGGCGTGTAGCGCACGTTGCACAGCACTACCGGACCCTGGTAGCCGGTGCGCTTTGATGTCGCCTGGTCGCCCTTGGCGTAGCTCAGCTTGAGGTTGAAGCGCTCGACGCCGGTGAAGATTTCCATCTGCCGGTTGCAGAGGCTCGCATCGAGCGCCTCACCCTTGAGGACGAAGGCAGCGGCCATGTCGTTGATGTTGCCGACGAGCTGCTTCCGCTCGATCGCCACCCGGTCGATGTTGTTGATGATCGGCGGGTTGACCTTGAACGTATCCACCTTGCCGCCGGCATAGGTGATGGCGACGGTGAAATCCTCGCCGCTGGCGCGGGTCAGCAGGTCGAAGCGCTGCGACCGCAATCCGGTGCTGGTCGAGGCGCCGCTCGATTGGAGCTTCGCCGTACCCGAAGCCACCAGCCGCGCGAGGCCGGTGATCTTGGCATTGCCGACGAGCCGATAGGATGCCCCATCGTCGTCGAGCGCCACCTCGACATTAGCCATCTGCGTGCCGCCCATGGTGACGGTGTATTCGGCCACCGCCTGCATGGGCGCGGCGGCGGCAGGCGCTGCCAGCAGGGCCAGCGCGGCCAGCAGGGTGCCAACGGGTTTCCGGACCAGGGCGCTCAGCACGACAAATCTTCCTCACCGCACCGCGCGCGAGGCGCGAATCGCTCGATAGGCCAAGTTGCCTTCGCCTCATGGCGCTGGCAAGGCACTCACGGTCATCTCAACTTGACGGCCTGCACTGCTTTCTCTATGGAGGCGCGCACAACAATCAAGAACAGAATCCACGCCTCAAGTGCGGGACTTCCCGCCGCGATGGCCTTTGTAACAGGAACACTTCAATGTCTCGCCGTTGTGAACTGACCGGTAAGGGCGTCATGACCGGTAACCGCGTGTCCCACGCCGTGAACCGTACCCGTCGCCGCTTCCTCCCCAACCTGCTCAATGTCTCGCTGCTGTCGGACGTGCTCGGCCGCTCGGTCAAGCTGCGCATCTCGGCCAACGCCCTGCGCACCGTCGAGCATCGCGGTGGCATCGACGCCTTCCTGCTCAAGCAGGACGACGCTGACCTCAGCGATCGCGCCAAGGCGCTGAAGCAGGAAGTGCGCGCCGCGCTGGCGACCGCCGCGCAGTAAGCC
>JAEYYP010000427.1 GCA_023428425.1 Pseudomonadota bacterium
TCGAACTCCTGGATGATCTCGACCGGCGTGCCGGCCTTCACATAGACCCACGCGACATCGTACCGGGTGCCCGGGCCGACCCGGACATTGATCGGCGTGGAGCGGGTGGTCACGAAGCGCGGCAGCGGCAGACCGCTGGGGTTGGTCGGCGCGGAAAAGGCGGGCGCGACAGGCGCGGCGACGCACAGGACGAGGGTCAGCGCGAGAACCGAAAGCGCTCTGACGGCGCGCTCGTTCTTGCGCCCGGACGGGGCAGCGGAGCTCAGCATTTCGAACATGGCTTTGCAGGGGTGCGGTTTTTTCCTATCACTATGGAAAAGACCTTAATGGTCGCTGAAAGGCGCCGGATTTGACCCTCAGCCGACCCAGGATATTCGTCACCCGGAGGCTGCCGCGACAGATCGAAGCGCGCATGGCCGATCTGTTCGACGTTACCTTCAAGCCGGTCGACGGTTCACTCAGCGCCGAGGCGCTGCTCGAATGCGCCGAGGGGCAGGATGTGCTCGTCTCCTCGATCAACGACCCGCTCGATGCGGGGCTGATCGCGCGGCTGCCCCGCTCGATCCGGCTGATCGCGCAGTTCGGCAACGGCTACGACAATATCGACATAGAGGCGGCCTATGCCGCCGGCATCACCGTCACCAACACGCCATCCGTGCTGACCGAGGACACCGCCGACATGGCGATGATGCTGATGCTGGCCTTGCCGCGCCGGCTGGTCGAGGGTGCGGGCGTGCTGCCGCGAACCGGCGAATGGCCGGGATGGTCGCCGACCTGGATGCTCGGCAGGCGACTCAGGGGCAAAGCTCTCGGCATCATCGGCATGGGACGGATCGGCACCGCCGTGGCGACCCGGGCGCGCAGCTTCGGGCTCAACATTCACTATTACTCTCGCGACCGCCGGCCGCCGCAGGTCGAGGAGGCGCTGGGCGCCCGCTACTGGGACGACCTCGACGCGATGATCCCCGAAGTCGACATCGTGTCGCTGCACACGCCGCTCAATGCCACGACGCGGCACATCCTGAGCGCCCCGAGGCTGCGGGCGATGCGGCAGGATGCCTTCGTGGTCAACGTCTCGCGCCCCGAACTGATCGACGAGAAGGCGTTGATCGGCGAGATCGAGGCAGAGCACCTGTCGGGGGCCGCGCTCGACGTCTTCGAGAACAAGCCGGCGGTCAACCCTGCCCTGCTGGCGCTGGCGCGCGCCAACCGCGTGGTGCTCACCGCCCACATGGCCTCGGCGACACTCGAGGCGCGGCTCGAGATGGGCGAGACGGTCATCGTCAACATCCGCGCCTTCGTCGATGGCGCCCAGCCGCCGCACCGTGTGCTGCCGGAAGGCAAGGGACGGCTGGCGAGGGGTTGAGCAAGCCCCCCCTAGCCGGCCAGTCCGCGTATTCGACCCTCGATGAAGCGCCGCTCGGCCTCCTGCTCGGTCAACTGGAGCGCCGTCTCATAAGCCAGTCGCGCCTCGGGGTCGCGGCCGAGGCGGCGCAGCAGGTCCGCCCTCGTCGAGTGGGCGTAGCGGAAGCGGACGAGTTCGCCGCGGCCGAGCAGCGCATCGACCAGGGACAGTCCGACCGCCGGCCTATCCCGCATGGCGATCGCCACGGCACGGTTGAGCTCCACCACCGGCGAGGCCTCGGCCATCAGCAGCAGATCGTAGAGCGCGGCGATCTCGGCCCAGTCGGTATCCTCGGCGGTGGCCGCCGCACAGTGACAGGCCGCGATCGCCGCCTCGATGGTGTAGGCAGCCACCGGCTGGTGGGCGAACGCCCGGCGGGCGAGCCCGATGCCCTCGGCGATCTGGGCCTGGTTCCAACGCGAACGGTCCTGGTCGGCCAGCAGCACGATATCGCCATCTGACCCGACGCGGGCGCTTCGTCGCGCGTCCTGCAGCAGGAGCAGCGCCAATAGGCCCAGCGCGTCGGGTGCGGGCTGCAGGTCGACCAGTTGCCGGCACAGCCGGATCGCTTCGGCGCACAGCTCGGTCCGGATCGCGGCGGCGCCATGGCTCGCCGAATAGCCCTCGTTGAAGATGAGGTAGATGACGTGCAACACGGCATCGAGCCGATCCGCCTGCTGCTCGGGATCGGGTACGGCATACGGCAATGCCAGGTCCCTGATGCGGTTCTTGGCCCGCACGATGCGCTGCGCCATGGCCGGCGTCTTCGACAGGAACGCTGCGGCGATCTCCTCGGTGGTCAAGCCCGCCACCTCGCGCAGCGTGAGCGCGATGCGGCCGTCGGCCGGGATTTCCGGATGGCAGCAGGTGAAGATCAACCGCAACGTATCGTCGGCGATGGGCTCTGCATCCTCGGGCATGTGTGCTTCCTCGCCGGTCGCGGCGATCTCGCGGGCGATGTCGGCGAACTTCGCCCGGCGCCGCAGCTTGTCGATGGCCTTGAACCGGCCGGCCGACACCAGCCAGGCACGCGGATTGGCGGGCATGCCGGTTTTCGGCCACTGCTCCGAGGCTGCGAGGAAGGCGTCGTGCAACGCCTCTTCGGCCCGGTCGAAGTCATGCAGAAGGCGGATCAGTGTCGCCAGGACCCGGCCGGACTCGGCCCGCCAGATCGCATCGAGCTCAATCACGGACGATCCGGGTCAGGAATGGCGTAGATCGGCCGCACCTCGATAGTGCCGTACCGAGCCATCGGAATGCCGGCGGCGAGGCGGATGGCCTCGTTCATGTCGCGGGCTTCGATGAGGATGAAGCCGCCGAGCTGTTCCTTGGTTTCCGCAAACGGCCCGTCGGTAGTCGACATCCGGCCATCGCGCACCTTGACGATCACGGCGTTCTCGGGGCCCTGCAGCGCCTCGGCGGCGATGAAGTGCCCGGCTTCCAGAAGCTCCTTGTCGTAATCGAGCGAGTCGCGATCGAGCTGGCGGCCGTCGGCTTCGGACAAGCCGGTGAAGGTGTCTGGTCCGGTGTGGACGAGGCAGAGATAGCGCATCGGGCAATCCTCGGGGTTGGTGATGCCAACTGGTCGAAGCGTGACCGACGAATTCGACATCGGCAACGGCCCCCGAGCGAGAACGCTGGTCCCGACGGTGCGGTCTGCCCGGCCCCGTCCCCCGTAGGCTACGGCCAGGCCGGTTTCAGGGGATCGGGAATGACGACCGGCTGGATTGCCTTGAGCTTGCTGTCGACGAAGTCGCGGTCCAGCTTGCCGAGGGCGGTGTTCACCTCGACCTGCCAGTTCTGCCGCGCCGTATCGGCCGCCAGTTCGTCATTGAGGCAGATGGTCTTCTTCAGCCCATTCCGAACGTAGGCGCTCGCCTGATCGTCTGGGACCGAGACGCAGTAAGCACTGGCGGAACCAGCGGTGGCGACGAGCAGGAGTGCGGCAACGAGTATTCGCATGCGTCAGATGTGGGCCGGACGCCCCGCATCCGCAAGTCACGATTGCGCGGTCGGCGTCGCGGTGCTGCGCGCGTCCCTCACGGTTGGTGGATCTGTCTCCAGCTCCACTGCGGCTCGTAGCCGATCAGCTTGCGCGCGGTGTCGATCGAGATCAGCGTATCGTGCGGACCGGTGCCGGGGCGGAGCTGGCAGCCGGGGAAAGCCATGGCGAGGAGCTCTTCGTTGGTCTGCGTCATCAGCGTGTCGGTTGCCGCGATCGTCATCACCGGTGCCCCGGTGAGGTCGGCCGTCAGCGACTTGACGCAGGACTGGGCGACATCGCGGGCATCGACATAGGCCCACAGGTCGAAGCGCTTGTTCATCGGGTCGGCCCAGATCCTGGGCAGCCTGTCATAGCCGGTGACGTGGCCCGGGGTGTCGTAGAAGATGTTGGAGAATCTCAGGCCCACGAAGGTCGTGCCGTAGGCACGCGCCATGTGGCGCGCCAGATCCTCGGTGACGGCCTTTGAGATGCCGTAGGACGAGGTCGGGATCGGCGGGTCCTCGTCGATGGTGGGGAGCAGCGTCGGAGGGATGGTGAAGGGAAAACCGAGCACCGTTTCCGACGAGGCCCAGACGACGCGCTTGATGCCAAGATGCACCGCGGCCTGGAAGACGTTGTAGGCGATCAGCGTGTTGACGTGGAAGCGCGCGGCGCCCGAGAGGTGATCCCAGTCCGGCTCGCCGTTCGCTGCCAGCTGCACGACCGCATCGTGACCGTGCAGCGCCGCGAAGGTGGCGCCATAGTCGGTCAGGTCGACCTTGATGAAGCCGGGGCGCTCGATGCCGGGCACGGCCCGATCGAGGTTGGTGACGGTATGACCCTGCGCCTCGAGCTCGGCGATCACCACCGGCCCGACGCCACGGTCCCACGATCCGGTGCCGCCGGTGACTGCGATCTTCATGTTCTTGCTTTCCGTGCTGCCGCGCCGCCGGGGTTGCTCGCTGAGGTGTCATCCCTGAGTAAGCAGGGACCCACGCCAACACCAGCGCGGATTTCGTGCCTGCTTTCGCAGGGATGACAGATTAGTGGAACGGTTGCCGCCAGCATTTCCGGCCGGCCGCACCCGTAGTTCAGTACCGATCCGTCGCGTCCGGCACCGGGCGGTAGATGAAGTCGGTGAATACCGCCTCTTTCGCCGTGCCGTTGAGGTCGGAACAGGCCATGCCGACGAAGGCGCCGGTGAAGCTGCCGTGCTCGGCGTGGCCGCCGCACTCGTCCGACAGCAGCGAGGCGTCGAGCGTGCCGCCGACCGGCTGCCAGTTGCCGCCGGTGCTGGCTGTTCCCGTGGCGTAGAAGAACTGCAGCTTCGGCCCGCGGATCTCGATCTTGAGCCGCACCGGCCCATCCTGCGGCAGCGCCACGGGGGCGGCGGGATAGGTCAGCTTGCCGTCCGGGTGGCTGGCCAGCGAGCTCATGACGAGCAGTTCGCGCTTGCCGTCCGAATGGGCGGTGACGGTGAGGTAGTGGAAGTTGTAGCGGCTGTAGTAGCCGGTGAGGCCGGCAAACTGCCGCTCGTCGACCGGGCTGAAATCGACCGTCACTTCCGCGTCGTAGGAGAAGTGGGTCTGGCGGCGGGCGACCAGCGCCTGCTCGAACCATGACCCGATGGCCTCGCGGCCGATCAAAGTCAGCTTGTTGTCACCGACGCGGAAGATGCGCTCGGTCTCCGGCGTGCGGAGCCACTGGAAATCCTTGTGCAGGGTATCGAAGCGGTAGCGCTGCTCGGCCCAGTAGCCGGTGTCGTCGCGCTGGCCCGGCACTTCGACCTCGAGCGAGGGGGCCGGGCCGTTCTTCACCCACAGCCAGTCATCGGCGCCCCAGTAGGCTTCCTGGATGCCGGTTTCGCGGCCGAGCACGCAGCGGCGCTTCTGGGTCGTCGGGCGGCCCATGAGGTGGACGAGATAGGTCTTGCCGTCGGGCGTATCGACGATGTCGCCATGGCCGGCGCGCTGCACCGGGTTGAGCGGTGTGTCCTTGGCGGTCAGCACATGCTTGATCGGATGGGTTTCGTACGGCCCGTCGATGGTGCGCGAGCGGGCGAAGGTGACGGCGTGCTCGTAGCCGGTGCCGCCCTCGGCAGTGAGCAGGTAATACCAGGGCCGCCCGTCCTTGCCGTTCCGCTTGTAGAGGTGCGGGCCCTCGACGAGCTTGAGGTCGGTGCCCTGGTAGATGTTCCTGATCGGCCCGACGAGCTTCTTCTGGGCGTGGTCGTATTCCTGGAGCGCGATGCCGGCGAAGAGCAGCGGCCTTGTGCGGTGGTCCCACAGCATGTTGACGAACCACTTCCTGCCGTCGTCGTCGTGGAACAGCGAGGGGTCGAAGCCGGAGGAGTTCATATAGACCGGGTCGGACCACGGCCCTTCGATCGAGGGCGCGGTGACGAGGTAGTTGTGCGCGTCCTTGAACGAGCCGTCCTTGCGCTTCACGTCGGTGTAGATGAGGAAGAACTGCTCGCCGTCATGGCTGAGGCACGGCGCCCAGATACCGCACGAATCCGGGTCGCCGCGCATGTCGAGCTGCGACTTCCGCGAGAGCGGGCGAGTGACGAGGGCCCAGTTGGCGAGATCCTTGCTGTGGTGGATCTGCACGCCCGGGTACCACTCGAAGGTGGAGGTGGCGATGTAGTAGTCGTCGCCGACGCGCAGAATCGAGGGGTCCGGGTTGAAGCCGGGCAGGATCGGGTTGCGGATGGTGGGCATGACGGTTTCTCCCCCTCGTGATGCGCTTGAGTAGCGTACCTCAAGCTAGAAACACAAGGGCCGCCACCCGAAGGCGGCGGCCCTGTTACGGACTTTCGTCCTTACTTCAGGAAGTCGCCGACGTTGTCCTTGGTGACGCGGTCGAGGCCGGTGTAGATGATCTGGTCGACCGTCTCGCCCTTCTTGATGGCGAGCAGGGTGCGCATGGCAACCTCGCCCATCTCGTAGGGGCGCTGGCCGACCAGCGCGTGGGCATAGCCGTCACGCAGCAGCTCGAGCTGCATCGGCAGCGTGTCGGCGACGACGAGCGCCAGTTCACCCGAGTCGACCTTCGCCTTGTTGGGCTCGACGAAGTTCTTCCAGCCATCCGGAGCGAACATCGGCCAGCCGCCGACCGGCACGATGGCCTTGATGTCGGGGTTGGCGGTCACGAAGTCGCCAGCCTGCTGCACGGCCAGCGCAACGTCGTCGTTGGAGAAGCTCGGCGAGCCGGGGACTTCCGTCCAGGCCGAACCGGCCAGTGCCTCGCGGACGCCATCGACGCGCAGCGCCAGGTTCGGCGAAGCGGCGCCGCCCGAGATGATGGCATAGGTGCCGCCATTCGGCGCGGCCTTCAGCAGTTCCTCGCCGAGGGCAACACCGAACTCCTTGTTGTTGGTGCCGACATAGGCGACGCGCTTCGAGCCATCGGCGTCCGAGTCGAAGGTGATGACGGCGATGCCGGCCGCGACGGCCTTGTCGATCACGGTCGTGGCGGCAGCGGCGTCGGACACCGAGATGGCGAGACCATCGACGCCCTGGGTGATGAAGTCATCGATGATCTGGGCCTGGGTCGCCGGCTCATGTTCGACCGGGCCCTGATAGATGCACTCGACGTTGCCGAGCTTTGCCGCTTCGGCCATGCAGCCATCGCGGGTGAGATCGAAGAACGGGTTGTTCATGGCCTTGGGGACCACGGCGAACTTGTAGGTCTCCTGGGCCTGAACGGCACCCATCAGGCTCACCGACGCGAGGGCAGCGAGAGCCAGGGTCTTCAGCATAGTCATAGTCTTCCTCCTCAATTGCTCCACGGGACGTGGCCCGGAAGCTCCCTGTTTGGCGGATAATTCCGCCCTACACCTATCCGCTCGGGTTATTCGGGTTACCCGTTACGGAGAGACCGGAAGCGGTCGACGAGGACCGCTGCAACGATGATGCAGCCGACCAGAGTCTGCTGCCAGTATGGGTCGACGCGGGCCAGAACGAGGCCGTTGCGGATCACCTCGATCAGCACGCAACCGATGATGGCGCCCGCCGCGCCGCCGACGCCGCCCGCGAGGTTGGCGCCGCCGATGACGGCCGCCGCGATGATGGTGAGTTCGTATGCCATGGCGAGGTTGGCGGGGGCCGAGCCGAGCCAGCCCGACACCATGATGCCGTTGAAGCCGGCCGCGAGCGCGCAGAGCATGTAGACCTGGATCTTCACCCGGTCGACCGGCACGCCGGTCAGCCGGCCGGCGGACTCGTTGGAGCCGATGGCGTAGACGTGTCGTCCCCACGCAGTGTGATTCAGCGCCAGCCACATCGCGGCGGCGAGGACCATCAGGTAGATGAAGCCCACCGGGACGCCACCCAGGTTGCCGGACATGGCGGCGATGAACATCTCCTTGTCGGGCCCCGAGGGCGCCGCGCCGCGACCCTGCGTCGCCACATAGGTGAGGCCACGCACGATGGACAGTGTGCCCAGCGTGGTGACGAATGGCGCAAGCTTGAGCTTGGCGACGGCGAAGCCGTTGAAGAACCCGATGACCAGCGCGGTACCAAGTCCGGCGCCCATCGAGAGGATGAAGGCCGAGCCGGGGAAGGGATAGAAACCGGCCGCGTTCAGCCCGGCCATGGTCAGCGAGCAGACCGTCGCCGAGAGCGCCATGGTGGAGCCGACGCTGAGATCGATGCCACCGGTGATGATCACCAGCGTGATGCCGAGCGTCGCGATGGCGACGAAGGAGAAGTTGCGCACTACGTTCTTGACGTTGCCGTCGGTCAGGAAGTGCGGCGACAGCATGCTCATGACGATGATGAGCAGCACCAGCGCCACCAGCACATAGGCCGATTGGCTGGCGAGAAAGCCGCGCTGCCAGAAGCGGGTGCGGCGGACGTTGGAAAAACCCTGGACTGTGTCGGCCATCATGCTGCCTCGCGCGCGCCGGTGATGAGCGCCGTGACTTCCTCGGGCGAGGAACTGGCGATCGGCTTGTCGGCAACCTTGGTGCCGCGCCGCATGACGATGACGCGGTCGCAGGTGGCGAACACGTCGGGCATGCGGTGGGAAATCAGCATCACTGCGATGCCCGCGTCCTTGAGCCGGTGGATGAGCCCGAGCACCTCGGCGACCTGGCGCACCGAGATGGCGGCGGTCGGCTCGTCCATCAGGATCAGCTTGGCGTCGGCAAGGCGGGTGCGCGCGATGGCGACGGCTTGTCGCTGCCCGCCCGACATCTGGCGCACCAGGTCGTCGGCGCGCGTCTCGGACTTCAGCTCGGCGAACAGCTCGGCGGCGCGCGCGTTCATGGCGCGATGCCGCAGGAAGCGGAACGGGCCGACGTTGAACTTGAGCTCGCGGCCCAGGTAGATGTTGGCCGCCGCCGTGAGGTTGTCGGCCAGCGCCAGGTCCTGGTAGACTGTCTCGATGCCGAGCCGGCGAGCCTCGCCGGGCGAGTGGATATGGGCAGGCGCCCCTTCGAGCTTCACCGCGCCGGTCGTCGGCTGGTAGATGCCCGAGATGATCTTGACGAGCGTCGACTTGCCGGCACCGTTGTCGCCCATCAGCCCGACCACCTGGCCCGGCTCGATGGAGAAACTGACGTCCGACAAGGCGCGGATGGCGCCGAAGTCCTTCGACACCCCTTCGAGTTCAAGTAGTGCCAACGCAATCCTCCCCGGTTGGCAATGTGTCTCCCGGATGCCGGCAGGTCTTTCCGCCCGCCTGGCTTCCCCTCCTAGTCGGCCGCCATGCGGCCCGCGGCGCGGTCGAAACCCTCCATGATGACCACGCGCATGGCGGCGCGTGCTGCGTCCGCGTCACGCGCGCCGATGGCTTCGGCGACGCGGCGGTGGTGGTTCACCGTCACATCGCGCGCGTCGGCATCGTCGACGGGCGAACTGATGGTGAAGGCGGTGGCCAGCACCAGATCGACCAGCCCGGTGATCGAGGCCATGAACGGATTGCCCGACGCCTCGGCCACCGTGCGGTGGAACTCGAGGTCGCTGCGGGCGAAATCGGCGGTGTTGTCGGCGGCCGCCATGCCGTCGACATGCGCTCGCATCAGCGCCAGCTGCTCGTCGGTCCGGCGTTTGGCGGCGAGCGCCACGGATTCAAGCTCGAGCCCGATGCGGATCTCGGCGAGGCTGCGGAGGAACGCGATATCGGGTCCGGTCTCGAAGTGCCAGCTCAGTACGTCCGGGTCGAACAGCGACCACTCGCGGCGCGGCAGAACGACGGTGCCGATCCGGGCGCGCGAGGTGATGAGGTTCTTGGCGGCGAGGGCCTTGAGCGCCTCGCGCAGCACGGTGCGGGAGACGCCGAAGCGTTCCTGCAGCGCCGCGTCGGTCGGAAGCGTCGTCCCCGGCGGAAACTCGCCGCCGATGATACCGACTCCGATGCCATCGACCACCTGCGACTGGAGCGTGCGCACGGGCAGCTGGCGGCGCGTTGCCGAGGCGACGGCACGGCCGGTCGAGCCGCTTCTGCGCTTGGTCTCCATCGCCGGCCTCCCTTCCGAGGTGCCGACCAAATCACAGGTCGAATAGTAATACAATACTATGTTTCCCGTTTATGAGATCGATTGCATAAATCGGTCGAAAAGAGGGCGGCACCCGCGGCGCCGCCCTCGGGAATGCGTCAGACGAAGCGGTTGACGAGGTTTTCGAGGTATTCCTGCTGGCCGGAACGCGGCTGCGGATTGATGTTTTCAGCCTCGACCCACTGGGCGATCTGCTCAAGACTGCGCTCGCCGTTGAGCATCGCAGCGGCGCCCTTTTCCTGCCAGCCGGCGTAGCGGGCCTCCTGCGCCTTGTCGAAGGCACCGTCCTCGATCATTGCCGCCGCACCCTTCAGGCCACGGGCGAGCACGTCGAGGCCGCCGATATGGCCATGCAGCAGGTCGGCCGGATCGATCGACTGGCGGCGCACCTTGGCGTCGAAGTTGAAGCCGCCATTGCCCAGCCCGCCATTCTTCAGGATCTGGTAGAAGGCCAGCGCCATTTCGCCCGGATTGTTGGGGAACTGGTCGGTGTCCCAGCCCGACTGCAGGTCGTTGCGGTTCGCATCGACCGAGCCGAGGATCCCCAGCGAGCGGGCGACGG
>JAEYYP010000223.1 GCA_023428425.1 Pseudomonadota bacterium
CGCGACCTCCAGTTCAATCACCTGTTCAAGAATTTCGTGTGCCTCGCGGTGGTGAAGTCGGCACTGGCCACGCCCAGCCGCTTTGCCGAGGGTCCTTTGGACGAGGTGGCGCGGTCGATCGCGCAGCAGTTCCTGTCCGACGGCGGGCACGCGGAACGCGCTCCGATGTACCATCTGCTGTCGCTTCTCGACCTCCGGGTCCTTCGGGACAGCGGTGTCCTGAGAGGCGAGAGCGCGACGGCGGTCGCGCGCACGGCAACGGCGGCGGAGAAGGTGGTGAACGTCTTCGTCCATGCGGACGGTGACGTTGCGCTCTTCAATGACAGCTGGCTTGGCGAGGCTCCGCGCGCCATCGACCTGACCGACGCGATTGAGCCGCAGCCCGCTTCGCCGGTGAAGATCGAGCGTCCGGCAGTGGGTTATGCTCGTCTTGCCCAAGGAGGCGATGGGCTCGTGCTCGACTACGGGCCGTGCGGGCCGGATGCCAATCCGGGCCACGCCCATGCCGATTTCCTCTCGTTCGAGCTGTCGGTCGACGGGGTTCGCACCATCGTCGATCCGGGGGTGCCGACCTACAGCGAAGGGGCCGCCCGCGACGTTTCCCGATCGGCGGCGAGCCATAACGGGCCATGCCTTGTCGGCGCGGAGCCTATCGAGTTCTGGAGCTCGTTTCGGGTCGGGCGGCGCGGCTATGCTTACCGGTTGCCTCTCGCCGACGACGCCCTGGCCGTCGCTGGCTGGCAGGACGGGTATGCGCCGCAAGGCCTGAAAGTCGCGCGCGCCGTCAGACTCTATCCAGGGCGCGGGCTGCTGGTGGCTGATGTCTGGCAGGGAACGGCCGGCCTGCCGGAGCGGTCGAACTTCACTTTCACCAGCGCCTGGAAGCCGGGGGACGAGGCTGGCCACATCGTCGCGACCGACGGGAGCGGCAGGCGGCTTGACGTTTCGGTGCTCAAGGGGACGGCCGAAGGGGCGGACGTCGCCAGCTACTGCCGGGGCTTCGGTGAAACGTTTCCGGGCACTCGGTTCTCCTATGCGCCAGCGGCGGGCGGGAGCATTCGGCCGCTGGTTCTTTGGTTCTCCTGGGGAGCGGACGGGGCGCCGCCGACCTCCGACGCTGACCAATTGCTCGCCACCCTCACATCGGCCCTATCGACCGCGCGCCCGGTGCACGCGACCTGAGGCGACCGCAACATCGACAGAGGGGGAAGGCGAGGTATGAAGGTTCTGCGTATCATCAAGTCGGTCAATCCGGGCGGGGGCGGCCCCATCGAAGGCTTGTTGCAGCAGGCCCGGCAACTGGCAGACGACGGGATCGTCACCGAGGTGGTCAGCCTCGACGACCCCGCGGCGCCTTTCGTGAAGACCTTCCCGCTTCCGCTCTATCCACTCGGACGCCCGGTCGATCGCAGCGGCTGGCGGCGCTTCGATCCGCTGCGGCACTATGGCTATGAGCCGCGCCTCGTTCCGTGGCTGCGCGCGCACCAGGACGACTACGACGTCGCAGTGGTCGAGGGGCTGTGGAACTACTCGGTCATGGGCGCGCGCTGGGCGTTGGTCGGCTCCCGACTGCCGTATGTGGTGTTCTCCCACGGCATGCTCGATCCGTGGTTCAACAAGACCTATCCGGTCAAGACGGCCTTCAAGCAGGCGATGTGGTTTGCCTGCGAGGGACCGCTGCTGTCCGGCGCCCATGCCGTTCTCTTCACGACCGAGGAGGAGCAACTGCTCGCCCGGCAGTCGTTCCGTCCCTACAAGGTCAGGGAGAAGGTGGTCGGCTTCGGCACAGCGGATGTCCCCGGCGACGGGGCAGCCCAGATCGCCGCCTTCCGCGCCGCCATGCCGTCGCTCGGGGACCGGCCCTATTTGCTCTATCTGAGCCGCATTCACCCCAAGAAGGGCTGCGATCTGCTGATCGACGCCTTCGCCGCGATCGCCAAAGACCATCCCGACCTCGATCTCGTCATCGCCGGTCCGGATCGCGTGGGCTGGCAGGCCAATCTCGAGGCGCAGTCCGCACGGGTCGGTATGTCCAGCCGCATCCACTGGCCCGGCATGTTGATGGGCGACGTGAAGTGGGGCGCCTTCCGTGACGCCGAGGCGTTCGTGCTGCCCTCGCACCAAGAGAATTTCGGAGTCGTGGTGGCGGAAGGCATGGCGGCGGGCAAGCCCGTGCTGATCACCGACAAGGTGAACATCTGGCGCGAAGTCGATGCTTCAGGCGGCGGACTGGTCGAGACCGACGATGTCCCGGGCATCACTCGGCTGCTGCGGCGTTTCCTCGAACTTTCGCCGGCACAGAAGGCAGAGATGGGGCAGCGCGGACGGCAGGCTTTCCTTGATCGCTTCGAAATCGGCCGCGCCGGAATTGCCATCAAGGCCGCCCTTATGGACGCAGCGAGCGCATCGCGCCGAACCAACCGGCCTTCTTGATAGGAGATTGACGCCTTGCGCGAATACGCGATCCAAGACCTTTCCCGGTTCAAGGTCCCGCCCGGGTTTCGCGGCCGTCCGAGTTATGTCGTCGCCTTGTGGTGGATCGTCGAGGCGACGCTTTTCCGATACTCACCGGCCATGCTTTATGGATGGCGGCGTTGGCTGCTGCGGGCGTTCGGCGCCAAGATCGGCCGTAAGGCGCGGATCAAGCCGACGGTGCGCATCGTGTATCCGTGGAAGCTCGAGGTCGGCGAATATTGCTGGGTCGGCCAGCGGGTGGACCTATATTCCCTCGGCCCGATCATCATCGGCAACAACGTGTGTATTTCCCAGGATTCCTATCTCTGCACCGGTTCGCATGACCAGCGGACCACGACGTTCGACATATTCGAGAAGCCGATCGTGATTGGCGACGAGGCTTGGGTCGCGTCCCAGTCCTTCATCATGCCCGGCGTGACCATTGGCCGGGGAGCTGTCGTTGGCGTGCGGTCGTTGGTTCTGCACGATGTGGAAGCCGATACGGTCGTGGTGGGCCAGCCTGCGCGCCCGGTCGGTAAGAGACGCGGGTGATGACGACAGACGATCTGAGCGACCGGCCACCGGCTGCGAACATCGTCCATGGTGGCGAGGGCGTGCGCTTCGACTTCCTTTCTGGGAGCCGCACGACCAGGACGATTGCCAGGATCGAGAGGGAGCCGGAGGGCTGACGCCTGCTTTCGAGCGTGCGCCGCCGGCTCATTCGGGAGCGCAATTGGAGAACAGACTGCCGGGGTGGGGTGATGAGCAAGATTGTAATCTACCGGTTGGGCAGCCTCGGCGACACCGTCGTCGCGCTTCCGTTCTTCAACAGGATCGCCGAGCTTTATCCTGACCACGAGCGCATCGTTCTGACCAATGTCCCCGTCTCTTCGCAAGCGGCGCCTCTGCTTGTCGTCCTCGGCAACAAGAAGCTCGTCCATGACGCCATCGCCTATCCGGCCGGAACACGCGATGTTTCGGCTCTGCTGGCGCTTTGGCGCCAGCTTCGCGCGCTGAAGGCTGATGCCGTCATCTACATGATGCCCGCGCGCAGCAACGTGAACATCTGGCGTGACTATCTCTTCCTCAAGGCGTGCGGCTTCCCGAAGATCATCGGTGTGCCGGAGTCGCACAGCGTGGCGGCCTCTCGGATTGATCCGGTGACGGGCGAAATGGAGCCGGAGGTCGAGCGTCTGGGGCGTCTCCTGTCCGATCTCGGACCGATCAACCTCAAGGACCCGGCGAACTGGAATTTGTGGCTGGACGACGAGGAAGTCGCGGTCGGCCATGCCATGATCGCGCCCTTCGGGGGACGGCCTTTCCTTGCCATCAATATGGGTGGCAAGCTTGCAAAGAACGACTGGGGCCTCGAGAACTGGCAGGCAATGATACCTCGCCTCGCGGCTGCTCACCCCGGGCTCGGATTGCTGGGCGTGGGGGCAGTCGAGGACCAGCAGCGTTTCGATGACATTGCCCGGCTATGGCCCCATACCGCAGTCAATGCCTGCGGCCGCCTCAAGCCACGCCAATCCGCTGCAGCGCTGCGCGAGGCCTGCCTTTTCATCGGTCACGATTCAGGCCCGATGCATCTCGCCTCGGCGGTTGGGGTACCTTGCGTGGGTCTGTTCGGAGACAACAACCCGCCGCGGAAGTGGCACCCCTATATCGGCGTCAACCGCCCCCTGCACGATATGCGCGGGGTGACGCTCATTACTGTCGACGACGTGCTGGCCGCGGCCGACGACCTTCTGTCGCTCAGGGAGAGCGCGGCATGACGCGGGACGCTTTCCAGCTTCGGTCCGCAATCGGCCGGCGACTTCTCATGGGGGCATGCCTGCAGGCGGGCTGAGATTGAACCATGGCTCAATCCTATTCCATAAGGCGTCTCGGCAGCACGATGGGCGCGCAGGCCTATAGCCAGCTCGTCACCGTTGGCGTGCAACTGGCGAGCGTGCCGCTGCTTATCGCGTTCTGGGGAGCCGATCGCTACGGCGGCTGGCTGGTTCTCGCCGCCATACCGATCTATCTGACGCTCAGCGATTTCGGCTTCACCTTCATCGCCAAGAACGAGATGGTGATGCAGGCGGTGTCCGGCCGCCACGAAGGTATGCTGCGCACCTACCACAGCGTCTTTGCCCTGCTGAGCCTTGTCGGCGTCGCGCTGGTCGCGGTGCTGGGGATCGCCATATGGCTGGCGCCGCTCGAAAGCATTTTCACGCTCGGCCCCATCACCCAGTCGCAGGCACGGCTCGTGCTGAGCCTGCTGATGGTGAACGTCGTCGCCACGCAGTTCTTCCTCCTCTACTGCGCCGGCGTCCGTGCAGCAGGCCGGCCCGCTGCCGAGGTGACGTGGGGCGCGACGGGGAAGCTGCTGGAGGCTGTGGC
>JAEYYP010000226.1 GCA_023428425.1 Pseudomonadota bacterium
AACCAGGAAATCACCGAGCAGGTGCTCGACGAGATCGACTCGACCGTCCGCACCGCCATCACCGTCGAGCTGCGCGAGGGCCGCCTCTGCGTCTTCCTGCCGCCCGGCTCGACCGTCGAGGACTACCTCGAGCTGATCGCCGCCTCCGAGGAAGCGGCGAAGACCCTCGGCCTCCCAATCCACGTCGAGGGCTACGCGCCGCCCTACGATCCGCGCCTCAATGTCATCCGCGTCGCGCCTGATCCTGGCGTCATCGAGGTGAACATCCATCCCGCCTCGAACTGGGAGGAATGCGTCGCCACCACGACCGCCGTCTATGAGGAGGCCCGTGCCTCCCGCCTCGGCGCCGACAAGTTCATGATCGACGGCAAGCATACCGGCACCGGCGGCGGCAATCACGTCGTCGTCGGCGGCGCCACCCCCGGCGACTCACCCTTCCTCCGGCGCCCCGACCTGCTGAAGTCGCTCGTCCTTCACTGGCAGCAGCATCCGTCGCTGAGCTACCTGTTCTCCGGCCTCTTCATCGGGCCGACCTCGCAGGCCCCGCGCATCGACGAAGCGCGCCACGACAGCCTGTACGAGCTCGAGATCGCCCTCCGCCAGGTCCCCGCACCGGGCGAAGGCGTCCAGCCCCTGCCGTGGCTCGTCGACCGCCTCTTCCGCAACCTGCTTGTCGACGTCACCGGCAACACCCACCGGTCCGAAATCTGCATCGACAAGCTCTATTCGCCCGACGGCCCCACCGGCCGCCTGGGTCTTGTCGAGTTACGCGGCTTCGAGATGCCGCCCAACGCGCGCATGAACCTCGCCCAGCAATTGCTGGTGCGCGCCATCATCGCCCGCTTCTGGAAGGCGCCAAAGGATGGCACCTTCACCCGCTGGGGCACCACGCTCCATGACCGCTTCATGCTGCCCCACTTCGTCTGGGCCGATTTCATGGACGTGCTCGCGGACCTGAAGACCCACGGCTTCGTCCTCGACCCGGAGTGGTTCGCGGCCCAGCTCGAGTTCCGCTTCCCCTTCTGCGGCGAGGTCGAGTACGAGGGCATGAAGCTCACCGTGAACCAGGCCCTCGAGCCCTGGCACGTCATGGGCGAAACCGGCGCCATCGGCGGCACCGTGCGCTTCGTTGATTCATCGGTTGAACGACTTCAGGTAAAGCTTGAGGGCCTCAACCCAGGCCGCTACCGCGTCACCTGCAACCAGCGCGAAGTACCGATGACGGCCACCGGCGAAGCGGGCGTGTCCGTGGCGGGCGTCCGCTACAAGGCGTGGCACCCGGCAAACGGCATGCACCCGGTGCTGCCGGTCAATTCGCCGCTCACCTTCGACATCTACGACACCTGGTCCGATCGCTCGATCGGAGGCTGCACCTACCACACTGCCCATCCGGGCGGCCGCAACTACGACACCTTCCCGGTCAACGGCAACGAGGCCGAGGCCCGCCGCCTCGCCCGCTTCGTCCCCGCCCACCACACGCCGGGCGGCTTCTGGCCGCGCCCTGCCGAACAGGCGGCCGAATTCCCGCTGACCCTCGACCTGCGCGTGCCGGTGTAGCTGCCCAACTCAAATCGCGAGGGGATTTTGACCATTCAGCCGAAATCCCCCTTGCGATTCCGATCTCTTGCCATATTCGCTAGTGCCCCATGGAAAAGCGGAATCAGCGTCAGTCGGCCAGGAAGCGCAGGGCCCCCAGCCTTGTGGCCGATTACCGCCTGATCCCCGGCGTGCCGGACGAAATGGTCGGCCCCGATGGCGCCATCCGCCCGGCCTGGACCGGCCTGATCCAGGGCCTCGACGAGCTGGGCCACGAAGAGATGGCCACCCGCTTCGAGCGCGCCGATCAGTACCTCCGCGATGCCGGCGTCTACTACCGCAAGTATGACGGCGCCGAGGGCAAGGAGCGCGCCTGGCCGCTCGCCCACCTGCCCCTCATCCTCGACGAGACCGAGTGGCAGACCATCACCGCCGGCCTGACCCAGCGCGCCGAGCTGCTCGAAAAGATCGTCGCCGATATCTATGGCGGAAACGACCTCGTCCGCCGCGGCCTGCTGCCGCCCGAGCTCATCGCCCGCAACGAGGAATTCCTTCGGCCCATGGTTGGCATCAGGCCGGCCTCGGGGCACTTCCTCCACTTCTGCGCCTTCGAACTCGGCCGCGGCCCCGATGGCGGCTGGTGGGTCCTCGGCGACCGTACCCAGGCCCCCTCCGGTGCCGGCTTCGCGCTCGAGAACCGCGTCGCCACCACCCGCGCCCTTTCGGACATCTACGGCAAGCTGCACGTGCATCGCCTCGCCGGCTTCTTCCGCGATTTCCGTGATGCGCTGAACGCCATCGCCCGCGATGGCGAAGGCCGCGTCGGCATCCTCACGCCCGGCATCCACAACGAAACCTATTTCGAGCACGCCTACATCGCGCGCTACCTCGGCTTCATGCTGCTCGAAGGCGAGGACCTCGTGGTCGACAATGGCCAGGTGATGGTCCGCACCGTCTCCGGTCTCAAGCCGATCAGCGTGCTCTGGCGCCGTCTCGATGCGGGCTTCGCCGATCCGCTCGAACTCAGGACCGACAGCCATATCGGTACGCCCGGCATGACGGAGGCGCTGCGCCAGGGCTCGATCTCGATGGTCAACGCGCTCGGCTCCGGCATCCTCGAAACCCGCGCGCTTGCCGCTTTCATGCCCAATCTCAGCCGCGCCCTCACCGGCGACGAGCTGATCCTGCCCACCATCGCCACGTGGTGGTGCGGCCAGTCGGTCGAGCGCCGGCACGTCATGGACAATTTCGATGCCATGATGGTCGGCTCCGCCTTTTCCACCGGCCTCGCCATCGACGACCCGAGGGGCACCGTGCTCGGGCATGATCTGGGAAAGGTCCAGCGCGCCAACCTTCTCCGCCAGTTGAGCGAGGACGGCGGCAGCTTCGTCGGCCAGGAGCCGGTACGGCTTTCGACGGCCCCGGTTTACGTCGGCGGTACCCTTCAACCGCGGCCGATCACGCTGCGCGTCTATGCGGCCCGCACCCGCGACGGCTGGACCATCATGCCGGGCGGCTTCGCTCGCGTCGGCTCCACCTCCGACACCGCGGCGATCGCCATGCAGCGCGGCGGCCAGGCGGCCGATGTCTGGGTGGTGAGCGACAAGCCCGTCGAGCGCGTTTCGCTCATGGCGCAGGAAGGCGGCAAGCTCGTCCGCGTCTCCGCCGGCAGCCTGCCGAGCCGCGCTGCCGACAACCTGATCTGGCTGGGCCGCTACACCGAACGCTGCGAGGCCACGGTCCGCATTCTGCGCGCCTACAACGCCCGCCTCGCCGAAGTCTCCAACCCCGACGTCCCCATCCTCAAGGACACGCGGGCCTATCTGGAAGGCCTCGGCGTCGACGCCAGCAAGGGGCTGCCTGTCGGCCTGATCTCGGCCATCGAGAGTGCGGTCAACAGCGCCGGGCAGATTCGCGACCGCTTCTCGCCCGATGGCTGGCTGGCCCTCACCGACCTGCGCAAGACGGCTCGCAATTTCGCCACCCGCGTCGAGGCGGGCGACGATGCGACGCGCGCCATGACGGTCCTGCTGCGCAAGCTCGCCGGTTTCTCCGGCCTCGTGCACGAGAACATGTACCGCTTCGCCGGCTGGCGCTTCCTCGAGATCGGCCGCCGCCTCGAACGCGGCATCCAGATCGCCGGCATCGTCGGCTGGCTGACTCGGGCCGAGGCCCCCGACGGCTCGCTCGACATGCTGCTCGAGATCGGCGACAGCGTCATGACCCACCGTCGCCGCTACGCCGTCAGCGCCGGTGCCAATTCCTATGTCGACCTGCTGGTCCTCGACCCGCTCAACCCGCGCTCCGTCCGCTTTCAGATCGCCGAGCTGCGGGAGCAAATCGAGCAACTCCCCGGCGGCATCGAGGACGGCCACCTGTCCGCTGCCGCCCGGCACGCGCTGCAGCTCCACACCGACCTGCGCGTGACCGATCCCGAGGACATGAGCACGGCGCGCCTCAACCGGCTCGGCATCGAAATCGGCGAGCTCGCCGATCTCATTGCCGACGCGTATTTCGTCTGAGGGGGGCGGGCCCGTGCTGTACGATGTCCGGCTCGAGTTGCACTACGATTACGAGGCCTCGGTGCACGGCGATCGCCACCTGGTCCGGGTGGCTCCTGTGTCCATCCCGAAGGTGCAGCGCGTCATTGCCTCCTCGGTCCGCTTCGATCCACGCCCCGAGCAGGAAACCACCTTCACCGATTTCTTCGGCAACACCGTTTCCACCATCGCCTACTCCGGCTACCACGATCATCTCGACGTCCGGCTAACGGCGCGCGTGCAGGTCGAGGACATCCACGCCCCGGCCGATTTCTCTCCCGCGCTTGGCGGCCTGAAGCAGGAGATCGCCGCCCTCTGGTCGCTCGGGCCGGACAGCCCGCACCATTTCCTCGCGGCCTCGCCTCGGGTCCCCCTCGACGCCGACATCACTGCCTACGCCCAGCGCTCCATCGACCGGACGCAGTCGATCCAGGCGGCCGCGCTCGACCTCTGCCTCTCCATCCACCGCGACTTCAAGTACGACAAGGAAGCCACCCGCGTGGATACCGGGCCGGTCGAGGCCTTTGGACTCAAGCGCGGCGTCTGCCAGGACTTCGCTCATGTGATGATTGCCGGCCTGCGCGGCGCCGGCATTCCGGCCGGCTACGTCTCGGGCTTCCTCCGCACTATCCCGCCCAAGGGCAAGCCGCGCCTCGAGGGCGCCGACGCCATGCACGCCTGGGTGCGCGTCTGGTGCGGACAGCATGCCGGATGGCTCGAGTTCGACCCGACCAACGCCATGCTCGCCGGGCCCGACCACATCACCATCGGCAATGGACGCGACTATTCGGACGTTTCGCCCATCGTCGGCGTGCTCCGAACCTCCGGGCAGCACCACGCCAAGCAATCGGTCGATGTTGTCCGCATAGAGTAAAGCGGCCGACCTTCAAGTCATCGCGGAACCAACTGCACGATCGCGTCATTGTAATGACCGAAAGCGCCACAATTGGCGCGCCGGCCACCGCCGGTCCTGCAGAGGAAAGTGCGATGACACAGATCGAGATCGCCAACCTGGAACATGCGAGCCGCTCGGCGTTCGCCTGGTCGCCGGAAGGCTACGACGGCAAGACCCACTTTTCTGAATTGTTCGCCGCACTGGTTCCCGCCGTCGGCATTCTGGCCGTGGCAGGCACCCTGCTGCTGGCAATTCTCTAGGAGCAGCAAATGTCTGTCGGCACTATCATCATCATCCTGCTTGTTCTGCTTCTCATCGGCGCCATACCGGCTTGGCCTTACTCCCGCTCCTGGGGAGCTTTCCCCTCCGGTATTCTTGGCGTCGTGCTCGTGATCGTCATCATACTTGTGTTGATGAGGGTCTTCTGAGCCCCGCGAGCCCAGGTCGCCCCCCTGTCGCTCGCCCCGGCCCCTGGTTCGCGCCCGAACCAGGGGCCCTTTATTTTGGCCGGCGCGCCCGTTGCTTGACCAGCGCAATCGATACGACTGCGCCCCCTGTCGAGTTGCAGTAACTGCCGCCCGTCAGTGGAACTTGTCGGTCTTCAGCACGTTATCGACGCAAATAAATCAGGAGCGTCTCATGGCAACCACAACCGACATGGCCCCCAATCGTTCGGCGGCAAGCACCCCCCGCCGCGCATCCAACGGCGCACGCCGCGCTTCGGCGGCCGCTCGCGCCGCCGCAGCGTCTGCCTCCTCGCGCGAAGATGAACTGGGCGAACAGATTTCCCAGCTGCAGGCGGACATGAAGGCCATCGCGCAGACACTCGCCGGGCTCGCCGAGGACAAGGTCAACGAAGCGCAGTCGCTTGCCAAACGCGAGGCAAAGAACGTCGCAAGGGCCGGCCAGAATGCCATTGAAGACGCGCAGGACGAGTTCAATCAGCTCGAGCGCCAGATCAAGGATACCATCCGCGAAAAGCCGCTGACAGCTGTCGCCGGTGCGATCGCGCTCGGCTACATCCTCGCGGTTGTCAGTCGCTAGCCATGCAGTTCCTGCTGCCACTTGCCTCAATTCTCGGCATCGAGGTCGAGGAGCTGGTCGGCCGGGCAAAGAAGAACGCCATCGCCTGGGCGGCGATGGCGCTTTTCGCGTTGATCGGCCTCGCGTTTGTCCTCATTGCGCTCAACAACGCCGCCACACTTGCGTGGGGACCGATCGTCGGTCCGCTGGTGATCGCGCTCATTGCCGTTCTCATCGCGCTGGTCATCTGGGCCACGGTCTCGTTCATCGAGGGCATGGCGAGGCGTCGGGCGCTCGAGAAACGTCATGCCCAGGAAAAGACAGCTCTTGCCACTACGGCAGCCCTGACGGCTCTGCCGCTCGTGCTGCAATCGTCGCTTATGCGGAAAATCGGCATCCCGGTCGGGGGCGCTCTGGCGGCTGCCTTCCTGCTCAGCAAGTCTGGCGGCCATCCCGCAGACGATGAACTGCTCGACTAGCAGGGTTGGCAACCAAGGGTCTGCTCGGCCGTTGTTGATGGTACCCGCTGAAGAGATGCGGGAAGCAACGACCCCACGGAATCAGGAATTCCAGGAGTTTGAGCATGACACATATCAAGCGAAAGATCGTCAGCCTGCTCACCGACGACATGATCCCCGAGGATGAAAAGGTCATCATCCTGCGTCAGCTGGAGGCGGATTCGCTCTCCAAGGAACGCAGTTCAACCGAGGGCATGACCGCCGTCGATGGCGACGACGGGGAAGACCTCAAGACCATCGAGAACGCCCTGCGCCGCCTTGGCCAGCAGCCCGTCGAGGGCGGCGCCGCCAGCATCTAGACGGCACCTACATCGCGGATAGTTTCGGTCCCGCCCGGCGAAAACCGGGCGGGTTCATTTTTGCCCACAGGTCCCCTCACAACTACAAGGTGTCATCCCTGCGAACGCAGGGACCCAACTCCACAACTTCGCCGACGGCGACGTAACTGCCCGCAGGGATGACGACCTCAGCGTCCCCAAGGTTGCTTGCTCGCCTACGCCCTCTCCTCCCAGACCTTGGCCAGTTCCACCAGCGTGGCGACTGCCTTCTCCATGTCCTGCCGGCTCACCCATTCGAGCGGTGAGTGAAAGGCATGGCCGCCTGCAAAGATGTTCGGGCACGGCAGCCCCATGAAGCTCAACCGCGACCCATCCGTACCGCCGCGGATCGAGCCGCGCTTCGGCGTCAGCCCGGCCCGCCGGATCGCCTCGATGGCGTTCTCGACGATCTCCGGATTGCGGTCCAGAACCTCCTTCATGTTGCGGTACTGTTCCTTGACGGTGAAGGTGTACGTCGACCCCGGATATCCAGAGATCACCCCTTTGACGATCCCTTCGAGCAGCGCCTCCTTGGCGTGCAGCCCGGCGGTCACGAAGTCGCGGATGATGAAGCCGAGCCGGGCCTCCGCCATGGTGCCGCTCACGCCCACCGGATGGATGAAGCCTTCGCGTCCCTCGGTCGTCTCTGGCGACTGGTCTTTGGGCAGCCGGGCAATGATCTCGCCGGCTATCTTGATCGCGTTCTCCATCCGACCCTTGGCGAACCCCGGATGCATCGCCACGCCGGCAATGGAAATCTCCACTCCATCCGCCGAGAAGGTCTCATCCTCGATATCGCCGGCGGTCTCGCCATCGATGGTGTATCCGAACTGTGCGCCCAGCTTGCCGAGGTCTGCCTTGTCCACGCCGCGCCCGATCTCCTCGTCGGGCGTCAGCAGCAACTTGATCGCTCCGTGCCGGATCGACGGATCGCGCATCAGCATATCGGCCGCCGTGACGATCTCCGCGAGCCCGGCCTTGTCGTCCGCTCCGAGCAGCGTCGTGCCATCCGACGTGACGATGTCGTTGCCGATCTGGGCGGCGAGCTCGGGGTGTTCGGTTACCCGGATCACCCGCGTGGAGTCGCCGGGGAGCCGGATGTCGCCACCCTGGTAGTTATGCACGATCTGTGGCTTCACGTTCGTGCCGGTGAAGTCCGGCGCTGTGTCCATATGCGAGCACCAGCAGATGACCGGCACCGCCTTGTCGGTATTGGCCGGGACCGTCGCGTAGACATAGCCATGCTCGTCGAGATGCGCGTCGCTGAGCCCGATGGCGCGCAATTCCTCCACCAGCACGCGCCCCAGATTCTTCTGCTTGTCCGTCGACGGCTGGCTCGTCGAGCCGGCATCAGACTGGGTATCGATGGTCACGTAGCGGAGGAAGCGGTCGAGCACGGTGTCGGACATGGCGGGAATCTCTCGGATGGTCCCCGGACCCTACCCTCCCTGAACCGCGCGGCGCCACCCTCACGCCGCCTCGCTGCTCGCCTCGGCAGTCGGGGCCTCCACCATCGGCAGGATGGCCTGCAACGCCCCCGGATGCACTTTCAGCTCCACGCGCCGGTCCAGCGCGACGAGCTCGCCGTCGATCACCGCCTGCGCCGACGCCTTCCGCCGCGGAAAGCTGAGGGTCACCTGCTCCACTCGCCGCTCAGAGACCCGCGGATGGTGCTTCCAGGTCCCGACCAGCAGCGAGACCACCAGTCGCGCCAGCTCGGTCGACGGCATCGGCCGCACCACGTAGACGCCCAGTACCCCCTGGTCCACCTGTTCGGCATAGGGCACGTGCCCCTCGCCCAACAGGTTGTTGCTGATCGCGATGGCGGTGGCGCGGCGGTGCTCGATGCCGCCGGGTGTGCGGATTTCGGCGTCGAAGATCAGCGGCCGCGACAGCGTCGCCGTCATGGCGCGCACGCTGGCCACGATCTTCCCCATCCGGCTCCGATACGGCAGTTCCTCGCGGATCCGCACCAGCCGCGAGTGCATGCCGACGGAGAACTGGTGCACGAACGGCCGGCCGTTCGCCGTCGCGATGTCGACCCGCCCGATTCGCCCCGCCGCCAGTGCCCGCAGCGCCGCCGACAGATCGAGCGGCAGACCCAGCGATCGCGCAAAGAGGTTCATGGTCCCCGCCGGCAGCACGGCCAGTGGTTTCTGGTGACGAAAGCAACTCGCTGCCGCCGCGGAAATCGTGCCGTCGCCGCCCCCCGCCAGCAGCACGTCGGCATCGGCGCTGCGCGCCACCGCATCGAGCGCGCCGATCAGGTCCGCTCCGCTGACGACGCGGCAGTCGAGGCTGTGTCCCGCTTCCGCGAACACGCTGGTTGCCTCGTTGACGAACGCGGCCATGTCGAGCGTCCGGAACGTCCCGCCATCGCTGTTGAATACCCCGATGAACCGCATGTTGCCCTCCGGAAGCCGATGCTCCCGCAGCAGCTCGAACGGCCTTCCCCCGGCCGCGGTTCCGTCAGCGCCGGTCCGCCGCGAGATTCGGCAGGGTCACCTTGACCACGGTGCCCCCGCCCTCGCGCGCAGCATAGTCCGCCGCGCCACCAAACTGCCGCGCGAGTTGCTTGATGATCACCGCGCCTAGGCCAGATCCGGTTGCCCCGCCTTCCGGCAGGCCCTGCCCGTCATCCTCGATCCGGATCTCGGGCACTCCATCGTCCCCGCGCAGGAACCGGATCCAGATGCTGCCGCCTTGTCCCGGCCCGAACGCGTGCTTCACCGCGTTGGTGACGAGTTCGCTGACCACGATGCCGAGCGTCGTGGCATCGCGCGCCGCAACCACCATTGTGGCAAGATCCCGGTGGAAGACGATCGGCTTGTCCGCGGGCACGGTGGTGTTCAGGTCCTCGACCACCGCTGTCAGGAAATCCGCCGCGTCCGTGGTCTCGAGGTCGTCGCCGAGCCGCAGCCGCCGATGGGCGGAGGCGATGGCCTGCACCCGCCCCTGCGCCGCTTCGAGCGCTTCGCGTACCTCTTCGGAACCGGATCGCGCCTGTTGCAGACCGAGCAGAGACGAGACCGTCGCCAGCGAATTCCCGATCCGGTGGTTGGTGTCCTGCAGCAGCGTCTCCAGCCGGGCCCGTTCCCGTTCGGCGCGGCCGCGTGCTTCCTCGGCCTCGGCCGTCCTCGCCCGCACATGCGCCTCGAGTTCTTCGTTGAGGATGATCAGCCTGTTTTCGCGCTGGGCCAGACGCGCCACCTGCTGCTGTGCCCGGGTGAACAGCGCATAGGCGAGGATCGCCGCCGCCCCCAGCGCGGAAAGGATGGCCACCACCAGCAGCTGCCGGTACCCGTCCATCTGGCGGTTGCGTTCCGCCAGCCTCGTGTCCTCTTCGGCTTTGAAGGCTCGCAGCGTTGCGCGGATCGTGTCCATCAACGCCTTCCCTTCGTCCGACCGAAGCAACGCCAGCGCACTTGCCGCGTCGCCGCTCGACATCAGCTCGATCGTCCGCGCCATCTCGGCCCGCTTCGCCACGAGCGCGGGCTCCAGCTGGTCGACGCGGGGGCGCTGGGTCGAGTTGTCACCGACCATCCGCAACAGTTCGCGGTAGGTGCTGTCGATCGAAGCCACCGCGCGATCATAGGGGTCGAGATAGCGGGGGTCTCGCGTCAGCAGGTATCCGCGCTGACCGGTCTCGGCGTCCACCACCGCGAGCATCAGTTCGCTCGCCTGGCGGCGTACCACGTGGTTGTCGGCGATGTCCACCAGCTGGTTGTCGACGGTCCGCACCAGGAACAGCGACGCTGCCGCGGCCACCAGCACCAGCATCATCGACAAGACGATTGCGACCCGACGCACCGAACCGGGTCGGATCGTTTGAACGGCGGAGCTTTGGGCCATATCGGTCATGGACAGGCGTGCCTTCGGTTGCATGAATGAACCGCCCCGGCCAGACCCCGCCGGGGATTGCTTGAACGCTCGATATCACTCTTGCCACCCCGCAATGGCGACAATGCGGCTTCCCCCATCAGATCAGCGGGCGCTTCTGTTCGCCCAGGCCTTCCCATCCGGCAACCTCGCGCAATCCCGGCTCGTCCAGCACCTCGCAGGCCCGGCCATGCCATTTGATCAGCTTACGGTCGGAGAGTTTTCTCAGCGTTTTGTTGGTGTGAACGATCGACAGCCCCAACGTATCGGCCACGTGCTGCTGCGAAATGGGGATCAGCAGCCGCTTTCCCTCCGTCAGCCCGACACGCGTCGCGCGCTGGTAGATGAAGGCAATAAGGTACGCGGCGCGCTCCGTTGCCGAACGACGCCCCACGCTCAGCAGGTTCTCGTCCAGCATGCGCTCCTCGCGCGACGCCAGCCAGGTGATGTCGAACGCCAGCCCGGGATGGTTCTTGAACAGCGTCGGCAGGCTGTCGCGCTGGAACACGCACAGCACGACGGGCGAGAGCGATTCGACCGAATGCTGCATCTCGCCGATCACCGAGCCCTGCAGGCCCACCAGGTCGCCCGGCAGCAGATAGTTGAGGATCTGCCGCCTGCCATCCTCGAGCGTCTTGTAGCGGAAAGCCCAGCCCGACAGCAGGGTGAACAGCTGCGCGCTGTGCGATCCCTCGCTGAGGATCATCGAGCCGGCATCCGCCACCAGTTCTCCCCGCTTGAACCCGGAAATGAACCTCAGTTCCTCGGGCGTGAAGGCCCGGAAACTGGGATTGCCACGCAGCACGCAGGCTTCGCAGGGCACACGTCTGGCTATCGCGGGTGGCAGGGCTTCGCTCACGGTTCAACCCGCTGATTTCTTGCCGATCTCGCTTCGCAACGCCAGCCCTCGACACCCGCTTGCTTCGAAAGCCGAATGTCTTTTTTAAATGACCCGACCCGCTCAGGCGCTATCCCTTTGGCCTCCACTAGCGTCACGGACCCGCCATGCCTGTCTTTGTCAACGTTCTCATCATCGAGGAAGAGACCCTGCTCGCCCTCGATATCGAATCCGTTCTGGCGGATCAGGGCTCGGTCCAGGTCACCCACCATCGAAGCGCCGCCGAAGTATCGAACGTTGCCGATCTGCAGGGTTTCGACCTTGCCATAGTG